>CAZRGU010000066.1:0-14599 GCA_964599705.1 uncultured Ectothiorhodospiraceae bacterium | reverse complement strand
CTGAGGGCCCGTGCGCTCGCTGCCCGGCGTGCGCCGCTGACCACCGGACCGGGAGGAGCCGTGGAGCCGCTCAGCCTGCTGTGGTTGCTGCTGCCGGTGGCGGCCGGCTCGGGCTGGCTGCTGGCGCGGCGCAGCGCGGCGCGCGATCAGCGCGGCGATGGCCACTCGGGGCTGCGGGCCGACTACTTCCAGGGCATCCACTACCTGCTCAACGAGCAGCCCGACAAGGCCATCGAGGTCTTCATCAAGGTCCTCGAGGTCGACAGCGAGACGGTCGAGACCCACATGGCGCTCGGCAACCTCTACCGGCGCCGCGGCGAGGTCGACCGCGCCATCCGCATCCACCAGAACCTGATTGCCCGCCCCGAGCTGGCCGAGGAGCAGCGCCACGAGGCGCTCCTCGAGCTCGCCCAGGACTATCTCGGCGCCGGGCTCCTCGATCGCGCCGAGGACCTCTTCCAGGAGCTCGCCGAGGGCGACATTCACCGCGTCCAGGCGCTGCGCCAGCTCATCGACATCTACGAGCAGGAGAAGGACTGGGCGGTGGCGATCGAGACCGCACGGCGCCTCGAGGCGGCCACCGGCAACCAGCTCGGCGGGGTCATCGCCCACTACCGCTGCGAGCTCGCCGAGCAGCAGCTCGCCGCCGGTAACGACCAGCGGGCCCTCGAGCTCGCCGCCGAGGCGCTGGCCAGCGACCCGGGCTGCGTGCGTGCCAGCCTGCTCGAGGGCGACATCCACCGCCGCGCCGGGCGTGCCGCCGAGGCGGTGCGCGCCTACCGGCGCATCGAGGGTCAGGACGGCGACTACCTGCCCGAGGCCATCGAGCGGCTGCGCGCCTGCCAGCGCGAGCTCGGGGTGCCGGCCGACCTCGAGCGCTACCTCGAGGGGCTGTGCGAGCGCCACGCCGGGGCGACCATCACCCTGGCGCTGGCCGAGCTCAAGCGCGAGCGGGCCGGTCCCGGGCAGGCCGCCGAGTTCGTCGCCGGGGCGCTCGCCCGGCGGATGTCGGTGCGCGGCGTCGACCGCCTGCTCGCCCTCGAGCTCGAGCAGGCCCGCGGCGAGAGCGCCGAGCGGCTGCGGGTGCTGAAGCGCTTCACCGACGAGATGCTCAGCGGGCGGCCGGTGTACCGCTGCGCGCGCTGCGGCTTCCCGGCTCGCGCCCTGCACTGGAAGTGCCCGAGCTGCAAGCACTGGAACAGTGTCAAGCCGATCCAGGGGATCGAGGGTGAGTGACGGGCCGCGGATCGTGGTGGCGCTCGATTTCGCCGGCGCCAGCGAGGCGCTGGCCCTGGTCGCCCGTCTCGACCCGACGCGTTGCCGGCTCAAGGTCGGCAAGGAGCTGTTCACCGCCGCCGGGCCGCGCCTCGTCGAGGAGCTGGTGGCCCGTGGCTTCGGCGTCTTCCTCGACCTCAAGTACCACGACATCCCCAGCACGGTCGCTGCCGCCTGCCGCGCCGCGGCGGCCACCGGCGCCTGGATGATCAACGTCCACGCCGCCGGCGGGCGGGCGATGCTGGAGGCGGCGCGCGCCGCGATCGGCGAGCTCGAGCCTCGCCCGCTGCTGGTCGCGGTGACCGTGCTGACCAGCCTGGCGCAGGCCGAGCTGGCCGAGGTCGGGGTCCGTGACCCGCTCGAGACCCAGGTCCTGCGCCTGGCGCGCCTGGCCCGGCGCTGCGGTCTCGACGGGGTGGTCTGCTCGGGGCGCGATCTCGGTGCGCTGGCCGCCCTCGGGGCGCCCGGATTCCTGCGGGTGACCCCCGGCGTGCGCCCGGCCGGCGCGGCGAGCGACGACCAGAAGCGGGTGCTCACCCCGGGCGAGGCGCTGCGCGCCGGGGCCGACTACCTGGTCATCGGCCGCCCCGTCACCCGCGCCCCGGATCCGCTCGCCGCGCTCGCCGCCATCGAGGCCGAGGTCGCCGCGGCGCTCACAGCGCCTTGACCAGGACCTTGGAGTTGCGCTGGTAGTTGTAGAGCTCGCGGCGCGAGACCGGCAGCTCCTCGAGGGTGGCGTCGCGAAAGCCGCGTTCCTTGAACCAGTGCGCGGTACGGGTGGTGAGCACGAATACCCGCCCGGCGCCGAGCGCGCGGGCCTCGCGCTCGACGGCCTCGAGGAGCAGGTCTCCGCGCCCGCGGCCGCGGTACTCGTCGCGCACCGCCAGGCAGGCGAGCTCCACCACCCGGTCCTCGGCGTAGGGGTAGACCGCGGCGCAGGCGATCAGCGCGCCGTCGCGCTCGAGCACCAGGAAGCGGCCGATCTCGGCCTCGATCCGCTCGCGCGAGCGCCGCACCAGCACGCCGCTGCGCTCGAGCGGCTCGATCAGGGCGAGCACCCCGGCGACGTCGTCGACCTGGGCGCGGCGCACCGTGTCGTAGGGCGCCGCGCTGACCATGCTGCCGACCCCGTCGCGGGTGTAGAGCTCGAGGAGCAGCGCGCCGTCGATGCCCGCATCGAGCACGTGGACCCGCTCGACACCGTTGAGGCAGGCGCGGGCGGCGTGCTCGAGCAGGACCCGGGCCGCGCCGCCCGCCTCGACGGCGCGCAGCTCGCGCTGCAGCTCGCGGGCCCGGGCCAGGGCGAGCTGGCGCACCGGGGCGCCGCGCGCGTCGCTGAGCCGCGCCCCCGGGGCGAGGAAGATCAGCTTGGCCGCGTGCAGCGCCACCGCGACCTCGACGGCCAGATCCTCGGAGCGCAGGTTGAAGGTCTCGCCGCTCGGCGAGTGGCCGAGCGGGGAGAGCAGCACCAGGTCGCCGCTGGCCAGGTAGCGCTCGATGGCCCGCGCCTCGATGCGCCGCACCTCGCCGGTGAAGCCGAAGTCGATGCCGTCGCGCACCCCGACCGGACGGGCCACCACCACGTTGGCGCCGATCACCCGGACCCGGGCGCCGGCCATCGGCGAGTCGGCCACCCCCATCGAGAGCAGCGACTCGATCTCGATGCGCGCCGCTCCCACCGCCGCGCGCACCGCCGGCTGGGCGGCCGCGTCGGTCACCCGCAGCTCGCCGACGTAGCGCGGCTCGATGCCGCGGGCGCGCATCGCCTCCTCGATCTGGGGGCGCGCGCCGTGGACCACCACCAGCCGCACCCCGAGGCTGCGCAGCAGCGCCAGGTCATGGACGGTGGCCGCGAAGCCCGCCTCGAGCAGCGCCTCGCCGGCCAGGTGCACCACGAAGGTCCGCCCGCGGTGGGCGTGCACGTAGGGCGCCGAGCTGCGCAGCCAGGCGACGTAGCGGGTTCCCTCGTCCATGGTCGCGCTGCGCTGCCGCCCGGCTACTCGGGCAGCAGCAGGGTGTCCTCCGGCGCCCAGCTCACCCAGCGCCGCTCGCCCGGCCGCGGCTGCTCCTCGGTGCGGCGCCGGTTCTGCACCGTGGCGGTGAGCCGCATGCCGCCGGCGGTGGTCAGGTAGAGGTGGCTCTCGCTGCCGTGGTAGGCGACCGTGTCGATGGTCGCCTCGAGGGCGAGCTCGCCGCCGCCCGGCGGCTCGCCGTGGACCCGCACCTTCTCGGGCCGTACCGCGACCCCGATCGGGCCGCGGATGGCTTGGTCGTGAGGGACCGTGAGCTCGCCGACGCCCTCGACACGGACCCGCGTCGCGCCGCCGGCGAGCGGCTCGGCGTGACCCTCGAAGAGGTTCATCTTGCCGATGAAGTCGGCCACGAAGCGGCAGCTCGGGAACTCGTAGAGCGTGGTCGGAGAGGCGAGCTGGCGCAGCCGCCCGGCCTCCATCACCGCGATCCGGTCGGCCATGGAGAGCGCCTCGTGCTGGTCGTGGGTGACGATCACGAAGGTGATGCCGACCGCCTGCTGGAGGCGCACCAGCTCGATCTGCATCGCCTCGCGCAGCTTGGCATCGAGCGCCGAGAGCGGCTCGTCGAGGAGCAGCACCCGCGGGCGCTTGACCAGCGCCCGGGCCAGCGCCACCCGCTGGCGCTGGCCGCCCGAGAGCTGGTCGGGCTTGCGCTGCTCGAGACCCTCGAGGCGGACCAGGGCCAGCGCCTCGGCGACCCGGCGCCCGATCTCGGCGCGCGCCACCCCGGTGACCCGCAGCCCGTAGCCGACGTTGTCGGCGACGCTCATGTGCGGGAATACCGCGTAGGACTGGAACACCATGTTGACCGGGCGGCGGTTGGGCGCCACCCCGGCCATGTCGGTGCCGTCGATCAGCACCCTTCCGGCGCTCGGCGACTCGAAGCCGGCCAGGATCCGCAGCAGCGTGGTCTTGCCGCACCCGGAAGGGCCGAGCAGGGCGAAGAACTCGCCCTCGCGGATCTCGATGCTGACCTCCTCGACCGCGGTGACCGCCGGGCCGAAGCGCTTGGTCACGCCCTCGATGCGGATGATCGGACGGCCCTCGCTCATCGGCTCAGCCCTGCCGGGGTGCGCTGCGCGACTGCAGCCACAGCGCCACCGCGGTGATGGCCACCGTGATCACGATGAGCACCGTCGAGGCGGCGTTGACCTCCGGGGTGACCGAGAAGCGCACCATCGAGTAGACCTTGACCGGGAAGGTCACGGTCTCCGGCCCGGAGGTGAAGAAGGTGATCACGAAGTCGTCGAGCGACAGGGTGAAGGCGAGCATCGCCCCGGCGATCAGCCCCGGGGCGAGGAAGGGCAGCAGGATGTCGCGGAAGATCTGTCCCTCGCTCGCTCCGAGGTCGCGGCCGGCCTCCTCGAGCTCGCGGTTGAAGCTCGCCAGCCGGGCGCGCACCACCACCGCCACGAACGGGAAGCTGAACGAGATGTGGGCGATGGTGATGGCCCCCAGGCTCAACGGCCAGGGCAGGTCGGCGGGCCAGCCGACGCGGGTGAAGAAGGCCATCATCGCCACCCCCATGCAGATCTCGGGGATCACGATCGGCAGCGCCATGGCGCCCTCGTAGGGGGCCTTGAGCGGAAAGCGGAAGCGCCACAGGGTGATCGCCACCATCGCCCCGAGCACCGTGCTGACCGCGGTGTTGACCAGGGCGATGGTCAGCGAGTTGGTGAACGCCTCGATCAGCGCCTCGTCGTTCCAGGCGCGCTCGTAGTACTTGAGGGTGAAGCCGCGCCAGACCACGTTGCGGCGGCTGTTGTTGAAGCTGAAGATCATCAGGGTGACGATCGGCGTGTACATGAACAGGAAGGTCACCGCCAGGGTCAGGCGCAGCCAGGCCCGCCGCCCGTACTCGAGCGGGCCGATCGGGGTGCGCTCGGCGAACGGCCAGGCCATCATCTAGGCGGCCTCCATGGCCGAGCTGCCGCGCGCGGTGAGCGCGCGCACGGCCAGCGCGAAGAAGGTGATGTACATCAGGATGAAGGACAGCGCCGAGCCGAACGGCCAGTCGTTGGCCGACTTGAACTGGCGCTCGATCACGTTGGCGATCATCTGGCTGTCGGTCCCGCCGAGCAGGTCCGGGGTGAGGTAGGAGCCGAGCGTCGGGATGAAGGTGATGATCACCCCGGAGATGATTCCCGGGCGGGCCAGCGGAACGACCACCGAGAGGAAGGTGCGCAGCTGGCTGGCCCCGAGGTCGAGGCTCGCCTCGAGGTAGGAGCGGTCCATGCGGTCGAGGGCGGCGTAGAGCGGCAGGACCATGAACGGCAGGGCCACGTAGACCAGCCCGAAGACCACCGCGAAGTTGTTGTAGAGCAGCGCCAGCGGCTCGAAGCGCTCGCCCAGCACGTGCCCCAGGCCGATCCAGGTAAGCAGCCCGTCGGCGCGCTCCCAGAGCCACTCGAGGGTGAAGTTGAGGTAGCCGCGGGTGCGCAGCACCGCGATCAGTGCGTAGGTGCGGATCAGCAGGTTGGTCCAGAAGGGCAGGATCACCAGCAGCATCAGGATCGGCTTCCAGCGCGGCGAGGCGAAGGTGATGGCGATGGCCAGCGGGAAGGCGACCAGCAGGCAGATCGCGGTGGTCACGCTCGCGAACCACAGCGACTTGGCGAAGATCTGCAGGTACAGCGGCTGGACGGCGCGCAGGTAGTTGTCGAGGGTGCCGGTGATGGCGATGTCGATGAGGCCGCGCTTCTCGCCGAAGCTGAACGCCCAGATCAGCGCCAGCGGCACCAGGAAGAAGGCCACCAGCCACGCGGTCGGCGGGATCGCGAAGATCCAGAAGACCAGCGGGTGCCTGCGCCAGCTCTCCAATCCCCTCTCCGTTCCCTCGCAGGACGGTGGCCCCGCCCGCAGCGGGCGGGGCCACCGTCGCGCTCAGGCGGCCTGGATCCGGGTCCAGGTCTCGTCGATCAGGCGCTGGCGCGCCTCGCCCTGGTAGACGGTCGGCTCGCTGGCCCGGATGGTCTCCTCGGACGGGAAGATCGCCGGGTTCTTGGTGTACGAGTCGGCCATCAGCGCCTTGGCCGCGGCGTTCGGGGTCGCGTACTGGATGAAGTCCGCGATCGCCGCCCCGACCTTGGCGTCGAGGATGAAGTTGATGAACTTGTGGGCGTTGTCCGGATGGCGCGCCCCGGTGGGGATGCACAGGCAGTCCTGCCAGAGCATCGCCCCCTCCTTGGGCACCACGTAGGCGATGTCGTCGTCCTCGGCCATCACCTGGAGGATGTCGCCGTTCCACTCCATGGTGATGTCGACCTCGCCCGAGGCGAGCAGATCCTGGCCGTTGTCCTCGGCGAAGACCTTGATGTGCGGCTTCTGGCGGATGATCAGCTCCTCGACCTTCTTGATCTCGGCCGGGTCGGTGCTGTTCATCGAGTAGCCGAGGTACTTGAGGCCCATCCCGATCACCGTCCCGCCGTCGCCGAGCAGGGCCATGCGCTGGTGGAACTCGGCCGAGTCGTAGAGCCACTTCCAGGAGTCGGGCACCCCCTTGACCTTGGACTTGCGGTAGCCGATCCCGACCGTGCCCCACATGTAGGGCATGCTGTACTTGCGCCCCGGATCGAAGGCCGCATCCTGGAAGTTCGGATCGATGTTCTTGAAGTTGGGGATCCGCGCGCGGTCGATGGGGAGCAGCATCCCGGCCTTGATCATGCGCTCGACGTAGTCGTTGGTCGGCACGATCACGTCATAGCCGGGGTTGCCGCCCTTGAGCTTGGCGAACAGCTCGTCGTTGTCGGCGTAGAGGTCCATCTTGACCTCGATGCCGAGGGCCTTCTTGAAGTCGGCCAGCGTGGTCTCGCCGATGTAGGTGTCCCAGTTGTAGAAGTTGAGCTTGGGCTCCTCGGCCGCCAGCGTGCGGCGCGGCAGCAGGGTCACCCCGGCGGCCACCGCTCCCAGCCCGGCGACGAAGGAGCGGCGCGAGATTCGCGACAGCTTGTTGTTGGGCATCGTTGACTCCTCCTCAGCATCCTCAGCCCTGCGTCCGCCCTGTGGCGGCGGTCTGCCACCGGCCCCCGCTGCGCGGGTGCCGGTGAGCGAACCGCGCTAGTGTATTCCGCCCCGGGGTGCAATCAAGCGCCGCGCCAGGCGCCCTCGCGGACCAGCTCGTCCTGCACCGAGCGCAGCGCGGCGCCGAGCACCGCGACCAGCTCGTCGACCTGCTCGCGGGTCATGATCAGCGGCGGGGACATCACGTTGAGCGCGCCGAGCGGGCGCACGATGAGCCCCTGGGCCTCGGCGTGGCGGGCCACCCGGGTGCCGATGTCGAGTGCTGCGGCGAACGGGGTTCGCCGCTCGCGGTCGGCCACGCTCTCGACGCACATCATGAAGTGGCTGCCGCGCACGTCGCCGACGATCGGCAGCTCGCGCAGGGTGGCGAGGCGCTCCTCGAAGTAGCGCCCGACCTGGCGCACGTGGTCGCAGATCGCCTCGCGCTCGAGGATCGCGATGTTCTCGAGCGCCGCGGCGCAGGCCACCGGGTGGCCCGAGTAGGTGAAGCCGTGGGTGAAGGTCCGCCCGGCGCCCTCGGCGGCGATCACCTCGTGGATGGCCCGCGAGTAGAGGGTCGCCCCGAGCGGCACGTAGCCCGAGGTGATCCCCTTGGCGCAGCAGATGATGTCGGGCTCGATGTCGAAGACCTCGCGCGAGGCGAACATCGCCCCGAGGCGCCCGAAGGCGGTGACCACCTCGTCGCTGACGTAGAGCACCTCGTGGCGCCGGCACAGCTCGCGGGTGCGCCGGTGGTAGCCGGGAGGAGGCACGATCACCCCGCCGGCGCCCATGATCGGCTCGGCGAAGAAGGCCGCCACCCGCTCGGGGCCGAGCTCGAGGATCTTGGCCTCGAGCTCGGCGACCAGCTGCTCGCAGAAGGCCGCCTCGTCCATGCCCTCGGGGCGCCGGTAGGTGTTGGGGCAGGAGACGTGGTGGATGGTGTCGGTGAGGTAGTCGAACTCCGGGGCCCGATCCCCGGCCCGCCCGCCGAGCGACATCGCCAGGTAGGTGCTGCCGTGGTAGGCGTCGCGCCGCGAGATGACCTGGCGCTTCTCGGGCTGGCCGCGGCAGCTCCAGTAGAACTGGGCGAGCCGGTAGGCGGTGTCGTTGGCAGTCGAGCCGCCGGTGGTGAAGAAGCAGTGATCGAGGTCACCGGGGGCGAGCTCGGCGAGCCGCGCGGCGAGCCGTGCGGCCGGCTCGTTGGTGGTGTCGACGAACGGGTTGTAGTAGGCGAGGCGCAGCGCCTGGGCGGCGATCGCCTCGGCCATCTCACGGCGCCCGTGGCCGATGTTGACGCACCACAGCCCGCCGATGCCGTCGAGGTAGCGGTGTCCCTCGGCGTCGTAGACGTAGACCCCCGCGCCGCGCTCGATGACCAGTGAGCCGTCGCGGGCGAAGCTGTCGAAGTGCGTCCAGGGGTGGAGGAAGTGGTCGTGGTCCATGCGCCACACGGCGCGGGCATCGGTGACTGGGTGGCTCATCGGCGGGTTCCGGCGGCAGAGGGAACGGTAACGTTAGACGGCAGCGGGCGAGTGGGCAATCCCCCGCCTGGCGGAGAGCGGGGATGGCGGAGTATTTCTTGCAGGTGAACAATTTCTCCCCGAGGTTGATTCGAGACGCCGGGCTTCGTTACCCTCGTGGCTGGCTTGGACGGCAGCGAGGGAGCGTGGATGTGCGGCATCGCCGGGATCCTGCTCAAGCACGAGCGCAGCGGGCTCGCCGGTGGGCGCGGCGTGACCACCGGCCAGGCCCTCGTCGACATGCTCGACGGCTGCCAGCACCGCGGACCCGATTCGACCGGCTTCGCGCTCTACGGGGCTGCGCGCGAGGGACACCTGCGGCTGCGCTTCTTCGTCGGCGAGGGGGCGCCGGTCGAGGAGGCCAGCGCGCGGATCCGCGCGGCGCTGGGCCGCCACGGGGCCGAGGTCATCGAGCAGCAGGCGGTCGGCAACCACCTTCGGGTGACGGTGCGCTTCGGCGGTGATCTGCGACGTCTCGCCTACGCCATGGAGCACGCCGCGAAGGTCGTCTCGATCGGCGAGCGCCTCGAGATCGTCAAGGACGTGGGCAGCGCGCACGACGTCGACCAGCGCTATCGGGTGCACGAGTTTAGGGGCACCCACGGGCTCGGCCACGTCCGTCTCGCCACCGAGTCGGAGGTCAGGCCCGAGGCATCGCACCCGTTCTGGGCGACCGGCTTCGCCGACGTCGCCATCGTCCACAACGGTCAGATCACCAACTACTGGAAGATGCGCCGGCGGCTCGAGCGGCGGGGATTCGAGTTCACCACCGACAACGACAGCGAGCTGATCGCCGTGTATGTCGCCGACAAGCTTGCCCAGGGGACCCCGCTCGAGGACGCCCTGCGGACCTCGATCGAGGATCTCGACGGCACCTTCTCCTTCCTGGTCGCGACCCGCGACGAGATCGGCTACGCCAAGGACCGTCTCGCCGCCAAGCCGATGGTGCTCTACGAGACCGATGAGCTGGTCGCGATCGCCTCCGAGGAGGTCTCCCTCAACCGGCTGTTCCCCGGGCAGGCGCTCGACACCCGCGAGCCGCCGCCGGGCACCTACGGCACATGGTCACGATCGATCTAGGGAAGGTCCCGGTCCGCGAGGCCAACGAGCGGATCCGCGCCTGTGGCGAGGCGGGCGAGGACGTCGAGATCGTCAATCCCGACGCCCGCCATCACATCGGTGTCGGCCTGACCGCGCCGATTGCCGTGCGGGTCCGCGGCTCGGCGGGCTACTTCTGCGCCGGGCTGACCGACGGCGCCCGCTTCGAGGTCGACCACAACGTCGGCTGGGGGCTGGGCGACAACATGTACCGCGGCTCGGTGGTGGTCGGCGGCAACGCCGGGGCGATCGCGGGGGTCGCGATCCGCGGCGCGGAGCTGGTGGTGCGCGGCAACATCGGCTCGCGCGCCGGGCAGGTGATGAAGGCCGGGACGCTGTGCTGCGCGGGCAACGCCAGCTTCATGGCCGGCTACATGATGTACGGCGGCAGGATCGTGATCCTCGGTGACTCGGGCGAGCGGGTCGGTGAGGACATGACCGGCGGGGCGATCTACGTCGGCGGGAGGATCCGCGATCTCGGCTCCGATGCCACCCTGACCGACATCTCTGCGGCCGAGATCGAGAGCCTGATGGAGTTCCTCGAGCGCTACCGGATCCGCTTCCGGGGCAGCTTCAAGAAGGTCGTCAACGCCGGCAAGAAGCTGCGCTACGGGAGCGCCGAGCCGCCGGTGCGAAGCCTCCCCTTCACCACCTTCTCGGGCGACTGCGCCTACTGGAACCCCAAGGTCCAGGAGGACATCGCGATCAAGGGGCGAAGCGGCCGCTACCGGATCCGCGGCTACGGAACCGCCCGCGCCCTGCCGCATCTGGCCGATCTGGCCTTTCGCGCCGACCTCGCGGGGGCCGGCGCCGACCGGCAGGTGCTCTCCAAGGTCCGGATGGCCACCGAGATCGGCGGGCTCAACGGCGCCCGGCCGCTGCGCCTGAGCATGCCGGTGATGATCGCCCCGATGAGCTACGGGGCGATCAGCCGCTCGACCAAGCAGGCGGTGGCGATCGCCTCGGCGCTGTCCGACATCGCCGAGAACACCGGCGAGGGGGGGATGAGCGACGCCCAGCGCGATGCGGCCAGGCAGCTCATCTTCCAGTGCCTGGGCGGGCGCTTGGGCTGGAACATCCACGACATGAAGCGCGCCGACGGGATCGAGATCTACATCTCGCAGGGTGCCAAGCCGGGCCTCGGCGGCCAGCTCATGGCCAAGAAGGTCACCGCCGAGCTGGCCGCCATCCGCGGCATTCCGCCGGGCATCGACCTGCGCTCCCCCTCGCGCCACCCCGACATCCTCGGCGCCGACGACCTGGTGATCAAGGTCGAGGAGTTTCGCGAGGCGACCGGCTACCGGCTGCCGGTGAGCGTCAAGCTGGGGGCCGGGCGGGTGCGTGACGACATCAAGATCGCGGTCAAGGACGGCTTCGATTTCGTCGAGCTCGACGGCATGCAGGGCTCGACCGGTGCCGGCAGCGCGGAGGTCATCGACCACGTCGGCATCCCGACGCTCGCCGCGATCGTCGAGGCGGTCGAGGCCCTCGAGGAGATCGGGCGCCGGGGCGACATCCAGATCGTGCTGATGGGCGGCCTGCGCGACGGCGTGGACGCGGTCAAGGCGCTGTGCCTGGGCGCCGACGCCGTCGCCTTCGGGACCTCGGTGCTGATCGCCGGGGGCTGCATCGCCTGCATGCAGTGCCACATCGGCCAGTGCGTGACCGGCATCGCGACCCAGGACCCGGAGCACGAGCGACGTTTCCGGGTCCGCGAGGAGTCGGCCAACATCCACCGCTTCCTCGAGTCGGTGCGCTGGCAGATCGCGGCGCTGACCGCGGCCCTCGGTCACCGCGACGTGCGCGAGCTCGGCCGCGACGACCTGGTGGCACTGACCCCGGAGGCGGCCGCGATCACCGGTCTGCCCTACCGGCCCGAGGCCGGGAGGCACGGGCCGACGGCATCGGCCGGGGCGTGCTGATGGAGGTCTACGGCATCGATCGGGTCGAGCCGCCGGCGCCGCCGGCCGGGGCCCGCGACGACGCTCGCGACCCGCACTTCGTTCCCGCGCCCTGCCAGGTCGCCTGTCCGATCGGCACCGATGTGCCCTCCTACATCGCCTACATCTGGGAGGGCCGGTACGCCGAGGCGCTCGAGGCGATCACCGCGACCAATCCGTTCAGCTCGATCTGCGGGCGGGTGTGTGACGCCCCCTGCGAGCCGGCCTGCCGGCGCGCCGCGAGCGACGGCCCGCTGCAGATCCGGGCCCTCAAGCGATTCGTCATGGACCGGCTCGGCGATGACCCCGGCCCGTCGCCGGTGCCGGTCACCCGGGCCGAGACGATCGGCATCGTCGGCGCCGGTCCGGCCGGCTTGAGCGCCGCCCACGAGCTGTGCGCGGCCGGCTTCGCCGTCGACGTCTACGAGATGACCAGCCGCGCCGGCGGCATGATGGTGTGGGGCATCCCCGCCTTCCGCCTGCCGCGCCGGGTCATCGAGGAGGACCTTGCGCGCCTGCGCCGCAGGTGTCCCGGGCTGAGGCTGCACACCAATACCGCGCTCGGGCGTGACGTCCACCTCGACGAGCTCAAGGAGCGCCACGCCGCGGTGCTGCTGGCCATCGGGGCGTGGTGGGGCAAGCCGATGGAGATCCCGGGCGAACGCGACGAGCGGGTCGTCGACGGCGTCGAGTTCCTGCGCCGGGTCAACGGCGGCGAGCGCCCCCGGCTTCCGGCCACGGTGGTGGTGGTCGGCGGGGGGGACGTGGCGATGGATGCCTGCCGGGCGGCGCTGCGCCTGCCCGGCTGCCGGCGGGTCAGGGTCCTGTATCGGCGCGGGCCCGAGGACATCCCGGCGCGCCGCCACGAGATCGACGGGGCGCTCGCCGAGGGGGTCGAGATCCTCTACCACACGCAGCAGATCGCGATCGAGGCGCGCGCCGCGGGCCTGGTGGTGCGCTGTGCCCGCACCCGTCCCGGGGAGCCGGACGAGGACGGTCGTCGCCGGCCGCTGCTCATCGAGGGCAGCGAGCACCGCATCGAGTGCGGCCTGGTCATCGCGGCCGTCGGCCAGCACGGCGCGAACCGCGAGCTCGAGGAACGGGGGTTGCTCGGCGGCGGCCG
The DNA here is from genome assembly GCA_964599705.1 of uncultured Ectothiorhodospiraceae bacterium. Lineage (GTDB taxonomy): Bacteria > Pseudomonadota > Gammaproteobacteria > HK1 > HK1 > CAZRGU01. The sequence goes on along the minus strand of CAZRGU010000066.1, from coordinate 1,608 downwards.
CATCCGCGCCCGGCCCGAGGACATGCGCACCGCCGATCCCCAGGTCTTCGCCGCCGGCGACGGTGCCTTCGGCAGCTCGTCCATCGTGATGGCCATCCATCACGGCCAGCGCGCCGCCTACTCCATCCAGGCGTTTCTCGACGGCCGCGAGCGGCCGCTGCCCTACCGCACGCCGTATCGCACGCGGCGCGTGCCGGTGGCGCAGGACATCGAGTGGGAGGTCCTGGCGCCCCACCGCCCGGTGGCCCGCGGGCTCGGTGAACGGCCCGAGGCGTTCCCCGAGGTCGAGCAGGGCTACGAGCAGGCCGTGGCTCGCGCCGAGGCCGCCCGCTGCTACCGCTGTGACGCCGAGACCGGCTCGGCCGACTATTCCGTGCGCCACCGCGAGGACCTCTTCACGATGGCCCGCATCCATCCCGCCGACCACGCCCGCCAGCGGGCGATGCTGCTCCACCGCCTCGCCATGCGCCCCAACCCCTACCCCGCCAGCCGCCCACCGGTGCTCGACGACCTCGTCTTTCTGCCCGCCAACCTCTCGCGCCTGGTCATCGATCCCTACCGGGAGGCCTGCCGGGTCGATGTCGAGCTTGCCGGCCGGCTGGCGCTCGCCCACCCGTTCCTCGCCACCGGCTTCGACGAGGCCCCGGAGCAGGTCCGCGAGGCGGTGGCCCAGGGGCTCGAGGCGGCCCGCTGCGGGTATCTCGGCGATCATCCGCTGGCCGAGCCGGACCGCGTCCCCTGGTTCCAGCTCACCACCTTCCCGGAGGTCGCCGACCCGCGCGCCGCGGCGGTGATCGCGGCGCCCCTTGCCGGGGGCGCCCTGGCGCTGCCGGCCCCGGCCCGTGAAGGGCAGGTCCTCGGGCTGGCGCTGTCCTCGAGGACCGATCTCGAGGCCGCGATCCGCCATGCGCTCGATCACGGCCTCGACCTGCTGGTCCTCGACGGGAGCGGCCGGCTGGGGACGCCGTGGGCGGAGAGTGCCGGCGCGCCGGATCTGCGCATCCTGCGCGACGCCGTCGCCGTGCTCCGCCGCCTCGGCAAGGAGGAGAGCATCGACCTGGTCTACTTCGGCGGCGTGCGCTCGGGCACCGATGCGGCCAAGCTGATCGGGCTCGGCGCGGTGGCGGTGGTGCTCGGCCTGGCGCTCGGGCTGGCCGCCGGCGGGCGCCTGGGCGCGGGTGGTCTGCGCTTCGAGCACGATCGCGGCGACCGGGACCGCGCCCGCGCGGTCGCCAACCTGGTCGCGGCGAGCATCGGGGAGGCGTCGATGATGGCGCGCTGCGCCGGCAAGACGCGGCTTCACAACCTCGAGCCCGAGGATCTGCGCGCGATCACGCTGGCGAGCGCCGCGGCGACCGGGATCCCGCTGGTGGGGATCGGCAGGGCGGGCTGCGATCACCCGGGCCCCGGCTCATTCGTGCCGCCCGCCTCGGGCGGGGAGGAGCCCTAGCCCGGATCTCTCACCGATGCGCGAAGCGAGGGCGCCGAGACGCTGTCCTGGCGGGACGCACGGAGCGGAGGGCGGCGAAGGCGTAGCCGACACTACGTCGAGCCGCCCGCAGGGAGTACGTCCTGCCAGGACGGGCGGCACGCGGCGGCTAGTGCCGC
>CAZRGU010000065.1:0-14635 GCA_964599705.1 uncultured Ectothiorhodospiraceae bacterium | reverse complement strand
GGGGCGCCCTCGCGACGGCGCGCGAATCGCTCACAACCTCGGAGCCGCCCCCCGGGAGGCTCTCACCGGAAGGCCACCGGTGAGCCCACGCCCAGGGCGAGGCGCTCGGCGGCGCTGCCGCGGTTGACCGAGACCTCGACCAGCCCGATCGAGTCGACGTGCCAGAAGGCCTCACCGGGCGCACGGGCCGCGAAGGTCAGCGCGTGGCCGAGCCGCCGCCCGGCGACCTCGAGCAGCGCCGCCTCCCCGTCGGGCGGGGCACGCAGCCCGGTGATGGCGTTGCCGAAGGCGTCGACGTAGAGCACCCGCGCGAGCTCGCGCGCCGTGCGCCGGCGGATCGGCTCGGGATCGAGGGCGCGGCTGGCGACCGGCTCACCGCGAGCGACCCGCGCGGCGACCGGGGCGAACAGGTCGCGGCCGTGGAAGGTCGCCGAGAGGTGCCGCGGGCGCCACAGGATCTCGGCCACCCGGACCTCGCCGGCCGCGGCGATGAGCGGGTCGAACAGCCCGTTGCCGGGGCCCACGAAGTGGCGCCCATCGGCCTCGACCCGCCAGGGGGCGCGCTCGTCGCTCCCCACTCCCGGGTCGACCACGCAGACGAAGACCGTGCCGCGAGGAAGCTCGGGGGCGAGGGCGGCGAGCAGGTAGCCGGCCCCCTCGGGATCGAAGGGCGGCAGGTCGCTCATCAGCTCGATCACCTCGATGCCCGGAGCGTCCCGGGCCAGCACCGCCTTCATCTGGCCGGTGTAGGGCCCGCCGAGCCCGAAGTCCGTGAACAGCGCAATCACCGCCCGCAGGAACCCCGAGCGCCCGGCAAGCATCCCCGGAAGCCGCGCGACCCCATGGGGTTCCCCTCCCCGAAACGCAAGAGGCCGGGCATGATGGCCCGGCCTCGGCGATTCCGCCAACCCCCGGGCACGCTTACGCCTCCTCGGCCTCCTCCTCGAGGCGCGGCCGATCGACCAGCTCGACGTAGGCCATCGGCGCGCAGTCGCCGGGCCGGTAGCCGCACCTGAGGATCCGCAGGTAGCCGCCCGGGCGCTCGCGGTAGCGCGGCCCGAGCTCGGCGAACAGCTTGGTGACCGCCTCGCGATCGCGCAGCCGCGCGAAGGCCAGCCGGCGCTTGGCGACGCTGTCCTCCTTGGCCAGCGTGATCAGCGGCTCGAGCACCCGGCGCAGCTCCTTGGCCCGCGGCACGGTGGTCCGGATGGCCTCGTGGCGCACCAGCGACACCGACATGTTGCGGAACATGGCGCGGCGGTGGGCGCTGGTGCGGTTGAGGTGACGGCCGCTCTTGCGGTGGCGCATGTCGATCTACCCCGTGGTCGTCGGTCGGTGGCGGCGGGCGCTCAGCGGTCGTGGAGACCGGGAGGCGGCCAGTTCTCGAGGCGCATCCCGAGAGACAGCCCGCGCGAGGCGAGCACGTCCTTGATCTCGGTGAGCGACTTCTTGCCGAGGTTGGGTGTCTTGAGCAGCTCGACCTCGGTCTTCTGGATGAGATCGCCGACGTAGTAGATGCTCTCGGCCTTGAGGCAGTTGGCCGAGCGCACGGTGAGCTCCAGGTCATCGACCGGGCGCAGCAGGATCGGGTCGATCTCGGGCGGCGCCTGGACCCCGGTATCCTCGGTCCTGCCGCTCAGATCGACGAACACCGAGAGCTGCTCGCGCAGCAGCGTGGCGGCGTGGCGCACCGCCTGCTCCGGCTCCATGGTGCCGTTGGTCTCGATCTCGATGACCAGCCGGTCGAGGTCGGTGCGCTGCTCGAGCCGGGCGTTCTCGACCACGTAGGCGACCCGCCGGATCGGGCTGAACGAGGCGTCGAGCAGCAGCTTGCCGATCGGCCGGTCGCCCTCCTCGGCGGCCATCCGCTGGGTCGCCGGCACGTAGCCACGGCCGGTCTCGACCCGCATGGTCATGCCGAGCTGGCCCTCCTTGGTCAGGTGCGCGATCACGTGATCGGGATTGACCACCTCGACGTCGTGATCGAGGACCAGGTCGCTCGCATAGACGGTGCCCGGCCCGCGCTTGTTGATGGTCAGCGTCGACTCCTCGCGCGCGTGCATGCGGATCGCCACGCCCTTGAGGTTGAGCAGGATCTCGGTGACGTCCTCCTGGACCCCCTCGATGGTGGTGTACTCGTGGAGCACGCCCTCGATCTCGACCTCGACCACGGCGCAGCCGGGCATCGAGGAGAGCAGCACCCGGCGCAGGGCGTTGCCGAGGGTGTGGCCGAAGCCGCGGTCGAGCGGCTCGATGGTGATCTTGGCGGTATGGGTACCGACCTCGCGCACGTCGACGAGGCGGGGCTTGAGCAGGCTGCTGGCGCTACTCTGCATGCGGATTCTCTCCCGGGTCGTCGCTACTTCGAGTAGAGCTCGACGACCAGTTGCTCGTTGATGTCGGGCGACAGGTCCTCGCGGTCCGGGATCGCCTTGAAGACCCCCTGCAGGCGGTTGCTGTCGATCTCGACCCAGCGCGGCAGCCCGATCTGCTCGGCCAGCGCCAGGGCGTCCTGGATCCGCGCCTGCTTGCGGGCCCGCTCGCGCACCGTGATCACGTCATCGGGCCGGACCTGGTAGGAGGGGATGTTGACCACCTTGCCGTTGACCTCGATGGCGCGGTGGCTGACCAGCTGGCGGGCCTCGGCGCGGGTGGCGCCGAACCCCATCCGGTAGACGACGTTGTCGAGGCGGCACTCGAGCAGCTTGAGCAGGTTCTCGCCGGTCGCCCCGCGCCGGCGCGCCGCCTCCACGTAGTAGCGGTGGAACTGGCGCTCGAGCACCCCGTACATGCGCCGCAGCTTCTGCTTCTCACGGAGCTGCAGGGCATAGTCGGAGAGCCTGCGCTGGCGTCGCGCCCCGTGCTGCCCGGGCGGCGTCTCGCTCTTGCACTTGCTGTCGAGCGGGCGCGCGCGGCTCTTGAGCAGCAGGTCGGTGCCCTCGCGCCTGCTCAGCCTGCACTTCGGTCCTGTGTACCTCGCCATCGCCTTCGCTGTTCCCCGTTCAGACCCGCCGCTTCTTGGGCGGACGGCAACCATTGTGAGGGATCGGGGTCACGTCGCTGATCGCCGTGATCCGGAAGCCCGCCGTGTTGAGCGCGCGCACCGCCGACTCGCGCCCCGGCCCGGGACCCTTGACCCGGACCTCGAGGTTCTTGAGCCCGTACTCCTTGGCCACCTCGCCGACCCGGGTGGCGGCCACCTGGGCCGCGAACGGGGTGCTCTTGCGCGAGCCGCGAAAGCCGCTCGCCCCGGCGGTCGCCCAGGCCAGCGCGTTGCCCTGGCGGTCGGTGATGGTGATCACCGTGTTGTTGAACGAGGCATGAATGTGGGCGATGCCGTCCGAGACGGTGCGCTTGATCTTCTTCTTGCCCCGAGCCTTGGGTCTGGCCATGTTGCCGGCTCTCCCGAGATCTACTTCTTGATGATCCGCCGCGGGCCCTTGCGGGTGCGGGCATTGGTGTGGGTGCGCTGGCCACGTACCGGCAGTCCGCGGCGATGGCGCATGCCCCGATAGCAGCCGAGGTCCATCAGCCGCTTGACGTTCATCGCCACCTCGCGGCGCAGGTCGCCCTCGATGGTGTAGCGCGAGACCGCCGCGCGCAGCGCCTCGAGCTCACCCTCGGTGAGCTCGCGCACGACCCGCTCGGGGGTCACCCCGGCGGCCTCGCAGATCTCGATCGCGCGCGACCTGCCGATCCCGTAGATCGCGGTCAGCGCGACCCAGGTGTGCTTGCGATCGGGGATGTTGATTCCTGCGATGCGTGCCATCCGGCCTACCTCTACCGCCCGCTCCGCCGGGAGCGCGTAAACTGTCCAATGTTAAGGGATGCCCTCACTCTGCTCAACCCTGGCGCTGCTTGTGGCGCGCCTCCTTGCAGATCACCCGGACCACCCCGCGCCGGCGCACGATCTTGCAGTGCCGGCAGATGCGCTTGACCGATGCCCTGACCTTCATCCTCTCGCTCCCCGTGCCTCAGCGCGGCACGCCGCTGCGCCCGTAGCCCTTGAGATTGGCCTTCTTGAGCAGCCCCTCGTACTGGTGCGACATCATGTGGGCCTGGACCTGGGCCATGAAGTCCATGGTCACCACCACGATGATCAGCAGCGAGGTGCCGCCGAAGTAGAACGGCACGTTCCACTCCACGATCAGGAACTCCGGCAGCAGGCTGACCGCCACCAGATAGGCCGCCCCGGCCACCGTGAGGCGGGTCATCACCCCGTCGATGTAGCGGGCGGTCTGCTCGCCGGGGCGGATCCCGGGCACGAAGGCGCCCGACTTGCGCAGGTTGTCCGCGGTCTCCTTGGGATCGAAGACCAGGGCGGTGTAGAAGAAGCAGAAGAAGATGATCGCCGCCCCGTAGAGCATCACGTAGATCGGCTGCCCCGGCGACAGGGTGGTCGACAGATCCTTGAGCCAGCGCAGCCCCTCGCTGCTCCCGAACCAGCTCCCCAGGGTGGCCGGGAAGAGGATCAGGCTGGAGGCGAAGATCGGCGGGATCACCCCCGACATGTTGAGCTTGAGCGGCAGGTGACTGCTCTGTCCGGCGTACATCCGCCGCCCGACCTGGCGCTTGGCGTAGTTGACCGTGATCCGGCGCTGGCCGCGCTCGACGAAGACCACGAAGGCGGTGACCCCGAGGGCCAGCACCGCCAGCACCAGCACCAGCAGCACGTGCAGCTCGCCGGTGCGGGCCAGCTCGAGGGTGCCGCCGACCGCGCGCGGCAGCCCGGCGACAATGCCCGCGAAGATCAGCAGCGAGATGCCGTTGCCGACCCCGCGCTCGCTGACCTGCTCGCCGAGCCACATCAGGAACATGGTCCCGGTGACCAGGGTCACGACCGCGGTGATCCGGAAGCCGAGACCCGGGTCGATGACGATCGGCAGCCCGCCGGCGCTCTGTCCCTCGAGCGCGATGGCCACCCCGAGGGCCTGGAAGGTGGCCAGCGCCACCGTCCCGTAGCGGGTGTAGCGGGTGATCTTGCGCCGCCCGGCCTCGCCCTCCTTGCGCAGCTCCTTGAGCCGCTCGTCGACGTGGGTCAGGAGCTGGACGATGATCGAGGCGGAGATGTAAGGCATGACCCCGATGGCGAACACCGAGAAGCGGCGCAGCGCCCCGCCCGAGAACATGTTGAACATGTCGAGGATGGTGCCGCGCTGCTGGTCGAAGAGCGCCTCGAGCGCGATCGGGTCGATCCCCGGGACCGGGATGAAGGAGCCCACCCGGTAGACGACCAGGGCGAAGAGCACGAACAGCAGCCGCGCCTTGAGCTCGGCCGAGGGACCGCCGCCGGTGCCGGCGACCTCGCCGCGCCCGCCGCGCCCCCCCTTGGCCAGCGCGCGAGCCACCTCAGCCCTCCACCCGGCCGCCGGCCGCTTCGATGGCGGCCCGGGCCCCGCGGGTGACGGCCACCTCGCGCACGCTCAGCGCCCGCTCCAGCGTGCCCTTGAGCACCACCTTGACGCGGCGGACGCGGGCCGGGATCAGCCGGGCGGCGCGCAGGGCCGCGAGATCGACCTGGTCGCCCTCGATGCGGGCCAGATCGGCGAGCCGCACCTCGGCGCTGAACCGCCCCTTGCGCGAGCGGAACCCGACCTTCGGCAGGCGCCGGTGGAGCGGCATCTGCCCGCCCTCGAAGCCCGCCTTGGGGCCTCCGCCGGCACGCGACTTCTGGCCCTTGACGCCTCGCCCGGCGGTCTTGCCGAGCCCCGAGGCGCTGCCCCGACCGACCCGCTTGGCGGCGCGGCGCGCGCCGCGCGCCGGCTTCAACTCGTTCAAGCGCACCTCACGCCTCCTCGACCTTGAGCAGATAGGCCACCTTGTCGATCATCCCGCGCACCGCAGGGGTATCCTCGACCTCGACGCAGTGGTGCATGCGCCGCAGGCCGAGCCCGCGCACGCAGGCCTGGTGGCCCTTCAGCCGCCCGTGCATGCTGCGCACCAGGGTCACGCGCAGCCGCTTGCTTTCCTTGCCCATCGCTAGCTCGTGATCTCTTCGACCGTCTTGCCGCGCTTGGCGGCCACTGACTCGGGATCGTGCATCTCGCTCAGCCCGCGGATGGTCGCGCGGATGACGTTGATCGGGTTGGGCGAGCCGATGCTCTTGGCGAGCACGTCGCGCACCCCGAGCACCTCGAAGACGGCGCGCATCGGACCGCCGGCGATGATCCCGGTCCCCTCGGAGGCCGGCTGCATGAACACCTTGGCCGCTCCGTGACGGGCCGTGATCGGGTACTGCAGGGTACCGCCGTCGAGCGGGATGGAGACCATGTTGCGCCGCGCGCTCTCCATCGCCTTCTGGATCGCCGAGGGCACCTCCCGGGCCTTGCCGTGGCCCATCCCGACCCGGCCCTTGCCGTCGCCGACCACGGTCAGCGCGGTGAACCCGAACTGCCGGCCGCCCTTGACCACCTTGGCCACGCGATTGATGGCGACCAGCTTCTCGAGCAGCTCGTCATCGCGTGCGTTGGACTGAAAGTTCGCCATCCGTCGTCGGCTCCCGTCGGCGGTCACGGCACGCCCCGCGCGCCGCACCGCGTTTCCCTAGGCCCTAGAACTGCAACCCGTGCTCGCGCGCGGCCTCGGCGAGCGCCTTGACCCGACCGTGGTACTTGTACCCGGCGCGGTCGAAGGCGACCCGCTCGATCCCGGCGGCACGCGCCCGCTCCGCGATCAGGCGCCCGATCTCGCTGGCCGCGGCGACATTGCCGCCGTAGCCGAGCCGCTCGCGCACCTCGCGCTCGACCGTCGAGGCGCTGGCCACGGTGTGGCCGCCGTCGGGGGCGATCACCTGCGCGTAGATGTGGCGCGGGGTGCGATACACGCACAGCCGCTGCACCCCGAGCTCCCTGATCTTGGCCCGCGTTCGCCGGGCCCTGCGCAACCGCGCCGTTTTCTTGCTCATCGCCCCGCCTACTTCTTCTTCGCCTCTTTGCGCGCCACCTGCTCGCCGGCGTACTTGACCCCCTTGCCCTTGTAGGGCTCGGGCGGCCGGAAGCCGCGGATCACCGCCGCGGTCTGCCCGACGCGCTGCTTGTCGATGCCGCGCACCACGATCTCGGTCTGGGTCGGCGTCTCGATCTCGACCCCCTCGGGGACCGGGTACTCGATCGGGTGCGAGTAGCCGAGCTGCAGGTTGAGCACTCCGCCCTGGAGCTGCGCCCGGTAGCCGACCCCGACGAGCTGCAGGCGCCGCTCGAACCCGGCGCTCACCCCGGTCACCATGTTGCCGACCAGCGCCCGGGTGGTGCCGGCCAGCGCCTCGCCATGGGCCGCTCCGGGGCGCGCCAGGCAGCGCACCTCGCCGCCCTCGACGCGCACCTCGACCGCCGCATGGATCGGGTGCTCGAGCGCCCCGCGCGGCCCCTTGACCGCCAGGCGCTGCTCCTCGACGCGCACCTCGACTCCCTCGGGGATGGCGACCGGCAGCTTCGCGATTCTCGACATCGACCCTCTCCGTCAGGCGACGACGCACACGACCTCGCCGCCGCGCCCGGCGGCGCGGGCGGCACGGTCGGTCATCAGGCCCTTCGAGGTGGAGATGATCGCCACCCCGAGGCCGCCCATCACCCGGGGCAGCTCGCTGGCGCGCTTGTAGACCCGCAGCCCCGGCCGGCTGACCCGATCGAGGCGCTCGATCACCGGCCGCCCGTGATGGTACTTGAGCACCACCGAGAGGTGGCGCTTGCCGGCGATCTCCTCGACGGCCAGGTCGCGCACGTAGCCCTCGTCCTTGAGCAGCCGGGCGATCGCCTCCTTCTGCTTCGAGTGCGGCATGATCACCCGGACCTTGCCGGCCCGCTGGCCGTTGCGGACCCGGGTCAGCATGTCGGCGATGGGATCCTGCATGCTCATCTCGCAGCCCTCACCAGCTCGCCTTGACCAGGCCGGGCACGTCACCCTGCATCGCCGCCTCGCGCAGCTTGTTGCGCCCCAGCCCGAACTTGCGGTAGTAGCCGTGCGGCCGTCCGGTCAGCCGGCAGCGATTGCGCAGCCGCACCGGGCTGGAGTTGCGCGGCAGCGAGTTGAGCCGCGCCCGGGCCGCGTACTTCTCCTCGTAGTCGGCCTGCGGATCGTTGAGGATCTTCTTGAGCTCGGCGCGCCGGGCGGCGTACTTCGCCACCAGCCGGACCCGCCGTGCCTCGCGGTTGATCACCGAGAGCTTCGCCATGGTCTTCTCTTTCCTCGCCTCTCAGTTCTTGCGGAACGGGAAGTCGAACGCCGCGAGCAGCGCGCGCCCCTCCTCGTCGCTGCGGGCGGTGGTGGTGATCGCGATGTCGAGCCCGCGGATCGCATCGGTCTGGTCGTAGTCGACCTCGGGGAAGATGATCTGCTCGCGCACCCCGAGGTTGTAGTTGCCGCGCCCGTCGAAGGCCCGCGGGCTGAAGCCGCGGAAGTCGCGGGTCCGCGGGATGGCGACGTTGATCAGGCGATCGAGAAACTCGAACATCCGCAGCCGGCGCAACGTCACCTTGCAGCCGATCGGCCAGCCCTCGCGGATCTTGAAGCCGGCCACCGAGCGCCGCGCCTTGGTGATGATCGGCTTCTGACCCGAGATCAGGCGCAGGTCCGAGACCGCGTTCTCGAGCACCTTCTTGTCGCCGATCGCCTCGCCGACGCCCATGTTGAGGGTGATCTTGACCAGCCTCGGCACCTGCATGACGCTCGCGTAGCCGAACTGCTCCATCAGCTGCGGCACGACCTTCTCGAAGTAGTGCTCCCTCAGTCTCGCCATCGTTCCGTCACTCACAGGTCGGCGACCTCGCCGGTCGACTTGTAGTAGCGCACCTTGCGGCCATCCTCGAGGACCTTGAAGCCGACCCGGTCGCCCTTGTGGGTCGACGGGTTGTAGAGCAGCACGTTGGACACGTGCACCGGCATCTCCTTCTCGATGATCCCGCCGCTGGTGCCGAGCTGCGGGTTGGCCCGCATGTGCTTCTTGACCACGTTGACGCCCTCGACGATCACCCGGTCATCGGCCAGCACCTCGAGGACGGTACCGCGCTTGCCCTTGTCCTTGCCGGTGGTCACCTGCACCTCGTCACCCTTGCGGATCTTGCGCATCGCCATTGCTCGGCTCCTACAGCACTTCCGGGGCCAGCGAGATGATCTTCATGAACCGCTCGCCGCGCAGCTCGCGGGTCACCGGCCCGAAGATCCGCGTTCCGATCGGCTGGAGCTGGTTGTTGAGCAGCACCGCGGCGTTGCGGTCGAAGCGGATGATCGAGCCGTCGCTGCGCCGCACCCCCTTGCGGGTGCGCACCACCACGGCGTTGTACAGCTCACCCTTCTTGACCTTGCCGCGCGGGATCGCCTCCTTGACCGTGACCTTGATGATGTCGCCGATGCGCGCGTAGCGGCGCCGCGAGCCGCCCAGCACCTTGACGCACATCAGCCGCCGCGCGCCGCTGTTGTCGGCCGCCAGCAGCTCTGTCTGCATCTGAATCATCGCCCTGTCCCCGCCTGCTCGCCGTCGCTCACCGGGCCCGCTCGACGATCCGCTCGAGGCGCCACGACTTGGTCTTCGAGAGCGGCCGGCACTCGCTGATCGCGACCACGTCGCCGACCCGCGACTCGCCGTTCTCGTCGTGGGCGTGCAGCCGGGTCGAGCGGCGGATGTACTTCTTGTACAGCGGATGCTTGATCCGGCGCTCGACCAGCACGGTGATGGTCTTGTCCATCTTGTCGCTGACCACCCGCCCGATCACCACCCGCTTGCCGCCGACGCCGGTGTCCTCCTCGCGGACCTGCACACCGCCCTCGCCCTCGCGCTCGCTCATCTCTCGTGCTCCGTCGCCGCGCGCTCGGCCAGGATGGTCTTGACGCGCGCGATGTCCCTTCTCACGGCCTTCACCTGGCTGGGGCGCGAGAGCTGCCCGCTGCCCTTCTGCATGCGCAGGTTGAAGGCCTCCCGTGCCAGCGCCAGCAGCTCCTCGCGCAGCTCCTGGTCGCTCTTCTGTCTCAGCGCCGCGGCCTTCATCAGTACACCGTCCGGGCGGCGAACACGGTGGCCATCGGCAGCTTGGCCGCCGCCAGCCGGAAGGCCTCGCGGGCCACCTGCTCGCTGACCCCCTCCATCTCGTAGAGCATCCGCCCCGGCTGGACCTGGGCGACCCAGTACTCGACGTTGCCCTTGCCCTTGCCCTGGCGCACCTCGAGCGGCTTCTTGGTCACCGGCTTGTCGGGAAAGACCCGGATCCAGATCTTGGCGCCGCGCTTGACGTGGCGGGTCAGCGCCCGGCGTCCGGCCTCGATCTGGCGCGCGGTCAGGCGCCCGCGCCCGACCGCCTTGAGTCCGTACTCGCCGAAGCTCACCCGGCAGCCACGGGTCGCCTTGCCGCGGTTGCGCCCCTTCTGCTGCTTGCGGTACTTGGTCCGTTTCGGCTGGAGCATCGCCCCTCACTCCCTCGCGTTCAGCCCGCGGCGGCGGCCTGCTCGGCCTTGCCCGCCTGCTCGCCCGAGATCACCTCGCCCTTGAAGATCCACACCTTGACCCCGATCACGCCGTAGGTGGTGCGGGCCTCGGCAAAGCCGTAGTCGATGTCGGCGCGCAGCGTGTGCAGCGGCACGCGGCCCTCGTGATACCACTCCGAGCGCGCGATCTCGGCACCGTTGAGCCGTCCCGAGACCCGGATCTTGATGCCCTCGGCGCCGAGCCGCATGGTGTTGGTCACCGCCCGCTTCATCGCCCGGCGGAACATGATCCGCCGCTCGAGCTGGTTGGCGACGCTCTCGGCGACCAGGTAGGCGTCGAGCTCGGGCTTGCGGATCTCCTCGACCCCGATGTGCACCGGAACGCCCATCATCGCCGAGACCTGGGCGCGCAGCGCCTCGATGTCCTCGCCGCGCTTGCCGATCACGATCCCGGGGCGCGCGGTGTGGATCACGATCCGCGCGTTCTTGGCCGGGCGCTGGATCTGGATCCGGCTCACCGAGGCGTGGCCGAGCTTGCGGCGCAGGAAGGCGCGCACCGCCAGGTCGGTGTTGAGGTGATCGGCGTACTCGCCGCGCTCGGCATACCAGGTCGAGCTCCAGTCCTTGACGATCCCGAGCCGGATCCCGGTGGGATGTACTTTCTGGCCCATCGCGCTGCCCTCAGAGGCTGTTCGTGGCCCGGGCGCGGTACGCGCCCCGGGCGTGGCTGGCTCGGCGGGTGGCTGACTGCTTCATCGGCTCCCTCGCCTCACCGGTCGCGGACCGTCACCGTGATGTGACTGGTGCGCTTGAGAATCCGGTTGGCCCGCCCGCGCGCCCGGGCCCGGAAACGCTTCATGCTCGGACCCTGGTCGACGCAGATGGCGGCCACCCGCAGCTCGTCGATGTCGGCCCCCTCGTTGTGCTCGGCGTTGGCGATCGCCGAGTCGAGCACCTTGCGGATGATGGGCGCCGCCTTCTTGGTGCTGAAGCGCAGCAGCTCGACGGCCTGCTCGACCGGCAGGCCGCGGAGCTGGTCGGCGACCAGCCGCGCCTTCTGCGGCGAGATGCGCACGTACCTCATTGTTGCCGAGACTTCCATGGTTCCCGCTTCCCCTGCTAGCGCCGCGCCTTGCGGTCGCCGGCGTGCCCCCGGAAGGTGCGCGTCGGCGCGAACTCGCCGAGCTTGTGCCCGACCATGTTCTCGGTGACCAGGATCGGCACGTGCTGGCGCCCGTTGTGCACCGCGATGGTCAGCCCGACCATGTCCGGCACCACCATCGAGCGCCGCGACCAGGTCCGGATCGGGCGCTTGCTGCCGCTGGCGCGCGCGCTGTCGACCTTGCGCGCCAGGTGGTGATCGACGAACGGTCCCTTCTTGACTGAGCGTGGCACTGGCAGACTCCTTGGGCGTCAGCGCTTGCGTCGGCGCACGATCATGGCGTTGGTGCGCTTGTTGCTGCGGGTCTTGTGGCCCTTGGTCGGCTGGCCCCAGGGGGTGACCGGGTGGCGCCCGCCCGAGGAGCGCCCCTCGCCGCCACCGTGGGGATGGTCGACCGGGTTCATCGCCACGCCGCGCACCGTCGGGCGGATCCCCCGCCAGCGCTTGGCGCCGGCCTTGCCGAGCGAGCGCAGCGCGTGCTCGGCGTTGCCCACCTCGCCGATGGTGGCGCGGCACTCGACCGCGATCCGGCGCAGCTCCCCGGAGCGCAGCCGCAGGGTCGCGAAGCGTCCCTCGCGGGCGATCAGCTGGGCGCTGGTCCCGGCGCCGCGCGCGATCTGGGCACCCTTGCCGGGCTTCATCTCGACGCAGTGCACGGTGGTGCCCACCGGGATGTTGCGCAGCGGCAGGCAGTTGCCGGGCTTGATCGGGGCCCGTGGCCCGGAGCTCAGCTCGTCGCCGGCCCGCACCCCCTTGGGCGCCACGATGTAGCGGCGCTCGCCGTCGGCATAGCGCAGCAGGGCGAGGCGCGCGCTGCGGTTGGGATCGTACTCGATGCGCTCGACCCGCGCCGGGATCCCGTCCTTGGCGCGCTTGAAGTCGACCAGCCGGTAGCGGCGCTTGTGGCCGCCGCCGCGGTGGCGCACGGTGATCCGCCCGCTGTTGTTGCGCCCCCCCTTGCGGGTCTTCTTGACCACCAGCGGGGCGTACGGCCCGCCCTTGTAGAGGTCGGGGTCGCGCACCGTGGTCACGAAGCGCCGCCCGGGGGAGGTCGGCTTGGCTTGTACCAGGGCCATGGCTGTTGCCTTCCTGTCGTTACTCGCCGCTCAGAAAATCGATGTCGTGGCCGGCCTTGAGCCGCACGTAGGCCTTCTTCCAGTCGGCGCGCCGCCCGCTGCGACCGCGCGCGCCCTTGCGCTTGCCCTTGACGTTGAGGGTCTGCACCTGCTCGACCTCGACCTTGAACATGCGCTCCACGGCGCGCTTGATCTCGGGCTTGCGGGCATCGCTGCGGACCCGGAACACCACCTGGTTGCTGGCGTCGGCGACCCGGGTGCTCTTCTCCGAGACGTGCGGCGCGAGCAGCACGTTGATCAGTCTTTCCTCGTTCATGCCAGCCTCCCCTCGAGGCGGCGCAGCGCGGCCACCGTGATCAACACCCGCTCGAAGGCGATCAGCTCGACCGGGCCGACCCGATCGACGGGCAGCACCGCGACGTGGTGGAGGTTGCGCGCGGCGAGCTCCAGGTTGCGATCCTCGCCCTCGCTGACCACCAGCACGTCCTCGAGCTCCAGCTCGCGCAGCCGGGCAACGAGCTCGCGGGTCTTGGGCGCCTCGAGCTCGAAGCGCTCGAGGACCAGCAGCCGCCCCTGGCGGGCGAGCTCCGAGCAGATGCAGCGCAGCGCGCCACGGTACATCTTGCGGTTGACCTTCTGGGCGTGGCTCGCGGGGCGCGCCGCGAAGGTCACCCCGCCGCCGCGCCACAGCGGGCTGCGGCTGCTGCCGGCCCGCGCCCGCCCCATGCCCTTCTGGCGCCACGGCTTGGCGCCGCCGCCGCGCACCTCGGCGCGGGTCTTCTGGGCCCGCGTGCCGGCGCGCGCCGCGGCCAGATAGGCGGTCACCACCTGGTGCACCAGGCCCTCGTTGTAGGGCACGGCGAAGGCGCGCTCGGCGACCTCGACCGTTCCCTGCCCACCTGCCAGTGCCAGCTCCATCGCTCCGACTCCCTCAGCCGCCCGAGGCCTTGACCGCCGGGCGCAGGATCACGTCACCCCCGGCCGGCCCCGGCACCGCGCCCTTGAGCAGCAGCAGGTTGCGCTCGGGGTCGACCCGCACCACCTCGAGGTTCTGCACGGTGCGGCGCACGCTGCCCATGTGGCCGGCCATGCGCTTGCCCTTGAAGACCCGCCCCGGGGTCTGGTTCTGGCCGATCGAGCCGGGGGCGCGGTGGGCCAGCGAGTTGCCGTGGCTGGCATCCTGGGTGCGGAAGTGGTGGCGCTTGACCACCCCCGCGTAGCCCTTGCCGATGCTGGTCGCGGTGGCGTCGACCTTCTGTCCGGCGGTGAAGATGGCGACCGTGATCCGGCCTCCGACCTCCAGCCCCTCGCCCTCGCCGGCGCCCAGGCGGAACTCCCACAGGCCACGCCCGGCCTCGGTTCCCGCCTTGGCGAAGTGGCCGGCCAGCGCCCGGGTCACGCGCCGCGCGCGCCGCGTGCCGGTGGTGACCTGGAGGGCGCGGTAGCCGTCGCGCTCCTCGCTGCGCACCTGGGTGATGCGGTTGGGCTCGACCTCGATCACGGTCACCGGGATCGACTCGCCCTCCTCGGTGAAGACCCGGGTCATTCCGGCCTTGCGCCCCACGACTCCGATGCTCATTGCTGCCCTTTCCTGCTCTTGGCGCTGGCGAGGCTCAGTTGAGCTTGATCTGCACGTCGACGCCGGCGGCCAGATCGAGCTTCATCAGCGCATCCACGGTCTTGTCGGTCGGATCGATGATGTCGAGGATGCGCTTGTGGGTGCGGATCTCGTACTGGTCGCGCGCGTCCTTGTTGACGTGCGGCGAGATCAGCACCGTGTAGCGCTCCTTGCGGGTCGGCAGCGGGATCGGCCCCTTGACCTGGGCGCCGGTGCGCCGTGCCGTCTCCACGATCTCACCGGCCGACTGGTCGATCAGCCGGTGGTCGAATGCCTTGAGGCGAATGCGGATGCGTTGGCTGGCCATGGCGGTCACTCGATGATCTTGGAGACCACGCCGGCGCCGACCGTGCGCCCGCCCTCGCG
>CAZRGU010000064.1:0-14657 GCA_964599705.1 uncultured Ectothiorhodospiraceae bacterium | reverse complement strand
CGGGCTAGCCCGCCGCTCCTGGCTCCGGGAAGGAACCACGGCGAGATGTCGTTGAGGATCCCGCGCCTCGGGGCCCCCGCCCTGCTCACCCGGCTCATGGCATGGATGTGCTGCATCGCCGATCCGCGACCCGAACGCTGCACCGGCCGGCCAGCGCGGCGATTCTACACCGCGGCGAGCGCCCTCCCGGTCACTGCTCGAGGTCGAGGTCCTCGATCGGCGGGTTGCCGTCGTAGATGAGGCTGCGGCGGCGCTGGCGGTAGGCCTCGCGCTGGAAGATGTAGGGGTCGATGGCCGCCTCGTCGCGAAGCTTGACGGCGGCGTCGACCCGCGCGCGGGTATCGATCACCTCGACCGACTTCAGGGCGATGCGCAGATCGCCGTCGGCGTGGCGACCGATCCCGATCAGCACATCGACCGGCAGGGCGATGGCATCGCGCACGCTGCTCGGGCCGAGCAGCGGCAGCTCCAGGTGGGGCCCCGCCGCGGTCCCCCAGACGCCGAGCGTCTGGCCGAAGTCCTCGTCGTGGCGCTCCAAGCCGAAGCCGCTCGAGACGTCGAACAGTCCGCCGATCCCCAGGGTGGAGTTGAACAGGAAGCGCGCCGCATCCTCGATGGCGAGGGTCGGCTTGCCCTGGAGGAGCTGATTGGCCGCGGTGACCGGATAGCCGACATTGTCGAAGAAGTTGAATACCGCATCGCGCACCCCTTCCGGAAGGTAGCGCCGGTAGGCATCGGCGATCGGGGCGAGCAGCGCCCGATCGAGGGTGTCGTTGAACGAGTAGACGGTGCGGTTGAGCGGCTCGAACGGATCGTTCTGGTCGACCGGCACGCTCGTGCAGCCACCGAGCGTGAGGCCCGCCAGGATCGCCGCCACCCCCAGGATCCGCCTGCCCGCTGTCATCGCTCGCTCCTCCTCGCGTAGCCCTCGGTCTGCGCGACGATGCGCGCGATCAGGGCATCGACCCCCTCGCTGCGCATCACCTTGTCGTAGTCGGCACGCTTGATCGCCAGCTCGCTCACCCCGTCGGCGAGCACATTGACGATCCGCCAGCCCTCGGCGCCCTCGCGCACCACGTAGTCGAGGCGCACGCGCGTGCCGTCGCCTCCGATCAGGACGCTGCGCACCAGCCGCCGGCCGCGCTTGAGCGGGCGCTCCTCGAGCACCTCGAAGCGCTCGCCGGCGTAGCCGTCGAAGCGTGCCGCGTAGGTGGCCGCGGTCAGCGCGCTGAAGGCCGCGACCAGGCGCTGGCGCGCCGCGGCATCGAGACCGCTCCAGTGCCGGCCAAGCACCAGCCGGGTGATGAAGGGCAGGTCGAAGCTGCGCTCGAGCACCGGGGCGATCCGCGCCCGCCGCCCCTCGAAGCCGAGGGTGGCGGCCTCGCGCATGATCCCCAGCAGGGCCTCGTGCAGCGCCACCACCGGCGCTCGCGGCGCCCCGGCGGCGAGCGCCGGCGGGGCCGCGGCCAGCAGCAGCAGCCACCACCCCAGCATCCACCGCCGTCGTTCCCTGCCCCCGATCACCTGCTCCGCCGCCCGCTGCCGTACGCCGCGCGACTATATCACGCCCGCGGCGCCGTCCCGCCGGTAGACCCGGCCGCGCCACGCCGAGCGCCGGCCCCGCCAGTAGCCGAGCGCCGAGTCCCAGGTCATCGCCAGGAACAGCACGCCGGCGAGCGGCAGCCCGAGCGCCCAGGACGGCGCCAGGCGATAGTAGCGCACGGTGGGAAGGTAGGCCGCGAGCGCGGCGCCGAGCGCCAGCGCCCCGAGCCCGCTGGCCGCGCCACCGGCGGCAAGCGCGGCGAGCGGCACCACGAAGGCCAGCGCCATGAGCAGGGTGCACAGCGCCAGCCAGGCCGGCGAGTAGCGCAGCTGGGTGAACGCGGTGCGGGCGACCATCCGCCACAGCGGCCCCGGGCCGCGGTAGCGGCGCCGGCTGCGCGCCGAACCGCTCAGCCCGATCCAGATCGGATAGCCGGCCCGCTTGACCCTTGCGGCCAGCGCGCAGTCATCGATCAGCTCGCCGCGGATCGCCGCGAAGCCGCCGATCTGGCGCAGCACCGCGGTGCGCACCAGCATGCAGCCACCGGCCCCGGCGGCCACCCGGTGGCGCGGGTCGTTGGCCAGCGCGAACGGGTAGAGCAGGCGGAAGAAGAACACGAAGGCGGGCATCAGCAGCCGCTCCCAGGCCCCCTCGAGGGACGGCGCGGCGAGCACCGAGACCAGCGCCGCGCCGCTCGAGCGCAGTCGCCGGCAGAGCGCCGCCAGCATCCCCGGGGCGAGCTCGATGTCGGCGTCGAGGAGCAGGGTCAGCGGCCGGTCGAGGCGGGCCTCGCCCTGATGCTGGGCCCACACCTTGCCGCTCCAGCCGGCCGGCAACGCCTGCCCGTCGACGACCTCGACGGCCAGGCCGGGGGCGTCGCGGGCGACGCGCGCGGTGGCGTCGCGCGAGCAGTCGTCGACCACCACCACCCGCAGCCCCCCGCCCTGGGCGGCCAGCGCGGCCAGGGTGCCCGGCAGCCGCTCGGCCTCGTCGCGCGCCGGGATCAGCACGCAGCACTCGTCCCCCGGCCGCGGGGCGTTCACCGGCGCGCCGGCGGCGGCGTCGGCCTCGAGGCGCTCGGCGCCACGCCACGGCCTCCAGGGCAGGACGAGAACGGCGATCCAGAGCAGCGCCGCGAGCCCCGAGAGCACGATCACCGCCGCGCCGCGCCGCCCCTACCCGCCGCGCGGCACCGGCCTCGCGCCATCCGGCGGCTCACCGGCTGGCGGCCCGGCGCGCCCCTCCGGAGCGCTCCGGTAGGACGGTGCCGGCTCGGGGGCCATCGGCCCTTCGGTTCGCGGCCCGCGCAGGGCCACCCCGAGGGCACGCAGCGGATGGCGCACCGCGTCGTCGACCGCGGTCGGCTCGAAGCCGCAGTGGACCATGCAGTCGGCGCACTTGGGGTTGCGCCCCACCCCGTAGGCCTGCCAGTCGGTCTCCTCGATGAGGGCCCGATAGCTCGCCGCGTAGCCCTCGTCGACCAGCAGGTAGCAGGGGCGCTGCCAGCCGAGGACGTTGCGCGTCGGGCTGCCCCACGGCGTGCACTGGTAGGCCCGGTTCCCGGCCAGGAAGTCGAGGTAGAGCGAGGAGTGGTTGAAGCGCCAGCGCCGGCCGCGGCCGAGGCGGAAGATCTCGCGGAACAGCTGCTTGCTGGCGCGGCGCTGCAGGAAGCCGTCGCGGCTCGGCGCGCGCGCGTAGCTGAAGCCCGGGGCGACGGTGATGCCCTCCACGTCGAGGGCCATCATCCGGTCGAAGAACTCGGCCACCTCGGCGGCCGGCTCGCCCTGGAACAGCGTGCAGTTGACGGTCACCCGGAAGCCCCGCTTGCGGGCCTCGCGGATCACGGCCACCGCCCGGTCGTAGACCCCGGGCTGGCACACCGAGGCGTCGTGGCGCTCGCGGTTGCCGTCGACGTGCACCGAGAAGGTCAGGTAGGGCGAGGGCCGGTAGTCGCCCATCCGCTTGCCGAGCAGCAGCGCGTTGGTGCACAGGTAGACGTACCTGCGCCGCGCGATCAGGGCCGCGACCATCGCCGGCATCTCCTTGTGGATCAGCGGCTCACCCCCCGCGATCGAGACCACCGGCGCGCCACACTCCTCGGCCGCGGCGACCGCCTCGGCCACCGAGATCCGCCGGTCGAGGATCTCGTCCGGATAGGCGATCTTGCCGCACCCGGCGCAGGCCAGGTTGCAGCGGAACAGCGGCTCGAGCATCAGCACCATCGGGTAGCGGCGCTCGCCGCGCAGGCGCTTGCCGAGCACGTAGAGCCCGAGTCGGATCTGCTGTCTCAGCGGTACGCCCAACGCCTTCCCCTCGCTGTCCCCTGCCCCAGCCGCGCCCACCGGGCAGTCCGCGGCGGGCGCCCTCGACGGCCCGGCGGCTCCGTCTCACCCGGAGACCGGCGCCGGCCGCTCGCCGTTTCCCGCGCTCGGCCGGGCCGGCGGCCGGCGCTTCCCGCCAGCCCCGGCCGCGCGCGCCGCCCCCGGCGAGACCTCCGTGGCCCTCGCCGCACGTGCCGGTCGAGAAACGCGGGCTAATCTCGCACCGGGATGGTGCGAATGCAACCGCGCTTGCCAGCCTCGGAAGCCATTCTCGATAATACCTGCTCACCCCCAAACTCCGCCGCGCCCCGCGAGGACGCCCGCGCATGGACCTCGAGCGAGACTACCCGCTCCTCAGCCGTATCGACTCGCCCGCCGATCTGCGCCGCCTCGCCGAGCGGCGCCTGCCCGAGGTCGCCGCCGAGCTGCGTCGCTTCCTGATCGAGAGCGTGGCCCGCTCGGGGGGGCACTTCGCCGCCGGGCTCGGCGCGGTCGAGCTGACCGTGGCCCTGCACTACGTGCTCGACACCCCGGAGGATCGGCTGATCTGGGACGTCGGCCACCAGAGCTACCCCCACAAGGTGCTCACCGGGCGGCGCGAGCAGCTCGCCACGGTGCGCAGCCACGGCGGCCTGGCGCCGTTCCCGAAGCGCTCGGAGAGCCGCTTCGACCCGTTCGGCGTCGGTCACGCCGGCACCTCGGTGGGCGCGGCGCTGGGGATGGCGCTGGCCGCCGAGCGAACCGGTGAGCGGCGCGAGGTGGTGGCCGTGATCGGGGATGGCGGGCTGACCTGCGGAATGGCCTTCGAGGCGCTCAACCACGCCGGCGATCTGCATGCCCGGCTGCTGGTGGTGCTCAACGACAACGAGATGTCGATCTCGCCCAACGTCGGCGCGCTCACCCATCGCTTCGCCCAGATCCTCTCCGGACGGCTCTACACCACGGTGCGCGAGGGCAGCAAGAAGGTGCTCAGCCACATGCCGCCGATGTGGGAGCTGGCGCGCCGCGCCGAGGAGCACGTCAAGGGGCTGATCGTGCCCGGCACCCTGTTCGAGGAGTTCGGCTTCAACTACATCGGCCCGATCGACGGCCACGACCTCGGCGCCCTGGTCGGCACCCTGCGCAACCTGCGCCAGCTCGACGGGCCGCGCCTGCTCCACGTGGTCACCCGCAAGGGCAAGGGCTACCGCCCGGCCGAGTCCGACCCGATCAAGTACCACGGGATCAGCGCCCCGTTCGACCCCGGGATCGGCATCCAGCCGGCCGCCGAGCCGGCCTCGCCGACCTACGCCGAGGTCTTCGGTGAGTGGCTCTGTGACATGGCCGAGGTCGAGCCGCGGCTGGTCGGGATCACCCCGGCGATGCGCGAGGGCTCGAAGATGGAGCGCTTCGCCGAGCGCTTCCCGGATCGCTACTTCGACGTCGGCATCGCCGAGCAGCACAGCGTCACGGTGGCCGCGGGGATGGCCTGCGATGGGCTGCGCCCGGTGGTCGCGATCTACTCGAGCTTCCTGCAGCGGGCCTACGACCAGCTCCTCCACGACGTCGTCCTCCAGGAGCTGCCGGTGCTGCTCGCCGTCGACCGCGCCGGGCTGGTCGGCGGCGACGGGCCGACCCACAACGGCGCCTATGACATCAGCTTCCTGCGCTGCCTGCCCGGGCTGGTGCTGATGGCCCCGGCCGACGAGAACGAGACCCGCCAGATGCTCTACACCGGGATGCGCCTGGAGCGCCCCTGCGTGGTGCGCTACCCGCGCGGGCGCGGGCCCGGGGTGGCCGTCGAGCGCGAGATGCGGGACCTCGAGCTCGGTCGCGGCGAGGTCCGCCGGCGCGGCCGGGGGCTGGCGATGCTGGTCTTCGGCGCGCCGCTGGCCGCGGCGCTCGAGGTCGCCGAGGAGCTCGACGCGACGGTGTGCAACATGCGCTTCGTCAAGCCGCTCGACGAGGAGCTGGTGCTGGAGATGGCCGCCAGCCACGAGGCGCTGGTGACGATCGAGGAGAATGCCATCGCGGGAGGCGCCGGGAGCGCCGTCAACGAGTGCCTGGCCGCCCACGGGGCGACGGTCGCGGTGGTCAACCACGGGATCCCGGACCGCTTCATCGAGCACGGCTCGCGTGGCGACATGCTGCGCGAGGCCGGTCTCGACACCGCCGGGATCCGCGCCGCGGTCGGGCATCTGGCGGCGGGGCGTTCGGGCGCCCGCCGGCGCGGGAAGCGGAGCACGGTCAGGCCCGCTCAGGGCTAGCCCGCCGGCGGCGCATCAGCGCCGGCAGCAGCAGCAGGGTGCTCCCCAGCGTCGCGGTCATGCCGATCGCGAGCACCTGGCCCATGCTCGCCGTCCCCGGGTGCGGGGAGAATCCGAGGTTGCCGAAGCCGACCAGGGTGGTCAGGGCGCTGACCCAGATCGCGCGGGTGGTCGAGGTGGCAAGCCCGGAGGCCTCGACGGCGCCCGCGGCCGCGGGCCGAGGCGAGGTCCGGGCTCGCGCCGGAGCGCCGGCGCGGCGCTCGCGGTGGAGCACGTGGATCCCGCTGTCGACGCCGATCCCGAGCAGCAGCGGCAGGGCGATGACGTTGGCGAAGTTGAACGGCATCCCCAGCCAGCCCATCAGCCCGGCCGTGTAGAGCGCGGCCAGCACCAGCGGGAGAAGCGCCAGGAACGCGTCGGCCGGCCGCGGCATCGCGATCAGCAGCAGCACCACCAGCAGCACGAAGGCCGAGGCGAAGGCCTGGGCGAAGGCCCGCACCACCGCCCGCCCCGACTCGAGGTTGACCACCGGCGTGCCGGTGGCCGCCGGCGCCAGGGCAGCGACCGCGGCGACGAAGCGGGACAGCGCCGCCGGGTCCTCGACCCTTGCGGCCGGCACCACCTCGAGGCGCAGGCGTCCATCGGGGGCGACCCAGTCGCGGCGCAGCCGCTCGGGGAGGTCCTCGACGGCCACCGCACCGGCCTCGAGCGCAGCCCCCAGGCGGCGCATCTCGCGGGCCAGGCCCGCGCCGACCGCCGCCTCGAGGCGCTCGAGGGTCGCCGGGTCGGGATCGCCGAGGGCGGCGAGCGCGGCGGCCAGCCGCTCGCTGCCGGGAAGCGTCGAGCGCTGCGCGGCCCGGGCCAGGGCGAGCAGCGCGGCGGCGGTCCGCGTCCGCCCGGGCGGGGCGGTGCGCGCGGCGGCTGGCGGGGAGGCGACGCCGCCGAGCAGCAGCTCGAGATCCTCGAGGATGGCGAGCTTGGCGGCCTGCTCCCCCGGCACGAAGGAGAGCAGGCTGCGGGTCTCGGCGACCTCGGGGAGGGCCTCGAGGCGCGCGGCGAGCCGCTCGAGCGCCGCGCGCCCGGCGACCAGCACCTCGAGCGTCCACGGGGCGCTGTCGGCCCCGGCCATCAGATCGCGGTAGGTGCGGATCGACTCGGAGTCCGGATCGCGCAGGTTGAGCGGGTCGGCATCGAAGCGCAGCCGGGTGAGACCGAGCGCGGCGAGCACCGCGAGGGCGGCACCGACGGCCAGGACCACGGCCTGCCGGCGACCGGCGAGCCGGCGTCGCTCGCCGCCCGGGGCCTGCAGCGGCGCGACCGCCCCGGCCGGAAGCACGGCGAGCAGCGCCGGCATCACCACCAGGGTGGCGGCCAGGCTGATGAACATGCCGGTGCCCGAGATCAGGCCGAGCTCGCGCACGCCGCTGAACTCGGTCGGCACGAAGGCGTAGAAGGCGACCCCGGTGGTCAGCGCGCACAGCGCCAGCGCCGGACCGACCCCCTGCACCGCCTCGACGAGGGCCGCCCGGGTGCCGACCCCGCCGGCCAGCAGCACCCGGTAGCGCAGCCCGAGGTGGGCCGCGTAGTCGACGCCGAGCCCGACGTAGAGCACCGCGAAGGCGATCGAGATGAGGTTGAGATCACCGACCGCCCAGGCGGCGAAGGCCGCCGTCCAGATCAGGCCGACCAGCAGCGTGACCACCGAGGCGGCCACCAGCGCCGGCGAGCGCAGCCCCCAGAACAGCACCGCCACGACCATCACCAGGGCGGCGAGCGCCGCCGGCACGGTCCCCTCGCTCACCGAGCGCAGCTCCTCGTACTCGATCGCGGTGCCGCCGGTCACCCGCACCCGGGTCCCGGGCGCGAGGGTCGCGGCCAGCGCCCGGACCCGGGCGATGGCCGCCTCGGCGGGGAACAGCCGGCGGTAATCGAGGTAGGGCTTGGCGATCACGATCTGGCGTCCGCCGCCGCCTGCATCCTGCCGGCCGAGCAACAGGGCGTGCCAGTCGATCGGCCGCGACCGGCCGGCCGCGGCGGCCCTCACGCTCGCCGCCAGGGCATCGAGAACCGGCTCGAGCCCCTCCCCTTCCCCGCCCGCGGCGGGCTCCCCGGGGGGACGGTCGCCGGCGCTGGCCAGCAGCCGGGCGAGCGCCTCGAGCAGCCCGGCGAGATCGGGCGAGGCGAGCAGCGCGCTGACCAGGGGCTGGGCCGCGGCGAGGCGATCGGCCAGCGCCTCGAGCTCGCCGCGCTCGAGGAACAGCAGCGCATGGCGCTCGAAGAACGGGTCGTGCCCCGGGCGCTCGGCCCACCGGAACAGCTTCCGGTCCGCGGCCAGGGCGGCGGCGAGGCGCCCGGCGGCCTGCTCGGCGGCCAGCGGGGTCGGGGCATCGACCACCAGGGTCAGGGTGTCGTTGTCGTGCGGGAAGGCCGCCTTGAGCTCCTCGTAGGCCTGCCGCCAGGCGAGCTCGGGGGAGAACATGTCGTCGGTGTTGGTGTTCACCCCGAGGTGATCGCGGGTGTAGAGAGCGGCGCCCGCGGTGGCCAGCGCCACGGCAACGAGCACCGTGCGCGGGCGGGCGCACACCGCGCCGACCAGCGCCGCGAGCGCCGCCCGGAGCACCGCGCGCACCGCTTCAGCCCCCGCCCGGGGCGGCCAGCGCCGGCCCGCAGCGCCCGGCGACGCGCTCCAGGGTGCTGCGGGCGGCGCGGATCCCCGCCCACAGCGCGAGCAGCCCACCCACCTCCCCGGGGCGGGCGAGCAGCGCGCGCAGCGCCCGGGCCGGGCGCAGCCGGCCGTGCCCGTCGAGCCCCTCGCGGGCGGCGCGCGGCAGGGCGCTGCCGGCATCGTCGGAGATCGCGCGCACCACCAGCCACGGCACCCCGGCGGTCTCGGCGAGGGCCGCGATCGCCGCGCTCTCCATGTCGGCCGCGACCGCCCCCCCGGCCCGCACGGCGAGCCGCCGCTTGGCGCCGGCGCTGGCCAGCACCGTCTCGGCCTCGGCGAGCACTCCGCCGCGGCCCTCGCCGCCGAGCGCCGCACGCAGCCGCGCGCACCACGCCGGGTCCGGCCGGCGGCACCGGCCATCGGCCCCGAGCACCGCATCGGGGATCACCAGGTCGCCGGGCGCCAGCGTCGCGTCGAGACCGGCCGCGATCCCCCAGCTGACCATCGCCTCGGCCCCCTCGGCGAGCAGCGCCCGCGCCGCCCCGCTCGCCCGCCGGGCCCCGATCCCGGTGACCCGCAGCCCGACCCCCGGGGCGAGCCGCACGGTCGCGCCGCCCGGCGGGCGGCGTACCCCGAGGCAGGCGGCCTCGAGGGGCAGCGCGGCGCAGATCGCGACCCGCATCGCCGGTGGCGGGATCAGCGCGAGCTGCGGTAGCGGGCCAGCGCGAGGAGGGGAAAGTAGCGACTGTAGCCGTGGTACTTGAGGTAGAAGACCCGCGGGAAGCCGGGGGCGGTGAACTCCGGGTCGTACCACGAGCCGTCGGCGCGCTGGGTGGCGATCAGGAATCCGACCCCGCGACGCACCGCCGCGCTGTCGCCCTCGCCGGCCGCGAGCAGGCCGAGCAGCGCCCAGGCGGTCTGGTACGAGGTGCTGCGCTGCGCGCGCCCGCGCAGCGAGGCATCGAAGTAGCTGTAGTTGTCCTCGCCCCAGCCGCCGTCGTCGCGCTGCACCGACTCCAGCCACGACACCGCGCGGCGCACCATCGGCTCGCGGGGCTCGAGACCGGCGGCCTCGAGCGCCACCAGCACCGACCAGGTCCCGTAGATGTAGTTGGTCCCCCAGCGCCCGAACCAGCAGCCGTCGGGCTCCTGCTCGCGCGCCAGGAACTCCAGGGCGCGCTCGATCTGGGGCCGGTAGCGCACCCGGTCGTAGCGGGCCAGAAAGGTCAGGCAGCGGGCGCTGACGTCGGCGGTCGGCGGGTCGAGCAGCGCGCCGTGGTCGGCGAACGGGATCTCGTTGAGGTAGTAGTGGGTGTTGTCGACGTCGAACGAGCCCCAGCCGCCGTTGCGCGACTGCATCCCGGCGATCCACTCGGCGGCGCGCGCGATCGCCTCGCGGTAGCGCGGCTCGCCGCTCTCCAGCATCCCCCAGGCCACCACCGGGGTGTCGTCGATGTCCGGGTAGTGGCCGTTGCCGAACTCGAACGGCCAGCCGCCGCCGCGCAGCCGCGGCCGGTCGCGGCGCCAGTCACCGGGGGCATCGAGGAGCTGGCGGGGCAGCAGCCAGTCGAGGGCCCGCAGCACCGCCGGCGCGCCCCGCCCCTCGGCCTCCTGCAGCGCCATGGCCGCGAGCCCGGTGTCCCACACCGGCGAGACGCAGGGCTGGCAGTAGGCCTCGTCGCCGTTCACCACCAGCAGCCGGCGCAGCGCCTCGCGGGTCTGGCGGCGCAGCGGATGCTCGGGCGGATAGCCGAGCGTGGCGAGCATCTCGTGGGCGTTGGCCATCGCCGGGAAGATCGCGCCCAGCCCATCGAAGCCGTTGAGCCGCTCGAGCACCCAGGACTCGGCGACCCGCAGCGCGCGGCGTCGCAGCCGGCGGGGCACGAACGGCTCGAGCCCACGGCCGAGCCGGTCGAGGGCCAGGAACAGCCCGTTGAGCCCGGAGCGCACCGGGAAGTAGTCGCGCTCCTCCTCGGGCGGCACCGTGAACAGCTCGCGCACGTCCACCCCGCGCGGGTTGGCCGCGCGCGGCTTGAGGGTGCAGAGCACGAACAGCGGCACCATCACGGTCCGCGACCAGTAGGCGACCCGGTCGATGTTGAAGGGGAACCACTTGGGGAGCAGCATCACCTCGACCGGGATGAACGGCACCCCGCGCCACGGGACCTGGCCGAACAGCGCCAGGGCGATGCGCGTGAAGACGTTGGCCCGGGCCGCGCCGCCGCGCGCCAGGATCGCCTCGCGGGCGCGCACCATGTGCGCCGCGCCGGGGTCGTCGCCGGCGAGCTTGAGCGCGTAGTAGGCCTTGACCGTGCAGCTCAGATCGAGCGCCCCGCCGGGATAGAGCGGCCAGCCGCCATCCTCGCCCTGGCGGGCGCGCAGGTAGCGGGCGATGCGTTGCTCGAGGTCGGCATCGATCTCGTCCATGAAGTGCATCAGCAGGATGTACTCGGACGGGATCGTGCAGTCGGCCTCGAACGGGTAGCACCAGAAGCCACGCTCGTCCTGGTCGCGGTGCAGGCACTCGACGGCCCGGGCCAGCGCATCCTCGAGGCGCCGCTCGTCGACGGCACTGGCCTCGGAGGCGCCCGCCGTCCCGGCGTAGCCGCCCTCGCGAAACTGCGGGTGGGCTTGCAAGCTCATGCCTTCGACATCCCTTTCGTCATCGGTTCGCCGGACCGCCCCGGGGCCGGATCAGGCCGGGGCCACCGGAGGTGGGTCGCCCGGCAGCGGCAGCCCCTGGGTCGCGCCCGCGAACAGCGCCCGCAGGAGCCGGTCATGGCCGGCGCTCAGGCTGCCGACCAGCACCGTGGCGCGCACGCTGGTGCGGCTGATCTTGACCTGCTCGGCGCGCTGGTATCCAGGATTGGCGTGGATCCGGCGCAGGGTCAGCACCGCCATCCCCAGGGCCCACAGGCAGAACCGGCGGATCCCGACCTCGCCGGGCGGCACCCGCAGGGTGTACTCGAGCGCCCCGCGCAGGTGCACCCGGGCGACCCCGACCAGCTCGTCGAGCACCGCGCGAAAGGCCGGGGTGGCCCCGGGAGCGAGGCGCTCGAGATCGAGGCCGGCGCGGGCGAACAGGTCGCGGGGCAGCCAGCACGCGCCGCGCCGGCGATCCTCCCACAGGTCCTTGAGAATGTTGGTCATCTGCAGCCCCTGACCGAACGAGACCGCGAGCGGGAGCAGCTCGGAGCGGCGCGCGGCGATCCCCTCCGAGTGGTGGGCGAAGAGCTCGGTGAGCATCTCGCCGACCACCCCGGCGACGTGGTAGCAGTAGCGGTCGAGCTCGGCCAGGTCGCGCAGCCCGGCGAGGCTGGCGTGGCGCTGGAACTCCGACATCCCGCGCGACATCACCCGCACGCAGCGCGCCAGCGCGGCGCGCTGCGGCTCGCCGAAGCCGTGCGCGAGGCGCACCACCCGCGCGGCGTTATAGACCAGCTCCCGCTCGCTGTCGAGCACGCTCGGGGCGAGCCGTGGGGCGAGCTCGCGGGCGAAGCGCTCGGCGCAGCCCCTCCCCTCGAGCACCGCGATGAAGCGCTCCGCGTGGGCCCGCTTCTCGGCGGCCGCGAGCCCCGGGTCATCCTCGATGGTGTCGGCGATCCGGCACAGCAGGTAGCCGTTGGCGACCACCTCGGCGAGCGGCGCGGGCAGCTCGGGGATGGTCAGCGCGAAGGTCCGCGAGACCCCGTCGAGGATCCGGCGCTGGAACTCGAGGTCGGTCTCGTGCTCCCGGTGGTGGGTTATACTTCCTGCTCCCATGCCTGACGTCGTTCGCAGCGCCCGCTCACCGCCGATGTCGGGCAGGCCAGCGCGACCGAAGCGCGGCGTGCGGGTTGGGGTCTATGGTTGAGACCGGAGCTCTTCCACCTGTATCGCACGCCGCCGCTTGGGCGTGCCGCCGGTGTCGCCGGCACCGTTCCCCTGGGTGGCCCGGGAAGGCCGCTATGTCATTGATGCGCGAGTATAACCGCTGAGCAAGGAGCCGTCATGGATTACCAACACATCGTAATGCCCGAGGGCGGGCAGCAGATCACCGTCAAGGACGACCGGCTGGTCGTGCCCGAGCAGCCCATCCTCGGCTACATCGAGGGCGACGGTATCGGCCCCGACATCACGCGGGCCTGCCTGCGGGTCTGGGATGCGGCCGTCGAGCAGGCCTACGGCGGCAGGCGCAAGGTCCACTGGTGTGAGGTCTTCATGGGCGAGAAGGCCGCCGGGATCTACGACGGCGACTACTTCCCCGAGGAGAGCCTGGCCGCGCTGCGCGAGCTGGTCGTCGCGATCAAGGGACCGCTGACCACCCCGGTCGGCGGCGGCTTCCGCTCGCTCAACGTGAGCCTGCGCGGGGCGCTCGATCTCTACGCCTGCGTGCGCCCGGTGCGCTACTACCCGGGAGTGCCCTCGCCGCTCAAGCGCCCGGAGCTGGTCGACATCGTGCTGTTTCGCGAGAACACCGAGGACGTCTACTCGGGCATCGAGTTCCCGGCCGGCTCCGCGGAGGCGGCCAAGGTCGAGCGCTTCCTCAAGGAGGAGATGGGGGCGAAGTTCTTCGAGGGAGCCGGCATCGGAGTCAAGCCGATCAGCTACTTCGGCACCCGCCGCCTGGTGCGCAAGGCGATCCAGTACGCGATCGAGCACCGGCGCGAGAGCGTGACCCTGGTGCACAAGGGCAACATCATGAAGTACACCGAGGGGGCGTTCCGCAACTGGGGCTACCAGGTCGCCCGCGAGGAGTTCGCCGAGCAGACCATCACCGAGGAGGAGCTCTACAGCCAGCACGGTGGCAAGCGCCCCGAGGGCAAGGTGGTGATCAAGGACCGGATCGCCGACATCACCTTCCAGCTGATGCTGCTGCGCCCGGCCGAGTTCGACGTGCTCGCCACCATGAACCTCAACGGCGACTACCTCTCGGATGCGATCGCGGCCGAGGTCGGCGGGATGGGGATCGCCCCGGGGGCCAACATGGCCGATCACCTGGCCGTCTTCGAGGCCACCCACGGCACCGCCCCGAAGTACGCCAACCAGGACAAGGTCAATCCCGGCTCGCTGCTGTTCAGCGGCTGCATGATGTTCGAGTACATCGGCTGGAACGAGGTCGCCGACCTGATCGCCGAGGCCTACACCGAGGTGATCCAGAGCAAGATCGTGACCTACGACTTCGCGCGGCTGATGGAGGGGGCCACCGAGGTCCCGACCAGCAAGTTCGCCGACGCGATCATCGACAGCATCCGCAAGGGTCTCGACGTCGAGACCCGCCGCCGCGAGCGCCAGGAGGCGATCGAGCGCGAGCGCCAGGAGAGCGAGGCGCGCCGGGTCGCCGAGCCGTTCGCGGAGATGGAGGCCAGCGGCCGCATCCCGAGCACCGTCGGCGACATCATGACCCGGGTCCCGGTGACCGTGAAGCCGGGCACCAAGGTGAGCGACGTCACCCACCTGATGCGCGAGCACGGCGTCAGCTCGGTGCTGGTCGAGCCCGGCGCCGACGGCGAGTGGGCGATCATGACCCAGCGCGACGTGGTCTCGCGCATCGTCCATGCCAACCGCTCGCCGGCCGGCGTCAACGTCGAGGAGATCGCCAGCAAACCGCTGATCACGGTCCCGGTCGACCTGTCGCTGTTCGACTGCTCGAGCCACATGCTCGAGCGCAACATCCGCCGGGTGGTGGTCGAGGAAGGCGGCAAGCCGGTCGGGATCGTCAGCGACACCGATCTGTTCCGCACCGTCGACGAGTTCGGCTGGGCGAGCGACGAGGCCTGAGCGAGCGCCGGCGCGGCGGCGCCCCCGCCGCCGCGCCCCACCTCGTCGGGCGGTACGCTCGGGCGCCAGCCCGACGTCAAGCCCCCACACGGCACCCACGCCGCCCACCGAGACCCCGATCC
>CAZRGU010000063.1:0-14745 GCA_964599705.1 uncultured Ectothiorhodospiraceae bacterium | reverse complement strand
GGCGGTCGGGGGCCGGGCTCAGGCGCCGTCGCCGACGAACGGGTTGCTGCGCCGCTCGGCGCCGAAGGTCGAGGTCGGGCCGTGGCCGGGGACGAAGGTGACGTCGTCGCCGAGCGGCCAGAGCCGCTCGCGGATCGAGGCGATGAGCTGGGCGTGGTCGCCGCGCGGGAAGTCGGTGCGCCCGATCGAGCCGGCGAAGAGCACGTCGCCGACGAAGGCGATGCGGCTCTCGGGCTCGAAGAAGACCACGTGCCCGGGGGTGTGGCCCGGGCAGTGCAGCACGGCCAGGGTGAGCTCGCCGATGCGCACCTCGTCGCCGTCCTCGAGCCAGCGGTCCGGGGTCACCGCGCGGGCCTCGCCGACCCCGAACATGCGCCCCTGATCGGGCAGCCCGTCGAGCCAGAAGGCGTCCTCGCGCTGCGGCCCCTCGATCGGCACGGCGAGCCGCTCGGCGAGCGCGCTCGCCCCGCCGGCGTGGTCGATGTGGCCGTGGGTGAGCAGGATCCGCTCGGGCTCGGCGCCACTCTCGGCGAGCGCCGCGCAGATCCGCTCGACCTCGCCGCCCGGGTCGATCACCGCCGCCCGGGCGCTGCGCTCGCAGACCACCAGCGAGCAGTTCTGCTGGAACTCGGTGACCGGGAGGACGGTGACCTTCACGGGGTGCGCTCGCTGCGTGCCGGTCCGCTGGCCGGGCCGGCCGGTGGTCTCACGAGAGCTTGTCGAGCTCGGCCTGCAGCTCGGGCAGGGCCTGGAAGAGGTCGGCGACCAGCCCGTAGTCGGCGACCTGGAAGATCGGCGCCTCCTCGTCCTTGTTGATGGCCACGATCACCTTGCTGTCCTTCATCCCGGCGAGGTGCTGGATGGCCCCCGAGATGCCGACCGCGATGTACAGGTCCGGGGCCACCACCTTGCCGGTCTGGCCGACCTGGTAGTCGTTGGGCACGAAGCCGGCGTCGACGGCCGCGCGCGAGGCGCCGACCGCGGCGTTGAGCCGCTCGGCGATGGCGTCGAGCATCTTGAAGTTCTCGCCGCTCTGCATCCCCCGCCCGCCCGAGATCACCACCCGGGCGCTGGTCAGCTCGGGGCGCTCGGAGACGGTGAGGTCCTGGCTGACGAACTCGGCCAGGCCGGTGTCGGGCCCGGCGGCGAGCGGCTCGACCGTGCCCGCTCCGCCCTCGGCCGGGGCGGCCTCGAAGGAGGTGGCGCGCACCGTGATCACCTTCGGTGTGCCGCTCGCCCGCACCCGCGCCAGCGCGTTGCCGGCGTAGATCGGGCGCACGAAGGTCTCGGGGTCCTCGACCGCGGTGATCTCGGTGACCGCCGCGGCGTCGAGCAGCGCGGCGACCCGCGGCAGCAGGTGCTTGCCGAACTTGGTCGCGGCGGCGACCAGGTGGCTGTACTCGCCGGCCACCCCGGCGATCAGCGCGGCCAGGTTCTCGGCCAGGGCGTGGGCGTAGAGCGGGTCGTCGGCGCAGCGCACCTTGGCCACCCCGCCGATGGCGGCCGCCTGCTCGGCCAGCGCCGCGCACGAGTGGCCGGCGAGCAGCAGGTGGACCTCGTCGCTCATCTGCCCCGCGGCGCTGACCGCGTTGAGGGTGGCGGGCGCCAGGGTGGCGTTGTCGTGCTCGGCTACTACCAGGGCAGTCATCGTCAGATCACCTTTGCTTCGTTCCTGAGCTTGTCGACCAGCTCGGCGACGCTCTCCACGCGCACGCCGGCGTCGCGCTTGGGCGGCTCGCTGACCTCGAGGGTCTCGACGCGCACCGTGCAGTCGACCCCGAGCTCCTCGGGGGTGAAGGTGTCGACCGGCTTGCGCTTGGCCTTCATGATGTTGGGCAGCGAGGCGAAGCGCGGCTCGTTGAGGCGCAGGTCGGCGGTCAGCACCGCCGGGAGCTTGAGGCGCAACGTCTCGATGCCGCCGTCGATCTCGCGGGCCAGCTCGACGCCCTCGCCCTCGACCTTGATCCGGTAGGCGTAGCTGCCCTGGGGCCAGCCGAGCAGCCCGGCGAGCATCGGCCCGGTCTGGCCGTGGTCGCCGTCGATGGCCTGCTTGCCGAGGATCACCAGCCCCGGCTGCTCGCGCTCGCAGAGCGCCTTGAACAGCTTGGCCACCGCGAGCGGCTCGAGCTCGCCGTCGTGCTGGACCAGGATGCCGCGGTCGGCGCCCATCGCCAGCGCCGTGCGGATGGTCTCCTGGGACTGTGCGACCCCCATCGAGACCGCCACCACCTCGCTGGCGGTGCCGGCCTCCTTGAGCCGGATCGCCTCCTCGACGGCGATCTCGTCGAAGGGGTTCATCGACATCTTGACGTTGGCGGTCTCGACCCCACTGCCGTCGGCCCGCACCCGGACCTTGACGTTGTAGTCGATGACCCGCTTGACCCCGACCAGAACCTTCATCTCGGCCCCCAACAGCGAAACGCGCATCGATGAGCGCGGAAGGGCGGCAAGGGTAAACGCCGCCCCGCAGCGGCGCAACGCGCGCCCTTCGCCGGCGGCGACCGCTCCTTCCCCGAGCGCGACCCGGCCCCGGATCTCGGCCGCTCCTGCTCGGTCCCGACGGCCCGCGGGGCGCGGAAATGCGCCCCCCGCTCGCGGCCCTTGTCGCGCCCGCCATGGCGCGGCGAGAATCGCCGCGGGTGATACCCTGCGGCGATCGCAATGCCGCCCGCCGGGCCGCCGCCGGCCCGAACGGCGCGAGGAGGTGCGAGGTGGAACGCGAAGCGATGGAGTTCGACGTGGTGGTGGTCGGCGCCGGCCCGGCGGGGCTCAGCGCCGCGATCCGGCTGCGCCAGCTCGCCGCCGAGCACGGCCGCGAGCTCGGCGTCTGCGTGATCGAGAAGGGCTCCGAGGTCGGCGCCCACATCCTCTCCGGGGCGGTGATCGAGCCTCGCGCCCTCGACGAGCTGATCCCGGACTGGAAGGAGCGCGGCGCCCCGCTCCACACCCCGGCCCGCGAGGACCGCCTGCTCTATCTCACCCGCAGCGGCGCGATCCGGCTGCCGACCCCGCCGCAGATGCACAACGAGGGCAACTACATCGTCAGCCTCGGCAACGTCTGTCGCTGGCTCGGCGAGCAGGCCGAGGCCCTCGGGGTCGAGATCTTTCCCGGCTTCGCCGCCACCGAGGTCCTCTACGACGAGGGCGGGGCGGTGCGCGGGGTGGCCACCGGCGACATGGGGGTCGGGCGCGATGGCAAGCCGAAGGCCAACTACACCCCCGGCGTCGAGCTGATCGGACGGCAGACGATCCTCGCCGAGGGCTGCCGCGGCTCGCTGACCCGCGAGCTCTTCGAGCGCTTCGAGCTGCGCAAGGGGGTCGCCCCGCAGTGCTACGGGATCGGCATCAAGGAGCTCTGGGAGGTCGCCCCCGAGCGCCACCAGCCGGGCCTGGCGGTGCACACCGTGGGCTGGCCGCTCGACGCCTCGGTCTACGGCGGCTCGTTCCTCTACCACCTCGAGGAGCGCCAGGTGGCGATCGGCTTCGTCATCGGCCTCGACTACGCCAACCCGTATCTGAGCCCCTTCGAGGAGTTCCAGCGCTTCAAGACCCACCCGCGGATCCGCCCCTTCCTCGAGGGCGGCAGGCGGATCGCCTACGGGGCCCGGGCGCTCAGCGAGGGCGGCCTGCAGTCGGTGCCCAAGCTGACCTTCCCCGGCGGGGTGCTGGTCGGGGACACCGCGGGGTTTCTCAACGTCCCCAAGATCAAGGGCACCCACACGGCGATGAAGTCGGGGATGGTCGCCGCCGAGGCGATCTTCGAGGCGCTGGCCGCCGGGGACGGGCCGCGCGAGGTCACCGCCTACGCCGAGCGGCTGCGCTCGAGCTGGCTCTGGGAGGAGCTCAGCGCGGTGCGCAACATCCGCCCGTCGTTCAAGTGGGGGTTCTGGGCCGGGTTCGTCTACGCCGGGGTCGAGACCTTCGTGCTGCGCGGCCACGCGCCCTGGAGCCTGTCGCACCGGGAGGATCACGCCTGCCTGCGCCGGGCCGCCGAGTGCTCCCCGATCGACTATCCCAAGCCCGACGGGGTGGTGAGCTTCGACCGGCTCTCCTCGGTCTACCTCTCGGGGACCAGCCACGAGGAGGACCAGCCGGTCCACCTCACCCTCAAGGACCCCGAGGTGCCGATCAAGGTCAACCTCGCCGAGTACGACGCCCCCGAGCAGCGCTACTGCCCGGCCGGGGTCTACGAGATCGTGCGCGACGAGGACGGCTCCAACCCGCGCCTCCAGATCAACGCCGCCAACTGCGTGCACTGCAAGACCTGCGACATCAAGGACCCGACCCAGAACATCGTCTGGGTTCCGCCCGAGGGCGGCGGCGGGCCGAACTACCCGAACATGTGACCCGCGCGGGGGTGCTCACGCCGGCCTGCGAGGAGCGAGGAGTGACGCCGCTTCCCATCGGCCCCGGGATCGAGATCGCCGACCAGGAGCTCGAGGAGCGCTTCGTGCGCGCCTCCGGTCCCGGCGGCCAGCATGTCAACAAGGTCGCCACCGCGGTCCAGCTGCGCTTCGATCTGGCCGGCTCGCGCTCGCTGCCCGCGGGTGTGCGCGAGCGCCTGGCGCGCCTGGCCGGGCGGCGGCTGAGCGCCGAGGGGGTGCTGGTCATCGAGGCGCGCCGCTTCCGCGAGCGCGAGCGCAACCGCCGCGACGCGCGCCAGCGCCTGGTCGCCCTGGTACGCCGGGCACTCGAAGCCCCGCGCCCGCGCCGGCCGACCGCCCCGGGGCGGGCCGCCCGCGAGCGCCGCCTCGAGGCCAAGCACCACCGCGCCCGCATCAAGCGGGCCCGGCGCGAGCTCGACGAGTGAGCGCTCCGGCACCGAGCCCGCTCCCGGCGCGCGCCGACGTGGTGGTGGTCGGCGGCGGCATCGTCGGGGTCTCGGCGGCCTGGTTCCTGGCCCGCGCGGGCCACCAGGTGGTGCTCTGTGAGAAGGGCACCCTGGGCTGCGAGCAGTCGGGACGCAACTGGGGCTTCGTGCGCGTGCAGGGGCGCGAAGCGGCCGAGGTGCCGGCCGCCATCGAGAGCCTGCGCATCTGGCGCGGGCTCGCCGCGGCCACCGGCGAGGAGCTCGGCTTCCACCAGGGCGGGACCCTGTACCTGGCCGCCGACGAGGCCGAGCTGGCCGGCTACGAGGCCTGGCTGGCGGTGGCCCGCGCCCACGACCTCGACACCCGGCTGCTCTCGGCCCGTGAGCTTGCCACCCACCTTCCGGGGCTGCGCGGGCGCTGGCTCGGGGCGCTGCACACCCCGAGCGACGGGCGCGCCGAGCCGGCGCTCGCCAGCGCCGCGATCGGGCGGGCCGCGGCCCGTGCCGGGGCGGTGCTGCTCGAGGGCTGCGCGGTGCGCGGCCTCGACCTCGAGGGCGGGCGGGTCGCCGGGGTGGTCACCGAGCGCGGTCGGATCCGCGCCCCGGCGGTGCTCTGCGCGGCGGGGCTCTGGTCGACCGTGCTCTGCGCGCGCCACGGCATCGCCCTGCCCCAGGTCGAGGTCACCTCCTCGGTGCTGCGCACCGCGCCGGCCCCCGAGGTCACCGGGGCGGCGCTGTGGTGCCGCCACTTCGGGCTGCGCCGGCGCCGCGACGGCGGCTACACGCTCGCCCACGGCACCCGCATCGACTGCGACCTGGTCCCGGAGAGCTTCCGCTACCTCGGCCTCTACCTCGGCAGCCTGCGCCTCGAGCGCCGCCGGCTGCGGCTGCGCCTCGGCCGGCGCCTCGCCGAGCGCCTGGCGATGGGGCGGCGCTGGCCGCTCGACCGGACCTCGCCGTTCGAGCGCCAGCGGGTCCTCGACCCGCCGCCCAACCGCCGCTACCTCGAGCAGGCCCTGGCCGCGCTCGCCGAGCACCTCCCGGCGCTCGCCGGGGTCGCGGTCGCCGAGCGCTGGGCCGGGCGGATCGACGTCACCCCCGACACCCTGCCGGTGATCGACGAGGTCGCCGACTGCCCCGGCCTCTACCTGGCCACCGGCTTCTCCGGGCACGGCTTCGGGCTCGGTCCCGGCGCCGGGCGGCTCGCCGCCCAGATGGTGGCCGGCGAGCGCCCGGCCTGCGATCTGCGCCCCTTCCGCTGGCGGCGCTTCTTCGACGGCACCCCGCTCGCCCGCGGCGAGGCGGTGTAAGGGCGCGGGTGCGGTGCGCGGGCTGCGTGGTGGAGCCGGGCGAGGCCGCTTGAACGTCGCGATCTACGTCTACGACCAGGCCGAGGTGCTCGACTTCTCCGGGCCGTTCGAGGTCTTCACCACCGCGTCCCGGGTCGCCGATGGCCGCGATCCGTTCACCACCTTCCTGGTCGGCGAGAGCGGCGAGCCGGTGACTGCGAGAGGCGGCTATCGGGTCATCCCGGCCTACGGATTCCACCACCACCCGAGAATCGACCTCCTCATCGTCGCCGGAGGCGTCCACGACCCGGAGGTGGGCAAGACGCGGGTCGTCCGCTGGATCTCCCGGCAGGCCCGGGGCGCGCAGATCGTGGCCTCGGTGTGCACCGGCGCGTTCCTGCTCGCCGAGGCCGGGCTCCTCGCGGGGCATCGGGTGACCACCCACTGGGAGGACATCCCCGTCTTGCGGCAGATGTTCCCCGGGCTCGAGGTGGTGGAGGGGGTACGCTGGGTGGACGAGGGCAAGCTCGTCACCTCCGGAGGCATCGCCGCCGGCATCGAGATGAGCCTGCGCCTCGTGGCCAGGCTGTGCGGCGACGAGTTGGCCGCGAGGACCGCCCGGCAGATGGACTTTCCCTACACGATCACGCTGCACGTGTAGGACGATCGGGTACGGATGTCCAGAAATCTGTACGCCGCGGGAACTCATGGGGGCCGCCAAACAAGCCGATCGACGGCGACCGGGAAACCCGCGATGCAGCTTCCCTGGTACGTCACCGATGGCCTCAAGCGGCGCGATGACCACCACGAGAGCGTCCAGTGAGCCCGACAGACAGCGACGCGGTGCTCAAGGAGTACAGCAAGCTCGCACCGCATTACGACCGGCGCTGGTCGTTCTACATCGAGGCGACCATACGCGAGACGCTGAGCCGGCTCGAGCTCCAGCCCGGGGAGAGGCTCCTCGACGTTGGGTGCGGGACAGGCGTGCTTCTCGCAACGCTCTCGGCCGCCGTGCCCGACGCGAAGCTATCGGGGGTGGACCCGTCGCGCGAGATGCTCGAGGTGGCACGCGGGAGGCTCGGGGAAGCGGTCCTGTTGACGCAGAGCCACGCGGAGAGCCTGCCGTTCTCCGACCGGGCCTTCGACGTGGTGGTTTCCACCAACGCCTTCCACTACTTCCGCAACCCGCTGGGCGCGCTCGAGGGGATGGCACGGGTGCTGGGCCCGAACGGCCGGCTGGTGATCACGGACTGGTGCGACGACTACCTCGCCTGCTGGCTCTGCGACCGCTGGCTGCGCATCTTTGATCGCGCGCACTTCCGGACCTATGGACAGAGCCGGTGCCGCCAGCTCGTCGAGGAGGCGGGGTTCGCTGGCGTCCGGGTCGAGCGCTACAAGATCAACTGGCTCTGGGGCCTGATGACGGCAGTGGGCCGGCGGCGCGCCGCCCGGCCAGGCGATGAAGCTGGCCGGCCTTCGTGAGGAAGATCTCGCGCCGCGATCCGCCAGAGTAAAATGATGGTGGGATTGCAGACGATCTAACTGGGCGCGAGGCGCCGAGGAGAAGGGGCGTGCCTGGCGACCAGCAGGTCGGTCGGACCAGTAGCTCGATCGGGCGATCGGCGACTCGATCGCCACCCCCGCCGGGGCATGCGCTGAGCGCGGACCGGCGGCGGTCATGCGCGCGCCATGGAGCGACGGCTCGCGACCGGGAAACCGCAGGCGGTACCGCGCGAGGCGCGGGTCGTGAGGCGCGGAGCGAGAATCGGGAGGTCCGCTGAACGCGCAGGCGACATGGGTCGACTTCCTGCTCAGGGAGTGGCTGCTGGCCGCGGCGGCCTCGGGCTTCGCCCTGACCTCGCTCTACCTGGGCCGGCTGCCGGCCTACTCGCCCCAGGAGCTCGAGGTGCTCTTTCTCCTGCTGGCGCTCTTCGTCGCGGTCAAGGGGCTCGAGCACGACGGGCTGATCACCAGGCTCTCGGCGGCCATCGAGCGGGGCAGGCTCGTCCCGTTGAAGCTGGTGGTGGCGACCTTCTTCCTGGCGATGGTGGTGACCAACGATGTCGCCCTGCTCGTGGTCGTGCCGCTGACCCTGGCCCTCGAGGTGGATCGCAAGGGCATCCTGGTGATCCTCGAGGCGCTGGCGGCCAACGCCGGCTCGGCGCTGGTGCCGATCGGCAACCCGCAGAACCTCTTCATCTACTGGTTCTACGGCCTCTCGCCTGTCGAGTTCGTCGTCGCGATTGCCCCCTTCTCGCTGCTCTTCCTGGCCCTCCTGGTGATCGCCTCGCTCGCGGTGCGGGTCAGGAACGGCGAGGCGCGGCCGGCGAGCAGGCATGGGGGGCGTTCTTTCACGCTGGCCTATGCGGCGCTGCTGCTGCTGGTCATCCTCGCGGTGCTGCGGGTGGTGCCGGTCGCGGCCGGCGCGCTGGTGCTCGCCTTCGCGCTGCTCTTCGACCGAAGGAGCCTGCGCATCGACTTCGCGCTGCTGGTCAGCTTCCTGTTCTTCTTCGGTCTCGCCGAGAACCTGAAGGTGCTGCTCGGCCCCCGGCTCGAGCACTCCGGGCACGTCTTCCTGCTCTCGGCGCTGGCCAGCCAGATCATGAGCAACGTGCCCGCCGCCGTGCTCTTCGCCAAGTTCACGAGCCAGTGGAAGGCGCTGCTCTGGGGGAGCAACGTCGGCGGCTTCGGGAGCCTGGTCGGCTCGCTGGCGAACCTGATCGCCTACAAGCTCTACGTCAGCGACCAGCGCACGGAGGATGCGGTGGCGTTCACGACCGCCTTCCTGGTGCTCGGCTACGCGGCCTTCCTCGCCGGCATCGGGTTGTACTTCGCACTGTGAGGGAGGGAGAGCGATGGCCGAGCAGCAGGCGCGCTCGCCGCGGATCACCCACCTGTCGTGGGGCAGGATGGAGGTCGAGGGGCTCGGCCGGGGCCGCGACTTCAAGCTCTACCCGGGCGGCGGGGGCGCGTGGGACTGGACCGAGACCGGCACCCACCACGTTCCCGGGATCCAGCCGGCCGACGTCGCCGAGCTGCTCGAGCACGGGGCGCGAGTGGTGGTGCTGAGCCGCGGGCGGCTGCGCCGGCTCAAGGTCTGCCCGGAGACCCTCGAGCTGCTGCGCCAGCGCGGCGTCGCCGTCCACGTAGAGGAGACCACCGCGGCGGTCGCATGCTACAACCGACTCGCCGAGACCGAGCCGGTCGGGGGACTGTTCCACTCGACCTGCTAGCCAGCGGCCTTCCTCGTAGCCCGGGCTGTGCCCGGGACTGAGCGCGGGCTGGCAGCAGGCGTTCGCTGCCGCAGCGGGCCCCGGCGTCGGGCTGGCGCTCCCCGGCCAGGGCGGTGGGGCCTCGGCTGCTGGAGCGCGTGACTCCATGTTGGGGGTCCCCGCAACGCCGCCAGGGGCGGCCAGCGGCGTTCCAGTAGAGGCGTGACTCCTTTTCGTCGAACACAGACCAAGCCATTGACGACAAAGGCTGCGCAACGACGTTGATCCCACCCTCAATCCCGGGCAGAGCCCGGGCTACGAGGACGGCCGCCGAGGGTCCCGCTTGGGCAACGAGCGTCCGGTGCGAACCCGCGCTCCATCCCGGGCGTAGGTCGGGCGCCAGCCCGACGTCGGGTCCCGCTCCGGCGGCGAGCGTCTGGTGCCCCCCTTGTTCGCTCGCCGAGCGCGCGGCCCGCGGTCGTCGGGGCTCTCAGGCCGCCTCGGGGCGCGCGGCGCGCTTGGCGGCGGCCGTGTAGTCCTCGATGCGGTCGAAGTTGAGATACCGGTAGACCTCGCCGGCCATGGTGTCGAGCGCGCCCGCGTAGTCCAGGTACTCCTCGACCGTGGGCAGTCGGCCGAGCATCGCCGCGACCACCGCGACCTCGGCCGAGGCCAGGTAGACATCGGCGTTCTTGCCGAGCCGGTTGGGGAAGTTGCGCGTCGAGGTGCTGACCGCGGTCGAGCCCTCGGCGATGCGGGCCTGGTTGCCCATGCACAGCGAGCAGCCGGGCAGCTCGGTGCGCGCGCCGGCCGCGGCGAACAGGGCGTAGTAGCCCTCCTCGATGAGCTGGGCCTTGTCCATGCGCGTGGGCGGCGCGATCCAGAGCCGGGTCGGGGTCGGACGGGCGAAGCGCTCGAGCATCCGCCCGGCGGCGCGGAAGTGGCCGATGTTGGTCATGCACGAGCCGATGAAGACCTCGTCGATCCGCGCCCCGGCGACCTCCGAGAGCGGGCGCACGTCGTCGGGGTCGTTGGGGCAGGCAAGCAGCGGCTCGCGGATCTCGCCGAGATCGATCTCGAAGACCTTGACGTACTCGGCATCCGCGTCGGGCTCGAGCAGCTCCGGGTCGGCCAGCCAGCGCTCCATGGCCTGGGCGCGGCGCTCCAGGGTGCGGGCATCGCCGTAGCCCTCGGCGATCATCCAGCGCAGCAGCACCACGTTGCTCTTCAGGTACTCGATCACCGGCTCCTTGTCGAGCCGGATGGTGCAGCCGGCCGCCGAGCGCTCGGCAGTGGCGTCGCTGAGCTCGAAGGCCTGCTCGACCTTGAGGTCGGGCAGACCCTCGATCTCGATGATCCGGCCGCTGAAGATGTTGCGCTTGCCCTCCTTGGCGACCGTGAGATCGCCGCTCTGGATCGCGACATACGGGATCGCGTTGACGAGATCGCGCAGGGTCACCCCGGGCTGGAGCTCGCCGTGGAAGCGCACCAGCACCGATTCGGGCATGTCGAGCGGCATCACCCCGAGGGCCGCGGCGAAGGCCACCAGCCCGGAGCCGGCCGGAAACGAGATGCCGAGCGGGAAGCGGGTGTGCGAGTCGCCGCCGGTGCCGACCTGGTCGGGGAGCAGCATGCGGTTGAGCCAGCTATGGATGATCCCGTCGCCGGGACGCAGCGCCACCCCGCCGCGGGTCCGGAAGAACTCGGGCAGGG
Source organism: uncultured Ectothiorhodospiraceae bacterium (assembly GCA_964599705.1). GTDB lineage: Bacteria > Pseudomonadota > Gammaproteobacteria > HK1 > HK1 > CAZRGU01. Next base: position 3,721 of record CAZRGU010000063.1, on the reverse strand, counting down.
TGTGGTGGGTCTCGATGTCGACCGGCTTCGGGTAGGCGGCGGTGTGGCAGAAGGTCTGCAGCACCAGGTCGGCCGAGAAGCCCAGGCAGGCGAGCTCCTTGAGCTCGTCGCGGGTCATCGGCCCGGTGGTGTCCTGGGAGCCGACCGTGGCGATGCGCGGCTCGCAGTAGCTCCCCGGGCGCACCCCGTCGAGCCCGCAGGCGCGCCCGACGATCTTCTGGGCGAGCGTGTAGCCCTTGCCGGTGTCGGGCGGGGTCTCGGCGCGCCGGAAGACCTCGGAGGGCCCGAGCTCCAGGGTCTCGCGGGCCCGCGCGGTGAGGCTGCGGCCGATGATCAGCGGGATCCGCCCCCCGGCGCGGACCTCGTCGAGCAGCACCTCGGTCTTGAGCGCGAACTCGCTGAGGGTCTCGCCGTCCTCGCTCTCGATCCGCCCCTCGTAGGGGTAGATGTGGATGACGTCGCCGGTGGCCATGCGGCTGACGTCGCACTCGATCGGCAGCGCCCCCGAGTCCTCCATGGTGTTGAAGAAGATCGGCGCGATCTTGCCGCCCAGGCAGACCCCGCCGGAGCGCTTGTTGGGCACGTGGGGGATGTCCTCGCCGATGTGCCAGAGCACCGAGTTGGTGGCGCTCTTGCGCGACGAGCCGGTGCCGACCACATCGCCGACGTAGGCCACCGGGTGGCCCTTCTTCTTGAGCTCGGCGATCTGCTCGACCGCGTTGGTCACCCCCTCGCGCGGGTTCTTGAGCATCGCCAGGGCATGCAGCGGGATGTCCGGGCGCGACCAGGCGTCGGTGGCCGGCGAGAGGTCGTCGGTGTTGGTCTCCCCGGGGACCTTGAAGACGGTTACCGTGAGCCGCTCGGGGAGCGGGGCGCGGGCGGTGAACCACTCGGCCTCGGCCCAGCGCTCGAGCACCCGGCGGGCCCGCGCGTTGCCGGCCTCGGCGCGCTCGGCGACGTCGTGGAAGGCGTCGAACATCAGCAGGGTGTGGGCGAGCTGGTCGGCGGCCCGCTCGCCGAGCTCGGCGTCGTCGAGCAGCTCGACCAGCGGGGCGATGTTGTAGCCGCCGAGCATGGTGCCGAGGATGTCGACCGCGGTGGCCCGGTCGAGGAGCGGCGAGCTCGCCTCGCCCTTGACCACGGCGCTCAGGAAGGCGGCCTTGACGTAGGCGGCCGGGTCGACCCCGGGCGGCACCCGGTTCCAGAGCAGCTCGAGGAGGAAGTCCTCCTCGCCGGCCGGCGGGTCCTTGAGCAGCGCGACCAGCTCGGCGGTCTGGCGCTCGTCCAGCGGCAGCGGCGGGATCCCCAGGGCGGCGCGCTCGGCGGCGTGCTTGCGGTACTCGTCCAGCATGGCGTGGTCTCCTCGCAAGGGGCAGCGGGTCGGCCCGCGGGCGGCGCCCCGGGGCGCCCCGCGCGGCAGCGGCGCCCGCGGAGGGGCGACCGGCGGGTCACGGATGGGGCAAGCCTACACTCCCCGTTCTCATGCGTAAAATGGATTCTTTGCATCATTACGATGCTAATATCGCATCATGGACCTGACCCTGATGCGCTCCCTGATCGCGGTCGCCGAGCACGGCGTGATCACCGAGGCCGCTGCCGCCCTCGGGCTCTCGCAGCCGGCGCTCTCGCGGCGCATCCGCCAGCTCGAGGAGGCGCTCGGCGCCAAGCTGCTCGAGCGCAGCCGCCGCGGGGTGGCGCTGACCGAGGTCGGGCGGCTGGTCCTCGCCGAGGGCCGCGCCCTGGTCGAGCGCTACGAGCGGCTGCGCGAGGCCGTCCACGCCCACCTCAGGCTCGAGGCCGGCACGGTGCGCATCGGCGGCGGGGCGACCGCGGTGGCCTTCCTGATGCCGGCCGCGATCGCCCGCTTCAGCCGTGCCCACCCCGGGGTCGTGTTCCAGCTCAAGGAGGCCGGCAGCCGCGAGATCGAGGCCGACGTGCTCGACGAGCGCCTCGAGCTCGGCATCGTCACCCTGCCGGTCCACTCCACCGAGCTCGCTGTCACCGCCCTGCGCGAGGACCGCATCGTGCTGGTCGGCAGCGCCCGCCACCCGCTGGCGCGCCGGCGCCGGGTGGGGCTCGCCGCGCTCGCCGGCCAGAGCCTGGTCGGCTTCGAGGCCGGCAGCGCGATCCGCCAGTTGATCGACACCGCGCTGCGCGAGGCCGGGGTGGAGATGAGGGTGGTGATGGAGCTGCGCTCGATCGCGGCCATCCTGCACATGGTTGCGACCACCGAGAGCCTCGCCTTCGTCAGCGAGCTCGGCCTCGAGGGGGCGGGCGCGGCGATCCGCCGCATCCCGGTGCGCGGGCTGCGCATCGCCCGCCAGCTCGCCATCATCGAACGGCGCGCCCGCCCGCCCTCGCCGGCCGCGGCCGCCTTCGCGCGGACCTTGCTGGCCAGCGCCGGGGAGCTCGCCGGCTGATCGGAGCGGCCCCTGCGCCACGGCCACAGGCTCAACCTCGAGGGGGGCGGCGACCGGCTCGCTCGCCATCGACTTGGGGTCCGGTTGCCGGAACCGACGGCCTCGCTTCGCGCACCGGTGAGAAACGCAGGCTGGATTCAGAATCCGGGTCAGACGGTGGACTCCAGCCCGCTGCTGCGCATGAGCGCTCTCCGGCCGCCACCGGGCGATCGGCCTGCTGCGCCCCCCGTGGGCTGGTGTGTTGGTGATATGATGCATTTGAGGCGGCGACCGGAGGCAGCGAAGGCATGGCGCGACTGACCATCACCCTGAGCGACGAGCGCCACCGGGCGCTCAAGGAGACTGCCGCGCGGCGAGGAACCTCGATCCGGCAGCTGATCGAGGAGAGCCTCGAGCACTACGGGATCAAGACCCAGGACCGCGCCGCCCGGCTGGTGGCCGAGGCGCGCCACCGGGCTCGGCAGCGCTCGCGCGCCGCGCTCGAGCTCGCGGTCCGGGAGACCCGCGCCGAACGCCGGCGATGACACCACCGGTCCTGGTCGACACCAACGTCGTCGTGGCCGGGATCCTTACCGCATCTGCCGACTCCCCGGTGTGCCGGATCCTCGACGCGATGTTGGCCGGCGAGCTCCGGTTCCTGCTCAGCGTCGAGCTGCTCGAGGAGTACCGGAGGGTGCTCGCGAGGCCGGCCATCCGGGCGCTCCACGGGCTCACCGAGGAGGCGATCGACCGGGTGCTGACCGAGCTTGCGGCCAACGCCCTGATCCGCGAGGCCGGCGACGCCCCGGAGTCGACGGTGCCCGATCCTGGTGATGCCCACCTGTGGCGCCTCCTGCGCACCACGCCGGGCGCGGTCCTGGTGACCGGCGACCGCAAGCTCCTCGCCGGGCCGCCCGCCTTCGCCTCCTGCATGAGCCCGCGAGCCTTCCTCGAGACCTTCGGGGGCTGAACGCTCCGCGGGTGGCCGCTCCGGCGCCTCCACCCGAGCGCCGAGCCGCGCTCGCCCCGATGCTCTACGACGACGAGGACCGGGAAGGGGCCGAGGCGAAGCGGGCCAGCGTCGTTGCCCCGGCGCAGCGCTCTGACGCGGCGCTGGCCAAGGCGGCCAGTAAGCGAAGCACAGATGGTCACCCAGTGGGAAGCTTCCAGGACCTGCTCGCCGATCTGGCCACCATCACCAAGAACCGTGTGGTACCGAAGGTGGCCGATGCCAAGCCCTTCGACTTGGTGACCCGCCCCACTGCGTTGCAGCAGCGCGCGCTCGAGCTGCTCGGAGTCAAGCTATAGCGTTCCCAGTCGCG
>CAZRGU010000062.1:0-14863 GCA_964599705.1 uncultured Ectothiorhodospiraceae bacterium | reverse complement strand
TTTCACAAACTCTCAGTCCCGGGCAGAGCCCGGGCTACGAGGAGGGCCTGCCCGGTGCCGTCCCGCGCTCGAACCCGGGCGTAGGTCGGGCCCCTGCCCGACGTGGGGCCCCGCTCGGCAATGAACGCCCGGCGCCGCCCCTTGGCTCGATCCCTCTCGTAGCCCGGGCTCTGCCCGGGATCGGCCCCCCGGGCGGGCACCGGCGGGGAGGCCAGCGAAGCGCGCGACCCGCGCTCGTCGGGGCTTTCATCGCAAGGTGACCTCGAGGTCGCGCTCGGCGCCGGCCGCGTCGGCCACCCGCAGCAGCACGGTGTCGCCGGGGCGGCGATTCCAGAGCAGCACCTTGACGTCGCCGATCGCCTCGACGGCGCGGCCCTCGACCCGCACGATGCGCTCGCCGCGCTCGATGCCGGCCGCTTGCGCCGCGCTGCCCTCGGAGAAGTCCTCGACCAGGATCCCGGCCGCCTCGCCCTTCTTGAGGTAGACGCCGAGCATGCCCGCCTTGGGCAGGTCGATGCGGCGGCTGAGCAGCCGGTAGTCGGCCCTGGCCTCGGGCGGGGCCTCGGCGGGCTGGACCACGGCCACCGTGACCCCGGCGCGCCGCTCGAGCCGGGCCGGGATCCCGTCGCGGGCCACGTGCCCGGCCCCGGCGAGCACCACCAGGCGCCTGCCGGGGTGCTCGGCGAGGTAGCGCGCGGCGCGCTCCGCCATCCCCTCGTCCCACAGGAGCTGGGCCTCGAGGAAGCGCTCGAAGTCGGCCCCGGCGAGCTCCGGGTGCTGCTCGAAGACCGCGCGGATCCGTGCCCGGTAGCCCGGGTCGTCGCGCTCCAGCTCGGCCGGGATGCGCGAGCGCTCCTCGGCGCTCAGCGCCTCGAGCCCGCCGCGCGCCACCTTGCGGGTGATCTCGCGGGGCACGTTGAGGGCCAGCAGCGGGATGCCGCGCTCGCGGGCGAGCTCGAGGATCGGCGCGTAGAGGCGGAAGTCATAGCGCCAGCGCTCGAAGTACTCGCTGCGCGCCAGCATCTCGGCGGTGTCGATGCGCCCGGCGACGAAGGCGTCGAGCACCTCCTGGAAGGGCTGCTGGAAGTACTCCATGCCGACCGCCAGGTCCGGGAAGCGGCGTGCCAGCCGGCAGATGATCTCGAGCTGGGCGAGGTGGTGGTCGAAGCGGTCATGGGACTCGCCGACCAGCACCACCGGCGAGGCGGCGACCCGGCGCACCAGCTCCTCGAAGCCGATCCGCTCCTCGCCGGTCTCGACCCAGGGCGCCCGCCAGTCGGCCTGCGCGCTGGCCTGCGCGCAGGGCGGTGAGGGCGGACCGTCCTCGTAGCGCGGCTCGATCGGGGCGCAGCCGCCCGGCACCACCAGCGCCAGCGGCAGCAGCAGCCCCAGTCGCCGCCACGCCCCGATCACCGGCCGCCTCCACCGCGGCCCGCGCCGCCGTCCCGATCGGTGGCGATCGGCGAGCGCGCAGCCGACAATAGCGCCCGGTCCCGCCCGGGTCGTCGCCTCAACACCTGAGCTGTCCTCGTCATGCACCGCCTCCCGCTGACCCTGCTCGCCGCCCTCGTCCCGCTCGCCGCGGGCGGCGCGACGAGCGCCGCGGCCCCGATCGTCGAGCACCGGCTCACGGTGGCCATCGACCCCGCTGCCGGCACCCTCGCCGTCGAGGACCGCATCGAGATCCCGCCCGGCTGGCTCGCCCCGACCTTCCGTCTCAACTCGGGGCTGGTGCTCGAGTCGGTCGACGGCGCGCGGGCGAGCAGCCCCGACGACGGGCGCGAGGCCGGGGCCGCCTACGCCTACCGCCTCGACCGGCTCGCCTCGCGCCGCTTCACGGTCCGCTACCGCGGCCGGATGCGGGTCGCCCGCGGCGGCCTCGGGGCCGCCCAGATCGCCGAGCGCGGCGTCTACCTCGACGGGGCCAGCCTCTGGTACCCGCGCTTCGGCGACGAGCGGGTGCGCTTCTCCGCACGGATCCGGGTCCCGTCGGGCTGGACGGTGCTCACCCAGGGGGCCCGCGGCGAGCCGCGTGATGGTAGCACCTGGGTATGGAGCGAGCGATCGCCGCAGACCGACATCGTCCTGGTGGCCGGGCGCTGGCAGCGCTACGCAAGGACCCTGCTCGCCCCCGGGCGCGGCCACGGGGCGCTCGAGACCGCGGTCTACCTGCGCGAGCCCGACGAGGCGCTCGCCGGGGCCTATCTCGACGCCTCGGCCCGCCACCTGGCCCTCTACAGCCGCCTGCTCGGACCCTACCCCTACGCCAAGTTCGCGGTCATCGAGAACTTCCGCGAGACCGGCTACGGGTTCCCCTCGTTCACGCTGCTCGGCTCTCGGGTCATGCGCCTGCCCTTCCTGCTCGAGTCCTCGCTGCCCCACGAGGTGCTGCACGACTGGTGGGGCAACGGGGTCTACGTCGATCACCGCGGCGGCAACTGGAGCGAGGGGCTGACCGCCTACCTGGCCGATCACCTGTTCGCCGAGCGGCGCGGGCGCGGCGCCCGCTACCGGCGCTCGGCGCTGCAGAAGTACCGCAGCTACGTCGGGCGGGGCAGCGACTCGGCGCTGCGCGACTTCCACGGCGGCCACGGCGGGCGCGGCCAGGCGGTCGGCTACGGCAAGGCGATGATGATGTTCCACATGCTGCGCCGGCGGCTCGGGGACGAGACCTTTCTCGCCGGGCTGCGCGGCTTCTACCGCGAGCGGCGCTTCACGCGGGCCGGCTTCGAGGACCTGCGCCGGGCCTTCGAGGCGGCCGGCGGCGGCGAGCTCGGCGAGTTCTTCGACCAGTGGGTCGGAAGGGTTGGCGCGCCCGAGCTCACCCTGGGGACCAGCGAGGTGAGCCGGACGGCGGGCGGCTACCGGCTGCGCTTCACGCTCGCCCAGACCCAGCCCGGGGCCCCGTATCGCCTCGCGGTGCCGTTCGCGGTGGTCCTCGAGGGGCGCGAGCGGGCCTGGCAGGGCCAGGTCAGGCTCACGGGCCGCGAGGCGAGGCTCGATCTCGGGCTTCCGGAACGCCCGCTGCGCCTGGTGATCGACCCCGAGTTCGACGTCTTCCGGCGCCTCGACCGCGGCGAGCTGCCGCCCTCGCTCGGCGAGCTGCTCGGCGCCCGCCGGGCGCTGGCCCTGCTGCCCTCGGGCGCGCCGCGGCCGCGCCGCGCCGCCTATCGCCGGCTGGCCGCGAGCCTCGGGGCCGGCGAGATCCGCGACGACGACGATCCGCGGGCGCTGCCCACCGATGGCGCCGTGTGGGTGCTCGGCTGGGAGAACCGGCGCCGCGACCTGCTCGCCCCCGGGCTGGCCGCAGCCGGTGGTTCTCTCGATGCGGCCGGGCTGGCCGTGGACGGGCAGCGGCGGGTCTCGGCCGAGGACTGCGCGGCCTTCGCGGTCCGCGACCGCCAGGGCAGCCGGCTCGGCTTCGCGGCCTGCGCGAGCGAGGAGGCGATCGCGGTGCTCGCCCGCAAGCTCCCCCATTACGGACCCTACGGCTACCTGGCCCTCGAGGGCGAGGGGCTGGGCAGCCGGCTGCGCGGCGAGTGGCCGACCGGCACCTCGCCGCTCGATCGCGAGCTCGCCGAGCGGGGCGGCGCGGCGCTGCTGCGGCTGGCGCCTCGCGCGGCGCTCGATGCCGGAGGCTGAGCGCTTGTGAAAGAATCACCGGGCTGCCGGGCACGGCCGCGGAACGGCCCGCGAGTCTTTCCCAGAGGCTGAGCCCGCAGCCCGGCCCACGGTACCGGCCAGGGAAGGGAGGAATCGGAATGCCAGCCAGGAACGAGCCGCGACGGGCGGCGCGCGAGGCGCGCCGCGGGGGGCGGCGGTGAACGTCGCCGAGGTGATCGCCCGGCGGCTGGCCGCCGCCGGCTGTCGCCACGCCTTCGGGATCCCGGGAGGAGAGACCCTGGTCCTGCTCGACGCCCTGCGCCGGGCCGGGATCCGCTTCGTGCTCGCCAAGCACGAGAACGCGGCCGGCTTCATGGCCGAGGGGCTGTGGCAGCGCAGCGGGGCCCCGCCGGTGCTGATCACCACCCTCGGGCCCGGGGCGGCCAACGCCGCGCTCACCGTCGCCCACGCCGAGCAGGACCGGGTGCCGCTGATCGTGATCAGCGCCTGCCTCGACGGTGACGAGGCGCTCAGCTACAACCACCAGATCTTCGACCACCGGCGCCTCTTCGAGCCGATCGTCAAGGCCAGCTTCCGGGTCGAGCCGCGCGCGGCCGGGCTGCTGATCGACAAGGCCCTGGCGATCGCCGCCGACGGGCGCCCCGGCCCGGTGCACCTCGACCTGCCGGTGGCGGTGGCCGGCGCCGAGCACGGCGAGGACCGCGGCCCGCACCGGGTCGCTCCGGCGGCCACCGCGCCGGCGCCCGGCCCGGCCCTCGAGGAGGCCCGCGGCTGGCTGGGAGCGGCGAAGCGGCCGCTGGTGCTGGCCGGCCTCGACTGCGTCCACCACCACGCCGCGGAGCCGTTGCGGGCCTTCGCCGAGACCTTCGGGGCACCGGTGGTCACCACCTACAAGGCCAAGGGGGTGATGCCCGAGGATCACCCGCTGGCCCTCGGCGCCGGCGGGCTGTCCCCGGAGGCCGACCGGATCCTGCTGCCGCTGTTCGCCCGCGCCGACTGCGTGGTGCTGGCCGGCTACGACCCGATCGAGGTCCGCCGCGGCTGGCGCGACGCCTTCGACCCCGAGCGCCAGCGGGTCATCGAGATCGCCGCGCTGCCCAACCACCACTACATGCAGCAGGCGAGCGTGAGCTTCGTGTGCCACGTCGGCGCCGCCCTGGAGGTGCTCGGGCGGGATCAGCCGCCCCGCTCGGGCTGGCCGGACGGCGAGCCCGACGGGGTCCGCGCCGCGCTCGCGCGGGCCTTCGGGCGGGGCCAGCCGTGGGGACCGGCGGCGGTCGCCGAGGAGGTGCGTGCGGCGCTGCCCCGCGACGGGGTGGCCACGGTCGACAGCGGCGCCCACCGCATCGTCCAGAGCCAGGTGTGGCGCTGCCACGAGCCGCGCACCCTGCTCCAGTCGGTCGGGCTCGGCGCGATGGGCACCGCGATCGGCCTGGCCATCGGCGCCAAGCTCGCCGAGCCCGAGCGCGCGGTGGTGGCGATGCTCGGCGACGCCTGCCTGGAGATGCTCCCCGGCGATCTGGCCACCGCCCGCGACCTCGGGCTGGCCTTCCCGGTGGTGGTGTACGCGGACGCCTCGCTGGCCCTGATCGAGCTCAAGCAGCGCGGCGCCCAGCTCGCCAACACCGGGGTCGACTTCGGGGCCACCGACTTCGCCGCCCTCGGGCGGGCGCTGGGCGGGCGCGGCGTGTGGGTCGAGGAGCGCGCCGCGCTGGCCGCGGCGCTCGCCGAGGCCTTCGCCGCCGAGACCTTCACGGTGATTGCCTGCCGCCTGCCGCGGCGCGCCTACGACGGCCTGATCTGATGGCCGAGGCGAGCGGCGCGGGCTGGCTCACCCTGCTCGTCGGGCGCGGCCGGGTCGGGCGCGGCCTGCTTGCCCGGGCCCGCGGGGCGCCCGGCGAGTGGCGTCTGACCAGCGGCCACCGGCCCTCGAGACGGCTGATCGGGGCGGCCCGCGCGGTCGTGCTGGCGGTGCCCGACCCGGTGATCGCGGAGTGCGCGGCGCGCATCGCCCCGTGGCTCGGGCGGCGCGCCTGCGTGCTGCACTGCGCCGGCTCGCGCGACGCCGGCGAGCTCGCGGCCTGCCGCGAGGCCGGCGCGGCGGTCGCCGCGATGCACCCGCTGGCCTCCTTCGCCGATCCGCGCCGCCCCCCCGAGCTCGGCGGAGCGGCCTTCGTGACCGCGGGGGATGCCGCGGCGGTACGCGCCGCGCGGCGCATCGCCCGGGCGGTCGGCGCCCGCGTGATCGAGGCCCCGCTGCACGGCCCGGCCTACCATGCCCTGGCCGCCCTGATCGCCGGGGGCAGCGTCGGCTTCGTGCATGCCACCCTCCCGGTGCTGGTCGGCCTCGGGCTGGAGCGGCGCGAGGCCGAGCGGGCCGCCGCCGCCCTGGTCCGCACGGTGGCCGGCAACATCGCCACCATCGGCCTGCCGGCCGCCCTCACCGGGCCGGTGATCCGCGGCGACACGGGCACCGTGGCCGCGCACCGCGCGGCGCTGCGCGCGCTCTCCCCGGAGGTGGCACGCGCCTACGACGCGGTCGCCCCGCTGGTGCTCGCCTGCGCCGAGGAGGCCGGCCTCGACCCGGAGCTGGCCGGGCGCCTGCGGGCGCTGCTCGCCGGCGGCGGATGAACTTCCTGGCCCACGCGCTGCTCTCCCCTCGCGACGAGGCGGTGCTGGTCGGAAACGTCTGTGCCGACCTGATCGCGCGCGGCGCCGGTGCGCGGCTCGCCGCGGGGGTCGCGGCCGGAGTGCGGCTGCACCGCGCGATCGACCGGCTGACCGATCGGCACCCGGCGTTTCGCGCCAGCCGCGAGCTGATCGCGCCGGTCCGGCGCCGCTACGCGGCGGTGATCCTCGACGTCGCCTTCGACCACTGCCTGGCGCGCACCTGGGAGCGCCACTGCGAGGAGCCGCTGGCGGCGTTCGCGGCCCGCACCTACGCGGCCATCGAGCGCCACCGCGCGGCGATCCCGTGGCGCGAGCCGGGACGCATCGAGCGGATGCTGCGCGGGCGCTGGCTGCACCACTACCGCGACGCGGGCGAGCTCGAGCGGGTCTTCGCGGCGCTCGGCCGCCGGGCCCGCCACGGCGAGGCGATCGCCGGGGCCGGCGCCGACGTCGCCGCCCACCTGGAGCTGCTCAGCCGGCGCCTCGAGGAGCTGCTCGCCGAGCTGCGCGGGCTGGCCCGCGACCCGCTGCGGGTCGCGGCCGTGCTGGAGGAATCGCCACCGCTCGCGTAGCATTGCTAGCCCGCCCGCGCCTCTCGAGCGCGGGCGGTACCAGGGACGGTGGAGAACTCGCGATGAGCACGATCCGGATCGCCACGCGGCGCAGCCCGCTGGCCATGTGGCAGGCCGAGACGGTGGCGGAGCGGCTGCGGGCCGCGCGCCCCGCCCTCGAGGTCGAGCTGGTGCCGATGAGCACCAAGGGTGACAAGCTGCTCGACGCACCGCTCGCCAAGGTCGGCGGCAAGGGGCTGTTCGTCAAGGAGCTCGAGAACGCCTTGCTCGACGGGCGCGCCGACATCGCGGTGCACTCGATGAAGGACGTGCCGGTCGAGCTCCCCGAGGGCCTCCACCTGCCAGTGATCATGGCCCGCGAGGACCCCCGCGACGCCTTCGTCTCGACGCGCCACGCGCGCCTCGACGCCCTGCCCGGCGGCGCCCGGGTGGGGACCTCGAGCCTGCGGCGCAAGTGCCAGCTCCTGGCCCTGCGCCCCGACCTCGAGCTGGTCGATCTGCGCGGTGGGGTCAATACCCGGCTGCGCAAGCTCGACGAGGGCCAGTTCGACGCCATCCTGCTCGCCTGCGCCGGGCTGCTGCGCCTGGAGATGAGCGAGCGGATCGGCGAGTCGCTTCCCGTCGAGCGGCTGCTGCCCGCGATCGGCCAGGGGGCGATGGGCATCGAGTGCCGGCGCGGCGACACGCGCATCGAGGAGGCCATCGCGGCGCTCGCCGACGAGGAGACCAGCCGCTGCGTGCTCGCCGAGCGGGCGATGAACGCACGGCTCGGTGGCGGCTGCCAGGTCCCGGTGGCCGGCCATGCGCTGCTCGAGGGCGATGAGATCTACCTGCGTGGCCTGGTGGCCAGCCTCGACGGGCGCCGGATCCTGCGTGCCGAAGGCCGTGCGCCGCGCGCCGACGGTGAGGCGCTCGGGGCGCGGGTCGCCGAGGAGCTGCTCGGCGACGGCGCCGAGGCGATCCTCGCCGAGGTCTATGCCTCGGCCTGAGGGCAGCGGGGCGCTGGCCGGCAAGGCGGTGCTGATCACCCGCCCGGCGCACCAGGGCGCGGGGCTCGCCCAGGCGGTGCGTGCCGCCGGGGGCGAGGCGCTGTGCGCGCCGGTCATCGAGATCGAGGCGCTCGCCCCGGGCGCCGCGGTCGAGGCGCTCGCCGCGGCCCTCGGCGGCGACGATCTGGTGCTGTTCACGAGCGCCAACGCGGTCACCCACGGGGCTTGGCTGGCGCGCCGCGGGGCGGCGCGGATCGGGGCGGTCGGGGCGGCCACCGCGCGGGCCTTGGCGGGGGCTGGCCTCGAGGTCGCGCTGGTCCCCGAGCGCGACTACCGCAGCGAGGGGCTGCTCGCCCTCGAGGCCCTCGCCCCGGCACGCCTCGCCGGGCGCACCGTGCTGCTGGTCAAGGGCAGCGGGGGGCGCGAGCTGCTCGCGCGCGAGCTCGCCGCGCGCGGCGCCCGGGTGGTGACCGCCGAGGTCTATCGCAGGGTGCGGCCCGGTCCTGAGGGCGAGCAGCGCCTGCGCGCCGCCCTGGCCCGGACCGACATCGCGGTAGTGACCAGCGTCGAGGGCCTCGAGAACCTGGTGGCGATGGCCGGCGCCGAGGGCCACCGGCGGCTCGCCGGGCTCGACCTGGTGGTGGCCAGCGAGCGGGTCGCGGCCCGGGCCCGGGCGCTGGGGGTGGGCCGGGCGGTGCGGGTGGCGGCGCAGGTCAGCGACTCCGCGCTGCTCGCCGCCCTGCGCGCCTCGGCCGACAGCGCTCGAGGAATACAATCGCTGCACAGCCCCGCACGGCGAGGACGGAGCCGATGAGCGAGCCGGTGGTCCACCGCGAGGTCGAGATCGTCAACAAGCTCGGGCTGCACGCCCGCGCGGCGGCCAAGTTCGTGACCCTGGCGGGGCGCTTCCGCGCCGAGATCGTGGTGCGCCGCGACGGGCGCGAGATCGACGGCAAGAGCATCATGGGGGTGATGATGCTCGCGGCCGGCAAGGGTGCGCGCATCGAGATCGAGGCCCGCGGCGAGGATGCCGCACAGGCCGTCGAGGAGCTCAGCGCCCTGGTCGCCGAGCGCTTCGGCGAGCCGGAGTAGCCGCGGTGCCATTCACCCTGCGCGGCATCAGCGCCTCGAAGGGGATCGCCATCGGGCGGGCCCACATCGTCGAGCGCGGCCAGATCGAGGTCGTCGAGCGCGCCATCCCCGCCGCCGAGGTCGAGGCCGAGGTCGCCCGGCTGCGCAAGGCGCTGCGCGCGGCCCGCGCCCAGCTCCGCGCGGTCAAGCGACGGATCCCGCCCGACAGCGCCGGGGACATTGCCGCCTTCATCGACGCCCACCTGCTGATGCTCGATGACCCGGCGTTCACCCGCGCCCCGGTGGCGATGATCCGCGAGCGGCGCTGCAACGCCGAGTGGGCCCTCAAGACCCAGCGCGACGCCCTGGTCGCGGTCTTCGAGGCGATGGACGACCCCTACCTGCGGACCCGCAAGGTCGACGTCGATCAGGTCGTCAACCGGGTCCAGCGCATCCTGCTCGCCGGCGAGGTGCCGCAGCCGGTCGACGCGCCGCGCCTGGCCGGGCGGATCGTGGTCGCCGACGACCTGACCCCGGCCGACACCGTACTCATGCAGTACCAGGGGGTGGCCGGGCTGCTCACCGAGTCGGGGGGGCCGAGCTCGCACACCGCGATCCTGGCGCGCAGCCTGCGCATCCCGGCGGTGGTCGGCCTGCACGAGGCGCGCACCTACCTGCGCGACGACGAGCTGCTGATCATCGACGGGCGCGAGGGGGTGGTGCTGGCCGAGCCGACCCCGACCATCCTCCGCCACTACCGCGCCCTGCAGCGCTCCATCGAGCGCCACCGCGTCGCCCGGCGCAAGCTGCGCCGGGCCCCGGCGGTGACCGCCGACGGGGATCCGGTGGTGCTCGAGGCCAACGTCGAGCTGCCGGCCGACATCGAGGCGGCCCGCGAGGGGGGGGCCGCCGGGGTGGGGCTGTACCGCACCGAGTTCCTGTTCATGAACCGCGACCACCCGCCCGACGAGGAGGAGCAGTTCAAGGACTACCTGCGGCTGGTCAAGGCGCTCGCCGGGGCGCCGATCACCATCCGCACCCTCGATCTCGGCGCCGACAAGGAGGTCGACGGGGCGCGCCCCGAGGGGCCGAGCTTCGCCAACCCGGCGCTCGGCCTGCGCGCGGTGCGCCTGTGCCTGCGCGAGCAGGCGCTGTTCCGCCCGCAGCTTCGCGCCATCCTGCGCGCCTCGGCCTTCGGGCCGGTGCGGCTGATGATCCCGATGCTCTCGAGCATCCAGGAGCTGCACCAGGTCCGCGAGGTGCTCGAGGACTGCCGTCGCGAGCTGCGCCGCGAGGGGGTGGCCTTCGACGAACGGATGCCGGTCGGGGCGATGATCGAGGTGCCGGCCGCCGCGGTCTGCGCCGACATGTTCGCCCGCGAGCTCGACTTCTTCTCGATCGGCACCAACGACCTGATCCAGTACGCGATCGCCATCGACCGGGTCGACGACCAGGTGACCTACCTCTACGACCCGCTCCACCCGGCGGTCCTGCGCCTCATCCAGACCACCATCCGCGCCGGGCGCAAGGCCGGCATCCCGGTGGCGATGTGCGGCGAGATGGCCGGCGACACCCGCTACACGCGCCTGCTCCTCGGGCTCGGGCTGCGCGAGTTCAGCGTCCATCCGAACGCGCTGCTCGAGGTCAAGCAGATCATCCGCGACAGCCACATCGGCGAGCTGCGCCGACTGACCCGGCGGGTGATGCGCGCCGTCAAGCCCTCGACCCGCGAGGCGCTGATCGACACCATCAACCGCGGCTGAGAGCTTCCCTCCCCGGCTCCGGGGTGCGCCGAGCGGCCAGCGGGCGCTTTCCGCGCTCCCGGGTCTCGTGCTAGCGTGTACCCTTCACCGATGCGCCAGGCGAGCCCCTGGCGAGGCGTCCGGGCCGAGCGGCAACGCTCGCCGGCCGGCGGGCGCCGTGCCCCGGGGAGTTGACCGGAGATCCCCCTCTCGCGGCCCGTGCCCCCGCTCAGTGAGGGGCCTCGGGCATCGGTGATGCGACCCTGGCCAGGGCCTCGGCGCTGCCGCATGCGCCCTGCCCCACCGCCCGCCCGCGACCGGATCCCCCCGCCATGACCAAGAACGCCGAAGACACCCGCAACGAAGAGCTCCTCGATCTGCTCAGCGACGCCCTCGAGCGGCGCGCGCTCGAGGAGGTCCGCACCCTGCTCGCGGGCCTGCATCCCGGCGAGATCGCGGCGCTCATCGAGTCGCTGCCGCAGGACGAGCGGGCCGCGGTCTGGGACCAGATCGGGGCCGAGGACTTCACCGAGGTGCTGGCCGAGCTCGACGACGCGGTGCGTCTCGCCCGGGTTCGCGAGATGGACGCCGAGGCGCTCGCCGACGTCGCCGAGGACCTCGACACCGATGATGCCGCCGACATCCTCCAGGACCTGCCCGAGGAGCGGGTCGAGGAGGTCCTGCAGGCGATGGACGCCCAGGACCGCGAGCGGGTCGCGGCGGTGCTCCAGTACCCCGAGGACACCGCCGGCGGGCTGATGAACCTCGACGTGATCACGGTGCGCGCCGACGTCACCCTCGAGGTGGTGCTGCGCTACCTGCGCCGGCGCGGCGAGATCCCGGAGAAGACCAACCGGCTGTTCGTGGTCGACCGCGACGGGCGCTACCTCGGCGAGCTGCGGGTCGCCGACCTGCTGGTCGAGCCCCCCGAGCGGGTGGTCGGCGAGCTGATGAGCACCGAGCAGCCCGGGATCCCGGCCGACACCCCGGATCACGAGGTCGCACGGCTCTTCGAGCAGCGCAACCTGATCTCGGCGCCGGTCATCGACGAGCACGGCCGGCTGCTCGGGCGGATCACGGTCGACGACGTGGTCGACGTGATCCGCGAGGAGGGCGAGGAGTCGCTGATGAGCATGGCCGGGCTCGACGTCGAGGAGGACCTCTTCGCCCCGGTGCTCTCGACCTCGCGGCGCCGCCTGCTGTGGCTGGCCGTCAACCTGTGCACGGCGCTGATCGCGGCGGCCGTGATCAGCCGCTTCGAGGCGACCATCGAGCAGGTGGTGGCGCTCGCCGTGCTGATGCCGCTGGTGGCGAGCATGGGCGGGATCGCCGGCACCCAGACCCTGACCATCATGATCCGGGGAATGGCGCTCGGCCAGGTGCAGCGCTCCAACGCCGCCGATCTGCTGCGCCGCGAGCTGCTGGTCGGGGTGATCAACGGCGTGGTCTGGGCGGTGGCGATGGCGCTGGTCGCCAGCCTGTGGTTCGCCGATGCGCGGGTCGGGCTGATCGTGGGGGTGGCGCTGGCCGGCAACCTGGTGGTCGCGGCCGCCGTCGGGGTCCTCGTCCCGCTGGTCCTGCGCCGGCTGCGCATCGACCCGGCGCTGGCCGGCGGGGTGGTGCTGACCACCTTCACGGACATCACCGGCTTCGCGCTGATCCTCGGCCTCGGCACCGCCTTCCTGCTCGCCTGAGCCGGGATCTATCCCGGGCGCAGGCGGAACAGCGCCTCCATGCCGGCGTCGCTGGTGAAGTAGAGGGCGCCGTCGGGCCCGAAGGCGACCCCCACGGGTCGCGCCCAGCGGCTGCCATCGGCGCGCTGGAACCCGGTCACCAGGTCATCGACCCGCACCGGCCGGCCGCGCTCGAAGCGCACGAGCACCAGCTTCGGCGGCCGCCGGCTGGCCCGCTTGCCCCAGGGAGCGCCGCTCGGACGGGTGGCCCACGAGCCGTGCAGGGCGACCACCGCGTCGCCCTCGAAGCGGGGATCGAGCGCCCCGCGGGGGACGAAGGCGACCGCCATCGGGGCGTTGCGGGCCGCAAAGGTCGCCACCGGCAGGCGCGGGTCGCTGCGCGGCGGGCGGCTGCGGATGCACGGGTCGCGGCGCATCCGCCCGCCGATCAGCTGGAACCACGGCATGCCGTGGAACGAGCCCGGATCGAGGCGGGCGAAGTACTCCGGCGGCTCCTCGAAGCCGAGGTGATCGGGCCCGTTGTTGCTGGCGTAGAGCACCCCGGTCTCGGGGTGCCAGTCGAAGCCCACCGGGTTGCGCAGCCCGGTGGCGAAGGCCGCCAGGCGGGGCGCCGGCCCGCCCTCCTCGAGCACCAGCACCCCGCCGCGCCGATCGGCGAACGGATAGCCCTCGCCGAGGTACTGGTCCGAGCAGTTGCCGGCGATCCCGAGGGCGACGTAGAGCCGCCCGTCGGGACCGACGCGCACCGTCCGGCTGCTGTGACCGCCCCCGGCCGGGAGCCGGGCAAGGAGCGTCAGGTCGGCGGCCGCGAGGCGCGGGCGGGCAGGATCGAACGGTGCCCGGTAGAGCCCGTTGCTGCGCGCGATCACGATCTCGCCGGGGCGGAAGGCGACGCTGTGCGGGTAGCCGGCGAGGCGCACCAGGGCGCGCGCCTGGCGGTAGGGCGGAGGGATCCGGTAGACCGCCCCGGCGCGCGAGCCGGCGTAGAGGTCGCCGCTGGCGCTGAAGGTGATCATGCGCGGGCGCCGGAGATTGCCGGCGAGGCGCTCGAGCCGGTAGCCGCGGGGCACGCTCGCCGAGACCCCGGCTCCGGCCACCTCGACGGTGACCCGATCGAACGGCTCGACGCCGGCCCGCGCGGCAGCACCGAGCAGCCCGCCGAGCAGCACGGCCACGGACCCGATCCGCACCGGCCCGCCCCGGCGGGCGGTCCCGGCATCCACGGTGACCGGTCGCGGGGGCAAGGATCAGCGCGAGGGGACGTGAATCAGGGCGTCCCCCTCGACCACCACGGTGTCGCCCACCGTGCACTCGGTGCGGCACGAGACGTGGCCCCTGGCCGGGTGCAGGCGGGTCACGGTCACCCGCGCGACCACGGTGTCGCCGAGCCGCACCGGGGCGCGGAACTTGAGCGTCTGCGAGAGGTAGATGCAGCCCGGGCCGGGCAGCTTGGTGCCGATCACGGCCGAGATCAGGCTGGCGCTGAGCATCCCGTGGGCGACCCGCTCACCGAAGCGGGTGCCGGCGGCGAACTCGGCGTCGAGGTGGAGCGGGTTGACGTCGCCCGAGGCCGCGGCGAAGGCGGCCACGTCGGCCTCGCCGATGGTCTTCGAGAAGACCGCGGTCATCCCGACCTCGAGCTCCTCGAAGTAGTAGCCGTGCAGCTCCTCGCGCAGCGCGCTCATGCCCCTCTCCTCGACCTCACGCCCGGCGCAATGTAGTCGCCGCCCGGCGCGCGCGGCAAGCCCGCATCGCTCACCGTGCCGCCAGGAAGGCGCGCATGTGAAAGCGCTGCTGGGCCTCGCCGTAGGCCTGATCGGCCGCCACCGGGCAGGCCCGCCGGGCCAGGCAGCCCCGCCCCCGGCACTCGTCCCCGGCCGCGGCGCGCAGGTGCGCCGCGCAGGCGCCGACGTCGTAGCGCCGGTCGGCGAACGCCCCGACCGGGCAGGCGTGCAGGCAGGGGCGATCGGCGCACGACCGGCACGGGTTGTCGGCCGGCGGGAGGTCCGGCAGCGCCAGGCGCTCGGCGAAGGCGAGCGCGCCGCGGTAGCCGTGCCAGAGCCCGTAGCGGGGATCGATCAGCGGGCCGATCGGCGAGGGAAAGAGCGGTCCGGCGCGCCGCGCCCAGCGCTGGAAGGGCAGGTGGGGAGGCCCCCCGAAGGGATACAGCGCCCGCGCGCCGAGCTCCCGGGCCAGCGCCTCGATCACCCGCCGGCTCCAGCGATCGAGCGGATCGGGGCGCCCGTCGCCGGCCTCGGGCGAGGCGGCGAAGTGCGGCCACATGCCGGGTCCGGCATTGCCGAGCAGCACCAGGGTGCCCGTGGCATCCCCCCCGGCGAGCGCTGGAACGCCATCCTCGGGACGCGGATGGAAGGCGCCACGCACCGCCAGCCCCCGCTCGGCGGCGCACGCCGCGATCGCCTCTAGCCCGGATATCTCACCGGTCCACGGCTGCGACCGCCGATCCATCTGCCCTGGCAACGAGGTCAGCCGGGGTGGGC
>CAZRGU010000061.1:0-14944 GCA_964599705.1 uncultured Ectothiorhodospiraceae bacterium | reverse complement strand
CGCAGCCGGGGATCGGTGAGATATCCGGGCTAGACTTGGGGTACGAGGAGAGGGGTTCCGATGAGGCAGATCGCCGTCCTGGTCGCATGCCTGGGGCTTGCCGGGTGCATGGATCCGGGCACGATGCTGCTCAGCAACCTCGCCCAGGCCGCGGTGGTGACCGCGATCGAGTATGCCGACGAGTACGCCGAGGAGCGCCGCCCGAGCGCCGAGGAGGCCTGGCAGAACGACCGCCTCGAGCGCCTGCGCGAGCACGGCCGGCGCGGCGAGCCGGCCGCGGCCTACCGGCTCGCCCTCCACTACGCCGAGCGACGTGACCGCCGGGCAGTCGGCTGGATGTGCCGCGCCGCGCTGGCCGGCTATGCCCCGGCCCGGCTGCAGCTCGGTCACTGGTACAACGAGGACCGCCTGCGCGAGGATCCGTGGCCGTTTCTCGATCTCGCCCCCGACGACCGCAAGGCCTATCGGTGGTACAGCCTCGCGGCGGCAGCGGGTGACCGTCAGGCAGCGGTCTTCCGTGACCTGCTCGCCGGGGCCGGGCGCGGGGCGGGTTTGGAGGGCGGCGAGGAGGGGCCGGGTCGCTGCGCGCCGGTCGCGACGCTGCGCGGCCCGGGGGGCGGGGAGCCGCTCGCCGCTCCATGAGCGACCTCTCGCTCCCGCGCGGGGAAGGAAAGTCGCTTGATCCACGGGTCGCGAGCTGGCAAAAGGGTACCCTGGTGCCCGCTTCGGGCGTGGGGGATGGTGTCGATGAGCGAGCCGCAGCCGGCGCCGCGGGGCGAGCGGCGCAGGCGCCGTGACCGGCGCCGCCGCCAGCGCCTGCTCGGCGACTGGCGCCAGGCGCGGCGCGGGCGCCGCCGGCGGGTGCGCCGGGCGGCCGACTCGCCGGGCATGATCCTCGATCGCTACCCGCCCCGGTTCGTCGCGGCGGCGCTGGCCGCCCTCCTCCTGAGCATGGCCGACGCCGCGCTCAGCGCCGCGCTGCTCGCCTCCGGCGCCGCGACCGAGGCCAATCCGGTGGCCCGGCTGGTGCTCGCCCAGGGGCTCGCTCCGTTCGTGTGGCTCAAGGTGGCCTGCACCGGCTTCGCGGTGGTGTGGATGGTGCTGTACGCGCGCCTCCAGCTGTTCTCGCGGGTGCCGGTGAGCGGACTGCTCTACGGGGTCCTCGCGGTCCTGGCGCTGCTGGTCGCCTACGAGCTGGTGCTGATCGTCTGAGCGGGGCATTCCCCCGCGCCTACACGCGCGCCGCCGGCCGGCTCCAGACCGGCATCGGCGGGCGGCGTAGCCTCCTCCTGCGAGCCGGGACCGCACCACGCGCCGCCCGGCGGGGAGGTTCTCGAGATGGCCGCTGCTACCCCCACTGTCCGGCCGGCGTCCGCCGTCGCGAGGTCGGCGCTGGCCGCGCTGGCGCTGCTGGTGCCCGCTGCCGGCGCCGAGGCGCTGCCGATCTTTCTCGAACGCTTCGACCACTACACGGCCAGCGGCCTCGCCCCCGGCGGGGGCGGTGGCACGCTCGACTCGCTGCGCTGGCGCCTGCGCGGCCTGAGCGACGGCGACAGCGCCTTCGGCGAGCGGCGCAGCGGCGGCCACGGCGGGCGCGGACCGGCCGCCGGGGCGGTGCGCGCCGGCGGGGTCTACGCATTCGAGGTCGGGGAGGGAAATCCCGCGCTCGGCTTCCAGCCGACCGCCGCCGACCTGACCCCGGGCGGGGTCGAGCTGCGCCTGCCCCTGGCGATGCCACCGGCCGCCAGCGCGCTCGCGATCGGCTACCGCAGCTATGTCCTCAACGACGCCGGGCGGGCGACCCGTCTAACCCTCACCTGGCAGCGTCCCGATCGGCCCGGGGCTCACGGCCTGGCGGGCGCGACCCGGATCAGCCCGGCGGGCGCGACCGCCGCGGCGGCCTGGAGCGGGCGCCAGCACCGGGTGTCGATCCCGGCCGCGGCGCTGGCCGGCGCCACCGAGGTGCGGCTGCGCTGGTGGCTCGAGGACGCCGGCGGCCGGGGGAGCCGCGATCAGCTCGCGCTCGATGACCTGCGCATCGACTGGCGGGGCACGGCGGCCGCGGTGCCGGGCCCGGGGAGCGCCGGCCTGCTCGCCGCCGCGCTCGCGCTGCTGCTCAGCCGATCTCGGCGAGCACCGGGAAGGCCTCGAGCATCCAGTAGGCGAAGCGCGACAGCCAGCCGGTGATCATCGCCACGCCCATCAGGATCATCAGCCCGCCGGCCACGATCTGGAGCGGTCGCCCGAGGCGGCGCAGCCGCCCCATGCGGGCCACGAACTCGCCGGTGAAGGTCGCGGCGAGCACGAACGGGACGCCCAGCCCGAGGGCGTAGACGGCGAGCAGCGCGGTTCCGCTCGAGACCCCGGGCGAGACCGCGCTCACGGTGAGGATCGCGCCGAGCACCGGGCCGATGCACGGCGTCCAGCCGAAGGCGAACGCGACCCCCAGCACGAAGGCCGTTCCCGGTCCACGCCCCTTGACCGCGCCGTGGTAGCGAACGTCGTGCTCGAGCCAGGGCAGCTTGATCAGGCCGGTCATGAACAGCCCGAAGATGATGATGATCGCGCCGCCGATGATGTTGGTCTCGTAGCGGTAGGCGAGCAGCACCCGCCCGAGCAGGGTGGCGCTCGCGCCGAGGGCGACGAACACCGCCGAGAAGCCGAGCACGAAGCACAGGCTGAGCCCGATCATGTGGAGCCGCGAGCGCCCTCCCCCCTCCTCGCCGGCTCCCGCCGAGTTGCCGGCGACATAGGACAGGTAGCCGGGGACCAGCGGCAGCACGCAGGGCGACAGGAACGAGATGATCCCCGCGACGAAGGCGGTCACGACACCGATCCCGGAGACCTCGAGCATCGCCGGCTCAGGACCGCTGGCGCAGCCGTTCGACCAGCGGCAGCAGGGTCTGCTCGAGCACCTCGCGGGTGATCGGTCCGATCTGCTTGTAGGCGATGCGCCCCTGGCGATCGATCACGAAGGTCTCCGGGACCCCGTAGACGCCCCAGTCGATCCCGACCCGCCCGGCGATGTCGGCACCGGTGCGCCGGTAGGGATCGCCGAGGCTGTCGAGCCAGGCGGCGGCATCGGCCGGCTTGTCCTTGTAGTCGAGCCCGTGGATCGGGACCAGCCCCTTGTGGCTGACCTCGAGCAGCAGCGGGTGCTCCTCGCGACAGGCCACGCACCAGGAGGCGAAGACGTTGACCAGCGAGACCTCGCCACGCAGGTCGCCGCTCGACAGCCCGAGGGTGCGTCCCTGGACCGGTGGCAGGTCAAACTGCGGGATCGGTTTGCCGATCAGCGGCGAGGGGATCTCGCGCGGGTCCTTGGTCAGGCCGATGCCGAGAAAGACCGCGATGCCGACGAATACCAGTGCCGGCAGCGCGAAGCGCAGCATCGGCCGGCGCCGCGGGGCCGCGGCGCTGGTCCCTCCCCCGGGGCTGCTCGCGCTCTCGTCCATGCCCGAATCCCGTCTCCGTGTCGTCCCTGTCGCGGCGCGTGCTCAGTGCGCCATCAGCACCGGCAGCTCGGCGCGCTGGAGCAGGTGCCGGGTGGCGCCGCCGAAGACCAGCTGGCGCAGGCGGCTGTGGGTGTAGGCCCCTTTGACGATCAGATCGGCCGCGAGTTTCCGGGCCTCGTCCTCGATCGCCTCGCCGACGCTGCGCCCGGCGAGCATCGCGCTGCGCTCGACCGCCGGGACGCCGTTGCGCGCCAAGTGCCGGGCGAGCTCGGCACCGCTGGGGCCCGGTACCGTGCCCCCCTCGACGGTCAGCACCGTGACCTCGCGTGCCGCGGCGAGCAGCGGCATCGCGAAGGAGACCGAGCGGGCGCTCTCGGTGCTCCCGTTCCAGGCGACGACGATGCGCTCGCCAAGGGTCTGCGGCGGCGTGGCGCTGGCCACCAGCACCGGGCGCCCGCTCTCGAACAGCGCCGCCTCGCAGACCACGTTCCAGTCGATCCACGGCTGGCCATAGTCGCGCCCGACCACCACCAGGTCGAAGAGCCGGCCGTGCTCGCCGATCACCTGGCCCTCGAGTCCGTCGAGCTCGCGCCAGCTGGCGCTCGCCGAGCGCGCCGCCGGATCGAGCGGTGCCAGCTCGATGCCGCGGCCGCGCATCTCGTCCTCGAAGCGGCTGGCAGCACTATCGGCGAGACGCCGCCCCTCTTCCTTGATCTGGGTCAGATAGGAGCCGGCGAGCGCGATTCCCTCGCCGTCGAAGACCTGCGGCGGGCGGAGGATGAACACGCCCTCGAGGTGGGCGCCGAAGCGCTCGGCAAGTGTCCAGGATACCGCCAGCGCGGCGCTCGCCGCCTGGTCGTCGAAGAAGGGCAGCAGGATGGTCCGCATGGTCGGTCTCCGCTCCGAGGCACGCGGCGTCGCGCTCGCCGGTGACAGCTCCAGGGCAAAGGGTAGCATGGCGCATCGCTCAACGATGCGGGCTAGGCGCTGACCAGGATCACCCCGGCGCAGACCAGCACCACCGCCAGCGCCACCCGCACGCTGATCTGGCGCTCGCGGAACACGCTGAGCCCGAGCAGCAGGGTGAACAGCGGCGCCGTGGCCACGATCGGGGCCACGGTCACCATCGCCCCGCAGCCCAGCGCGGTGTTCAGCGACAGGATCGCCGTCCCGTAGGCCAGGCCGGTGGCCACCAGCCAGCCCGAGCCCGGCCCGGCGAGCGCGCCGCGGCGTGCCGAGCGGGCGTGCGCCGCCACGGCCACGAGCAGCGAGACCGTGTAGCCGACCAGGCCGACGAAGAACGGATCGGGGAGCACCTCCATGCCGATCTTGGCCAGGCCCTGGGCGAGGGTGCGCAGCAGCGCGGCCCCCAGCGGCAGGCCGAGCGCCCACAGCGGCCAGTCGCGGCGCACCTCGCCTCGCCACGACAGGATCATCACCCCGGCCACGATCGCCACGGTGCCGGCCAGCATCACGCTGCTCGCCCGCTCGCCGAGCAGCAGCGCCCCGAAGGCCACCCCGAACAGCGGCGAGACCCCGGCCACGGTGCTGCTGATGGTGGGTCCGAGCCGGTAGGTTCCCGCCATCCCGAGGTTTCCGGAGAGCACCGGACGGAACAGCCCGATGGCCGCGAACAGCAGCAGCGCCGGGGAGCGCCAGTACTCGAGGCGCAGGTACAGCGGCGAGGCGAGCCAGTAGAGCAGCGCGGCCGTGGCGATGGTGATCAGGGTCGCGGTGCGCGGGTCGATGTGGCGCATGCCGAGCCGCGCGAGCTGGACGCCGAGCGCGAACAGGAACGCCGCGGCGAGGGCCAGCAGCGCCGGCGGCGGCAACCCCGGACAGGCGTCGCTCACCGCCCGCGGGCTTGCCCGGCGCCGCCTCGCTCAGCGGCCACCGGCGCGCTCGGCACGGACATGGCGCAGCCAGTCGCGCGCGGGGTCGCCGAAGGCGAGGAACGGCGGATTGATCAAGCGCTCGGCGCGGTTGTAGCGCAGCGGCAACCCCTCGAGGTCGACCATCGCGCCGCCGGCCTCCTCGACCAGGCACTGCCCGGCCGCGGTGTCCCACTCCGAGGTCTCGCCGAACCCGGGATAGAGGTCGGCACGACCCTCGGCGACCAGGCACGACTTCAGTGCGCTGCCCACCCGCAGCACCTCGCTCGCCCCGAGCGCGGCGAGCAGGCGCCGGGTGCGCGGATCGCGCCGCGAGCGGCTCGCCGCCACCGTCGGTGCTCCCCGGGGGCAACGGCGGGTACGAATCCGCTGCCGCTCGCCGCGCTCGCTGCGCCACGCCCCGGCGCCGCGAGCCGCGCTGTAGGTGCGGGCGCGAACCGGCGCATGGATCACCCCGAGCACCGGCCGGTGGGCGTGGACCAGGGCGATGCTGACCACGAACTCGCCGCTGCGCCGCACGAAGCCGCGGGTGCCGTCGAGCGGATCGACCAGCCAGAAGGTCTCCCAGCCCCGCCGCTCGGCCAGCGGCGGCACCCGTGACTCCTCGGAGAGCACCGGCAGCGAGGGCTCCAGCCGGGTGAGGTGCTCGCGGATGTAGGCGTCGGCACGGGTGTCGGCGGCGGTCACCGGCGAGTCATCGGCCTTGCGGGTGACCGCGAAGTCGAGCGCATAGACCTCGAGGATCCGCTCGCCGGCGCCACGGGCGATCGCCTCGACGGCGGCCAGGAGCCGGGTGGCGAGCGTCTCGATGCTCAAGCCGCGCTCCGCCGCCCGCCGGGCGGCGGCCAGGCGGGGGCATTGCCGCGCTCGCCTCCGGCGGCCACACTGGCGGCCATGATCGACTGGACGGACATCGACAGCGTGCTCCTCGACATGGACGGGACACTGCTCGACCTGCGGTTCGACACCCACTTCTGGCTCGAGCACGTGCCGCTGCGCTACGGCGAGGCCCGCGGCCTCAGCCTCGAGGACGCCCGGGCCGAGCTGCTGCCCCGGATCCGGCGCCTCGAGGGGACGCTGCAATGGTACTGCCTGGATCACTGGAGCCGCGAGCTGGGGCTGGACATCGCGGCGCTCAAGGGCGAGGTTGCCCACCTGATCGCCACCCGCCCGCAGGCGCGGGCCTTTCTGCGCGCCTGCCGGCGGGCCGGCAAGCGCCCGGTGCTGGTCACCAACGCCCACCGGCGCAGCCTCGAGCTCAAGCTCGAGCGCACCGGCCTCGGGCCGGCCCTCGACGCCGTGGTCTGCGCCCACGACCTCGGGGTGCCCAAGGAGCAGCCGGCCTTCTGGGGACGGCTGCAGCGCCGCGAGCCCTTCGAGCCCGGGCGCACCCTGCTGATCGACGACAACCTCGCGGTGCTGCGCGCAGCGCGCCGCTTCGGCATCGCCCACCTGCTCACCATCCGCCGTCCCGACAGCCGGGCACCGGCCCGCCCCCCGGCCGGCGAGTTTCCGGCCCTCGAGAGCTTCGCCGAGATCATGCCGTGAGCGCGCGCCGGCCGCCGCCCGTCGAGGAGCGCCGCTCAGTCGCTGCGCACGAAGGCGAGATCGTGGATCGCGCGGCCCTCGCGGGCGCCGCGGCGGGCGAACTTGCTCGCCTCCCGGCCCTGAGGGCCGGGGAGGGTCGCGCCGTGACCGGCGAGGTTGCGCAGGCCCGGGCAGGCCTCGAGCACGGCGAGCATGTGCCTGGCGTAGTCGGCGCAGTCGGTGGCCAGGCGCAGGCGGCCACCGGGCTCGAGCACCGCGCGCACCCGCTCGGCGAAGGCGGGCTGGACGAGGCGGCGCTTGTGGTGGCGCTTCTTCGGCCAGGGGTCCGGGAAGAACAGCCAGACCTCGGCGATCGAGCCCGCCGGGAGGCCGTCCTCGAGCAGCGCCATCGCGTCCTCGCGCACCACCCGCACGTTCTCGAGCCCGCGCCGCTCAAGCTCGCCCAGCAGGCGACCGATACCCGGCTCATAGACCTCGACCCCGAGGAAGTCGCGCGCCGGGCTTGCGGCGGCCGCCGCGGCGAGGCCGTCGCCCATTCCGAAGCCGATCTCGAGGATCCTCGGGGCGTGGCGGCCGAAGAGCGAGTCGAGGTCGAGGGTGCCCCGGCGCTCGACGCCGAAGCGCGGCCAGCAGCGGGCGATGGCGCGCCGCTGGGCGGGCGTGGTTCGGCCCCCGCGCAGGACGTAGCTGCGCACCGTGCGAATGCTAGAACGGTCCATGAACTCATGCATGCAAAGCTGCTAAATTATTACGATTATGAGGCGTATCAGCCACTCGGACCGGGGCTCGGGGTGAGCGCGGACATCCCCAGCGTGGTGGTCGTCGACGACAACGTTCCGTCGCTGGCCCTGTACCGGCTCGGCGCCCGGGCGCTGGCCGTGGACCTGCACACCTTCCGCTCGCCCGAGGACTCGCTGCGCTACCTCAGCGAGCACCGCGCCGACCTCGTGTTCCTCGACGTGCTGATGCGCGGCACCGACGGCCTGACCCTGCTCAAGCGGGTCCGTGCGCTCGAGCACCACCGCGACACCCCGGTGGTCATGGTGACCTCCAAGGACTACCACCAGGACCGCCAGATCGCGCGTGATCTCGGGGCCGCGGAGTACCTGCTCAAGCCGCTGCGGGCGCGCGAGATCCGCGCGGTCATCGAGCGGCACACCGGCGCGGCGCCCCGGGACGGCGAAGGCGGGCCTCGGTGAGCGCTCCGCGGCCGCGCAGCTACCTGCGTTTCTGGGGTGTGCGTGGCTCCTATCCGGCGCCCTACGAGAGCCATCTCGGGGTCGGAGGAAACACCTCCTGCGTCGAGATCCGGGTCGGCGCGCAGCTGCTGGTCTGCGACGCCGGCTCCGGGGTGATTCCGCTCGGCAACGAGCTGCTGGCCAGCGGGGCAGGCCGCCAGCTCGACATCGCGCTGACCCACTACCACTGGGACCACATCTCCGGCCTGCCGTTCTTCGTCCCCGCCTTCATCCCCGGGTGGCGGATCACCTTTTACGGCCCCGGCAACGGCGCCGAGGAGGTCGAGCACCTCATCGCCGAGCAGATGAAGGCGCCCTACTTCCCGGTCGAGACCGAGACCTGGCTGGCCGACATCGAGTACCGGGCGGCCCCCGAGGCGGGCTTCTCGCTGGGCCCGATCCAGGTCCGCCCGGTCAACGTCCACCATCCGGGCAGCACCCTTGCCTACCGCATCGAGGCCTGCGGCAAGACCATCGTCTACGCCTCGGACAACGAGCTCGGCTTCATCGACCGCTCGATCGAGGAGCGCATGGACGAGTTCGAGGACGACGAGCGGGCGCTGATGGTGGAGATGAGGGAGGCCGAGCGGGGGCGCACCATCGAGCTGATGAGCGGCGTCGACATCCTGATCCACGATGCCCAGTACACCCCCGAGGACTATGCCCGCAAGCGCGGCTGGGGGCACTCGTGCTACCTCGACACGGTGCGCTGCGCGCTCGAGGCCGGGGTCTCCGAGCTCTACCTCTTCCACGTCGACCCGAGCTATCCGGACACGGCGATGGCCGAGATCGAGGCCCGCGCCCAGGCCCTGGTCGCCGAGCACGGGGCGCCGATGCGCTGCCGGGTGGCCCGCGAGGGGGCGGTGATCGCGCTCGAGTGAGATCCGGTTGACTCGCCGGCGCCGTGGCCTAGAATCGGGACCCGCTGCGGGTGTAGTTCAATGGTAGAACCTCAGCTTCCCAAGCTGATGACGTGGGTTCGATTCCCATCACCCGCTCCAGTCCCGCCGCCCCCGGCGAGGAAGGCGCCGATGTGCTGGTCCTCGTCCTGGATGTGGCCGATCACCCACTCGAGCATGAAGCGCCGGAACTCCTGCGGCGCGATCGACCGGGCCCAGTAGCGGTCGCGCAGCGCGCACAGTCGCTCGCTGAGCTGGCGATGCAGCTCGCGGTGCGCCGCGAGCTGCGGGTAGCCGATCTCTTCCAGGAAGGCCTCCTCGGTCGAGAAGTGGTACATCGCGTAGTCGAGCACCCGGGCGAGGCGCTCGTCGTCGTAGCCGTCCTCGTCGCTCAGCCCGGCGACCAGCTCGATCAGCTCGCGGTGCTGGCTGTCGATCTCCGGATCGCCGATCCGCCAGGTCTCGTCCCAGCTCACGGACTGTCGATTCATCGCCCGGCCCTCCCGCTCGCAGTGGCCCGCGGCCTGCCCGGCACGGCGCCCACCGGGGTTAGCGGCCGCGCGGGCCCCCGCTTGAGCCGGCCGGCGCCCTCAGCCGCGGATCCGCAGGGCCAGCGCCTTGAGGCCGTTCTCTCCGAGCCGGGAGCGCGCCTCGTCGAGCGCGGTGAGGTCCGCGAACGGACCGAGCCGGACCCGGTGCCAGGTCTGCTCGCCGTTGATCGAGACGGTCTGGATGCGGGCCTCGAGGCCGAGCAGGGCGAGCTCGGCCTTGAGCCGCTCGGCGTCGGCGGCGCGCCGGAAGGAGGCGACCTGAAGCACGTAGGTGGTCCCGGGCGGGGCCGGGCTCGCCTCGGACGGGCCGGCGGCGGGGGGCGCCGGCGGCTCGCGGGGGCGCTCGAGCTCGACGTCGGGCACCGCCACCTCCATCTCGGGGAGCAGGGTGTAGAACTCGTAGCGGGTGGCCGGTGGCGGCCGCCCGGGGCTCGGGCGCACCGCCTCGCTGCCCCGCCTGGCCGCGGCGCGCAGCTCCGGGGGGACCGCCTGCGGGTTGTAGGCGAGCCACATCCCCACCGCCCCGCAGCCGACCCCGGCGAGGAACCACAGCCAGGGGCGGCGCCGGGCAGGCGCGGGGCGCGGCTTGGCACGCGGCCGGCGCGGGCGCGGCTCGGGCTTCTTGAAGTCCTTGACCATCGCCGCGCTCGCCGTCCCGGGCGCTACATCCGCTCGGGCGCCGAGACGCCGAGCAGGGCCAGCCCGTTGGCGATCACCCGCGCGGTGGCGCTGACCAGCGCCAGGCGTGCGCGGCGCAGCGCCTCCTCCTCGACCAGGAAGGTGTGGGCGTTGTAGTAGGTGTGAAGCTGGTGGGCGAGCTCGCGCAGGTAGAAGGCGATCTGGTGGGGCTCGAGCGCGCGGGCGGCCGCCTCGATCAGCTCCGGGAAACGCGCCAGGGTGCGCAGCAGCGCCTGCTCGTGCTCCTCGGTGAGCCGGGCCAGCGCCTCACCCTCGACCGGGCCGTCGAAGGCCATGCCGCGGGCGGCGGCCTCGCGCAGCACGCTCATCACCCGCGCGTGGGCGTACTGGACGTAGTAGACCGGGTTGTCGCTCGACTGGGATTTCGCCAGGTCGAGGTCGAAGTCGAGGTGCTGCTCGCAGCGGCGCATCACGTAGAAGAAGCGGGCCGCGTCGCGCCCGACCTCCTCGCGGAGCTCGCGCAGGGTCACGAACTCGCCGCTGCGGGTCGACATCTGCACCCGCTCCCCGCCGCGGTAGAGGTTGGCGAACTGCACCAGCAGCACGTCGAGGCGCTCGGGGGGATAGCCGAGCGCGGCCAGCCCGCCCTTCATGCGCGCCACGTAGCCGTGGTGATCGGCCCCCCAGACGTCGATCACCCGCTCGAAGCCGCGCTCGAGCTTGTCGACGTGGTAGGCGAGATCGGGGGTGAAGTAGGTCGGCTCGCCGTTCTCGCGCACCAGCACCCGGTCCTTCTCGTCGCCGAAGGCGGTGGAGCGGAACCACAGCGCGCCGTCGCGCTGGTAGCAGTGACCGCTGGCACGCAGCCGCTCGAGCAGCGCCTCGATGGCGCCGCTCTCGTAGAGCGAGCGCTCCGAGAACCAGCGCTGGTAGTGCACCCCGAAGGCGGCCAGGTCGTCGCGGATCTCGTCGACCTGGAGGTCGCGGACCAGGGTGTGGACGCGCCGGTAGCGCTGCTCGCCGAGCAGCGCGCGGGCCCGCTCGGCGAGCGCGTCGACGTGGCGCTCGCGGTCGCCACCGGCCGGCTGGTCGGGCGGCAGGCCGGCGGCCAGCTCGGCGGCCGCCACCCGCAACGCCTCACCCTCGCGCTGGTGGAGCCGCTCGGCGATGGCCGCGACGTAGCCGCCCTGGTAGCCGCTGGCCGGGAACGCCACCGGCTCCCCGCAGCGCTCCAGGTAGCGCAGCCAGACGCTCAGCGCGAGGATGTGCATCTGGCGCCCGGCGTCGTTGACGTAGTACTCGCGCTCGACCTCGAAGCCGGCCGCCGCGAGCAGGTTGGCGAGGGCATCGCCGTAGGCCGCGCCGCGCCCGTGGCCGACGTGCAGCGGTCCGGTCGGGTTGGCGGAGACGAACTCGACCTGGACCCGGCGCCCGGCGCCGAGCCGCCCGCGCCCGTAGGCCGCGCCGGCGGCGAGGATCTCGGGCACGACCCGCACCAGGGCGTCGTCGCGAAGGTGGAAGTTGAGGAACCCGGGACCGGCGATCTCGACCCGCGCGACCCGATCCGAGGCCGGCAGGTGCGCGCGCAGCCGCTCGGCGAGCGCTCGCGGGTTGCGGCCCAGGCGCTTGCCGAGGGCGAGCGCCAGGGGAGAGGCGAAGTCGCCGTGGCCGCGGCGCCGGCTGCGCTCGACCGGTACCGGCTGCTCGAGCCCCGCGGGCAGCTCGCCGGCGTCGCGCAGCGCCGCCAGGGCCTCGCCGAGGAGCTGCTCGATGTGCTGCTTCACGGGTGTCCGGAAGGTCAGGGGGGCGCGTATTCTAGCCCGGATATCTCGCCGCTGCGCGGGGCGGGGACGCGCGGTTTTCTCACAAACTCTCAGTAGAGGTCGATCGGATCGACGTCGATCGACCAGCGCGCGCTGCGCGCCCCGGGCAGGCGCTCGACGGCCGCCAGCCAGCCCTCCAGGAAGCCGTGCAGGTCGGCGCGCCGCGCGGCCTCGGCGAGGAGCTGGAAGCGGTGCTGGCCGGCGCGGCGCTCCATCGGCGCCGGCACCGGCCCGAGCAGGCTCACGCCGGGCGGAGGGGCGGCGGCTCGCGCGGCCGCCTGGACGAAGCGCTCGGCCGCGGCGCGCTGGTGGGCGGCGACCCGCAGCAGCGCCTGGTGGGCCGCCGGGGGAAGGCCCGCCGCGCGCCGCTCGGCGAGCGCCGCGGCGGCGAAGCGCCGGTAGCCGTGGCGCAGCAGGGTGGAGAGCAGCGGGTGCTCGGGGTGGTGGGTCTGGACCAGCACCCGGCCGCGGCGCTGACCACGCCCGGCGCGTCCGGCCACCTGGATGAGGAGCTGGGCCATCCGCTCCGGGGCCCGGAAGTCGGCGCTCAGCAGCCCGGCGTCGGCATCGACGATCCCGACCAGGGTGACCCCGGGCAGGTGATGGCCCTTGGCGAGCATCTGGGTGCCGACGAGGATGTCGGTGCTGCCGCTGCGGACCCGTTCGAGGGCCGCCTCGAGGGCCCCGCGACGGCGCGTGCTGTCGCGGTCGAGGCGGTCGATACGGGCCGCCGGGAAGTGCCTGCGGAGGGCCTCGGCGAGCCGCTCGGTGCCCAGTCCGAGGGAGCGCAGCGCGTCGCTGGCGCACTCCGGGCAGCGCGCCGGAGGCGGGCGCGAGGCCGCGCAGTGGTGGCAGATCAGGCGCTGCTCGGCGCGGTGGTGGACCAGGTGGGCGTCGCAGCGCGCGCAGCGCGCCACCCAGCCGCAGGCGTGACAGAGCAGGGTCGGCGCGTAGCCGCGGCGGTTGAGAAAGAGCAGCGCCTGATCGCCGGCCTCGAGGGCCGCGGCCAGCGCGGCGAGCAGCGGCTCGGAGAGCCCGCCGCGCAGCGCCCGGGCGCGGATGTCGATCACCTCGATCGAGGGGCTGCTCGCGCCGCCCGCGCGCCGCGGCAGCGACAGCGCCTGGTAGCGGCCGCGGCGCACGTTGTCCAGGGTCTCGAGCGAGGGGGTCGCCGAGCCGAGCACCACCGGCACCCCGGCCAGGCGGGCGCGCATCACCGCCAGGTCGCGGGCCGAGTAGCGCCACCCCTCCTGCTGCTTGTAGGACGGGTCGTGCTCCTCGTCGACCACCACCAGGGAGAGGCGCGCGAGCGGGGCGAGCACCGCCGAGCGGGTCCCGATCACGGCCCGCGCGGTGCCGGCCCGGGCCCGGCTCCAGGCGGCCAGCCGCTCGCCGTCGCTGAGCCCCGAGTGCAGCACCACGACCCGCTCGCCGAGCCGCTCGCGGAAGCGGCGCAGGGTCTGCGGGGCCAGGCCGATCTCGGGCACCAGCACCAGGGCCTGGCCGCCGCCGGTGGCCAGGGCCTCGATCAGGGCCAGATAGACCTCGGTCTTGCCGCTGCCGGTGACCCCCTCGAGGAGGAAGCTGCGGAAGCGCCCGCGCTCGGCGAGCACCGCCGCCACCGCCCGGCGCTGGGCCGGCTCGAGGGCTGCGGGCGGGCCGCCGGGGGCCGCGGGCAGGGCGCTCGCGCGCCGCTCGGCAAGCCCCTTGGCGGCCAGCGCGGCCAGGGTCTCGCGCCAGCGCGGGGCGAGCCCGCGCAGCTCGGCCTCGCCGCCCCCGGCGGGCAGCTCGAGGAGGCGGGCGAGCAGCGCCGCCTGGCGGGGCGCGCGGGCGAGCAGCGCGACCCCCTCGCGATGCCCGCGCTCGGTCGCGAACCAGCGCTCCTCGAGGGCCGGCGGCAGCGCCCGTCCGGCGAGCAGCCCGGCCGGCAGGGCCGCGGCGATCGCCTCGCCGATCGGGTGATGGAAGTAGCGGGCCGCCCGGCGCAGCAGCTCGAGGAGGTCGGCGGGCAGCAGGGGGTCGGCGTCCAGCACCTCGAGGACCCGGCGCAGGCGCTCGCGGGGCAGCGCGCCGGGCGCACCGGCGGCCATCACCACCCCGACCCTTCGGGCGCCCCCGAACGGCACCCGTACCCGGGTCCCGGGAGCCGGCAGCGGGGCGTCGCCGGGCGGCGGCAGGTACTCGAAGCAGCCGCGCACCGGGGCGCGCAGGGCCACCGCGAGGACTGGCGGGTCGCGGCGCGCCTCGCGCTCAGCCATCGAGGCCGCGGAGCCGCTCGACCTCGGCCAGGGCCGCGCGGCGCATCGGCCGGCCGTCGACCGGGCTGAGCGGGACGCGGCGGCGCATCCGGGCCGCGAACACCACCAGCTCGACGGCCACCTCGCCGGCCAGGAAGCGGTAGGCGGGCAGGCGCACCTGCTCGCCGCCGGCGACCCGCAGGCGCTGCTCGCCGGCCTGGTGATCGATGCCGCGCTCGGCGAGAAACAGCGCGACCTCCTCGGGCGGGTCCCAGAGCAGGTGCAGGGAGACCCCGCCGCCGGCCTCGGCGACCCCGTCGAGCAGCGGCCCGACCAGGCGCGGCCGGAAGCGCGCCAGCAGGCGCATCGCCTCACGGGCCACGGCCAGCCGCTCGCGCAGCGCGCGCGCGCTCGCCTCGGCGTGGAAGAGGCGCTGGTACTCGCGGGCCGCGAGCTCGACCTCGCGGTTGCGCGGCAGGGCCACGCTCGCCCCGAGGTTGAGGCGCGCCGCGGCCTTGCGCTTGGCCAGCTCGTAGTCGCGGATGCCGCTCTCGTGCATCAGCCGCCCGGCCTCGCGGGCGATGCGCTCGCGGAGCTGGGCGGCACGCGAGCCGTTCCTCATTGCCAGCTCCTCACCTGCCCGGAGCGGATGGGGTCAGGTC
>CAZRGU010000060.1:0-15047 GCA_964599705.1 uncultured Ectothiorhodospiraceae bacterium | reverse complement strand
CCCGGCTGGTGGGCCTGCGCAGCTATCAGACCTTCAAGAACTGGATGGAGCGCTACGGGGTGGAGGCTTAGTCCGAGGTGCTTGTTTAGCGGGTTCGGAGGCTCAAGCGTCGTGATCGAAGGGGCCGCGAGGTCGGCTGCGAGCCCGAGTCCGGGTGGGGGCTGAGCATTTCGCAACCGCGTCGATAGAGTACGTGGCGATGAGTACCGTGACCGCCATCCCGGAACTGGTGTTCAAGGGCCGGGCGTTCAGCGCCGAGGAGCTCTCGCTGATCCACGATGTGGTGGCGCGCAGCCGGGGGCTGAGTCGCCAGGAGCTCGCCTACACGTTCTGCGAGCGGCTCGAGTGGCGCCGAGCCAACGGAGGGCTGAAGGTCTGGGAGTGCAAGAGCTGCTCGGGGCGCTCGAGGCCAGGGGTCTCCTCGAGCTGCCAGGGGCCGCTCGAGGAGGAGCGCATCGAGGCCCAGCTCCACACCGAGCTCCCGCCGGTTCGCCCCCCCGTCACGCGCTTCGATGCGCGCATCGGGTGCTGCCGGGACCGCGGGGCGCGGGTCCGGGGTCGCCACCCCCGCCAGCCTCGGCGACGCGCTCCTCGCGCTCGCCGCCGCCCGCGGTGTCGATGCCAGACGGATGTGCCTCGAGAAGCCGCTCCATGCGCTGCTCGACCGCGTCCTGATCGTCACCGGCCAATGGGACCCCGCCCGCTGAACAGATACCGATCCGAGCGGGCGCTACCGGGTGATCAACGCTTACTCTGGCCGGAGGGCGTGCGTACGGTGTGCTGCGAGGACCGCCCATCGCCTTCGCCCACGACCTCGGGGGGGGCTGCACGAGGCGGGCGTGAAGGCGTGATCGGTGGCTTGGTATGGATTTCGAGATAATCGGCCCGATCGAGGCCGTCGAGCCGATTGCCCGAGGGACCAGTGTTAAGATCCGGGCCTATCTGCGCAAGGCGTACGGCCGCGGGCGCTGGCGAAAGCTCAAAGGGGTTGCCCGGGTTCGCCTGCCGAGCGGCGCCGAGCGGAAGGTGGAGCTGCACTGGTACGAGGCTCACGGCATCGGAAGGCGAGATCTGAAGATCAAGCGTTATCTGGACGAGCCATGAGGCAACCTACGAAGCCATTTGCATTGTGTATCGACAACGCTGGCTATAAGGCGTCCCTCATTCCGGGCAAGGTGTACCGGCTCATTCCGGACCCGGAAGCGGTGAAGGACGATTTCGTCCGGATCGTCGACGAGAGCGGCGAGGACTACCTGTACCACCGCAGCCACTTCGTGTTCGTCGACTTTCCACCGGCGGTGAGAAGGCAACTTCTTGCTATGGAGAATACCGGCTAGAGGCCGGTTACAGGGGATGCGGCGATACGCGCTTGCTGCCACATCGATAGCTTTGAAGATCCTCCACCCCGGCGACTCACATCATCACCGTCTACCGCAACCGCGACCTGCGCTCGCTGCGCCCGCGGGGAAGACGGACCGGGCGCCGGGGCGCCCGGCCCGCCCTCGCCCGGCCAGTGCCTCCCGCCTACCCGCCGATCGGCACCCTGCAGTGAACCTCGCCGAGCTCGTCCACGAGTTCCTCGACCGGCGCGGCCTGCGGCGCCCGGACGGTCACCCCCTGTATGCCTACCGCTGCTCCGATGCCGAACTCGATGCTCTGCGCCAGGTGCTGGCCGGGGATGAGGGGTTGCACTAGGTTGTGACGTCACCGCGCGAGGCGGTGGTGCAGGAGCTCTTCGGCGCCCTGCCCGGGCGCTTCGCGCTCGAGGAGGCCCCTCGCTTCGCGATCCCCCACGCGCGAGAGCTCCGTGTCGAGTGGAGCGACGGCAGGCGTTGGCGCCTGCGCCTCGACCAGGGGGTCGGCTTCTGGCGAGCCGCGGTCCGCACGCCGTTCCCGTTCGATGCCTTCCCGGCCGAGCAGGCGTCGACTCTCAGGCGGTACCGGGGCAGGGTGTGTGGCGCATCGCCAGAGCACCCGACCGTCCTCTACATCGGACGGCTTGAGGCGAAATGACAGGCTGCTCGCCGGGTTCGGATTCACCGGCCCTCGCGGGCGCTCGCCAGGACGGGCTGGCGCCGCGAGAATGTACCGCAACGGGTGATCGTTCAGGGGACGGCAGCAACCGGGTGACGATGAACCCCGACATCGAGCGCTGGCAGCGCAGGTACCGCGACGCCGGCCCGCGCGAGGAGGCCCCCGATCCGGTGCTCCTCGCCCAGGCCCACCTGCTCGGCGAGCCGGGGTTGGCGCTCGACCTCGCCTGCGGGCGGGGTGCCAACGCGCTGTGGCTGGCCGCGCGAGGCTGGCAGGTGGTGGCGGTCGACGGCAGCCTGGTGGCGCTCGAGATGGCCGGGGCCGCGGCCCGCGCGCGGGGGCTCGAGCTGGCGCTGCTCGCCGCCGACCTCGATCGCTACCCGCTGCCCGAGGCGCGCTTCGACCTGGTGGTCACGGTGCGCTATCTCAACCGCGCCCTGGTCCCGGCGGTCAAGCGGGCGCTGCGCCCCGGCGGGACCTGCTTCCACCGCACCTTCAACCGTCTCCACCAGGCCGACGTCCCGACCTTCAACCCGGCCTACCTGCTCGAGCCCGGCGAGCTGCTGGCCCTCTACGACGGCCTCGAGACCCTGGCGACCAACGACGGGCCGGTGCTGCGCGAGCCCTCGACCTTCTGGCTCGGGCGCCGGACGCGCTGATCCCGCCCCGCCCGCGCGGGCCGGTTGCCTTCACCCGCCCTGCTGCTTCTGCTGGCGCTGCCGCTCGAGCTGGAGCTGCTGCCTGCGCTGCTGCTCGAGCCGGCGCTGGCGCTGCTGCTCGCGCAGGCTGCGGCGCACCGGGGCGCCGGGCGCGGCGCCGGTCGCGGCTCCGGGCGCCGGGGCTGGCGCGGGCGCACCCGGCGGCGGGGCGGGGGGCGGCGCCTTCTTGGCCTTGGCCGGCGCACCGGTGGGGAGCGGCCGGGGTGGTGGTGGCGGCCCGAACTCGCGCAGGGCGAGCTCGACTCTCTCCTCGCCGGACCCGAGCGTGATGCCGTCGGCGCGGATCTCGATGACCTCCCAGTCGCCGATCCGATCGCCGGTGCGCACCCGCACCACCCGCTTCTCCTTGGGGTCGCGGACCAGGGCGCTGGCCTCGCCGGCGACGATCACCACCCCGGTGAGCTTGATGCCGCGCGCGCTCGGGGTGCCGCCCGCCGGCTTCCCGGCCGGCGCCGGCGGCGGCTCGCTGGCCTGGGCGACGGGGTCGGGGGCGGGCGGGCGGCGCCCGACCTCGAAGAGCGGGCGTGCGACCTGTTCGCCGAGCCGATCGAGGGGTGGGAGCTCGAAGGGCGGTGCCTGCGCCTCGGGCGGCTCGCCGTCCGTGGCGGCCGCTCGCGCCGCGGCGGGCGGTGCGCTCGCCGGTGGCGCCTCGCCGGCGGCGAGCCGCTGCCACTGCCCGGCAAGGGCGGTGCCGAGGGCGGCCAGGGTCAGGGTCAGGATCAGGGACAGGCCGTTAACCATCGCTGCCTCCCGCGGGCGCAGCCGCCCGGCGCAGGCCGTAGAGGGTGAAGCTGACGTCGAGCGGCGGGCGGGCCGGCGGCGGGCGGCGCGCCCGCAGGCGCTGGCGGAGGGTCGGGCGGCGCGCCCGCACCACCACCAGCCGGTCGACGACCACGTAGGGCCGCCCCCCCTCGAGCGCGTGGAGGATCGCCCGCAGCCCCTCGGTGGTGGTCTGCAGGCGCACGTTGAGCCCGATCTCCTCGATGCCTTCCTCCCCGGCGCGCGGGCGCAGCGTCTGGCTGCTGACCAGCTTGCCGTCGCTGCCCTCCACGGCGGCCTTGACCCGCTCCTGGAGGGCGGCGGCGGCGAGCGCCGAGCTGGCCTCGGGGAGCAGGTAGGGGGAGCGGGCGAGGCGCGCCTCGAGGCCGGCGAGCTGGCGGCGGCGCGGCTCGAGGTCGCCGGCCAGCGCGGCCAGGCGCGCGATCCGCTCGCGCCGCTCGGCGAGCGCACGCCCGTCCTCGCGGTACAGGCGCCAGGCCGGCAGGGCGACGGCGCCGGCGAGCGCCCCGAGGAGCGCCACGAGCAGCGCCAGGGCGAGGGCTCTGCTGGCCAGGGGGGACACCGCAGGCTAGTCCGGTGCCCGGCCCGGGGGCACGACCCGGGCGCTCAGGCGAAAGCGCTCGCGTCCATCCGGGGACTGGGTGATCGGCGAGACGAACTGGGCGTCTCGGAACATCGCCGCGTCCTGGAGGCGGGCGATCAGGGTCGAGGCGGCGCTCGAGGTTCCGTGGATGGTGAGCTTGCCGGAGCGCAGCTCGAGGCGGTCGAGCCAGGTGCTGTCGGGCAGCGCCCGGGCCAGCTCCTCGAGGATCACCACCACCGGTGGGTAGGCCCGCTTGCGCCGCTCGAGGGCCTCGAGGGAGGCGGCAAGGCGAGCCGCGCGCTCCTCGATCGCGGCGGCCTCGGCGGCCCGCGCGCGCAGCGCCTCGAGCCGCGGCTCGAGGCGTGCCGCCTCGGCGTGCTGGCGCCAGGCGGGCAGCCCGAGCAGGGCCCCGGCCACGGCCAGGTTGGCGAGCAGCAGCACGGAGTTGACCGCCGCGGCGCTGCGCGGGCGGTAGCCGGTGGCGTGGAACCAGAGCAGGTCGGGCTCGGCCGGGGCGCTGTGATGATCGGTGTCCTGGACCAGCGCCCAGTCCTCGAGCAGATCGAGGGCCCGATCGACGGGCTCGCGGGGCGCGGCCCAGAGCTCGACCTCGAGGGACTCCTGGTCGCGCCCGAGGAGCCGATAGTCGTAGTAGGCCCGATCGGCGCTGAACGGGGTCTCGCGGTGGAGCTCGAAGCCGAGCACCTGGTGGAGGTTCTCCTCGGCGGCGAGCGGCAGGCGCACCCGCTTGCGCAGCCGAAGCTCGGCGCCGAGGCGCACCGCGACCCGGGTGCGGCGCGGGTCGAGCAGGCGCAGCCGCTCGCCGAGCTCGGCGCCGCTCCCGGCATCGCGCCCGCGCGGGCGCAGCTCGAGGCGCCCGATCTCGCGGGCCCGTCCGTTCGGGTAGTGGCGGGCGAGGATCGCCTCGCGGGCGAGCTCGAGCTCGAGGCGCGGGGTGCTGCGCACCCGGTCGGCCCGCCACGCGCCGGGCAGGCAGGCGGCCAGCTCGCGTCCCCACCAGCGCAGAAAACCGCTCCGTGGCACGTCACTCCCCGAGGTCGGCCCGGGCCGCGCGCCCCGCGCGCGCCGTACCCGCATTGTCACCACTGGCCGCGCGCGGCTCAACGTCGTGCCATTCGATCACCCAGTAGGGGCGCGGCCGGCGCCGCGGGGCGAGGCGCACCAGCGCGCGGCGCTCGACCCGCGGCCCCTTGCCGGTCACGACCTCGGCCGCGATCGCGTAGGCGTTGCTGCGCGCGATCACCAGGTGCGGGGAGAGGGCGGCGAGGGTCTCGGCGCGCGGCGGTGGCTCGCCGGCGGCCCGGCGCGCCTCGCGCTCCTCGAGGAAGCCCGCCAGGGCCTCGCCGGGGAGGTCCGGAATGGCGCCAAGGACGGCCGCCGAGGCGGCGCGCGGATCGACCCAGGGGCGGCCCGAGTGGACGGTGAGCAGCGGCCTCAGGCGCTCGAGCAGCTCCGCGGTCATGCCCCGGACCAGGGCCAGCTCGGCGAGCGCGGCGAACGGCGCGTCGGCGGCCCCGTAGGGCAGGCCGGCGGCGGCGTAGTCGTCGTCCTCGGCCCCGGCCGGGCGGGCCTGGTGGTCGGGGTCACGCCAGTCGAGGATGGCGTCGCTCACCGCCTCGGCGTCGACCTCGAGGCCGGCCGCGGCCGCTTCGACGGCGCCCCGGATGAGCGCATCCGGGGCGCGGTTCAGATCGATCCGGGCGCTAGCCGGGGACAGCCGCACGCGGATCGTCGCCCCCTCGAAGGTGACCTCGTGGGGGCTGCCGTCGGCCTGCCAGCGCTGCTCGCCAGGCCGGGCGAGCAGGGCGAGGATGCCGAGGCGCACGCCGGCATCGGCCAGCGCCGCGGCCTGGGCGCGCTCGAGCTCGCCGGTGGCGAGCCGGGTCTCGACCCGCGCGCCGAAGGCCATGCCACCGGCGATCAGGGCGAGCAGGATGCCGGCCCAGAGCACCGCGAGCAGGGCGAAGCCACGCTCGGTGCTCATCGGGGCTGGCTCCCGGCGGGAGGCGCCGCCGGCGAGGGCGGGTAGTCGCCCGGGGGGGTCGGCGCGCCGTGGGCGAGCCCGCCCTGGATGGTGATCCGGCGCCGCGGCCGGGCCAGCGGGCGGGCCAGGTCGACGTGGGGCCGGATCAGGATCTCCGGCCAGGGCTCGCCGCCGGCGCGCACCAGCCGCACCCGCACCAGGTCGGGGAGGCGCCGCGGGGCCGTCCAGCGCTCGCTCCAGCGCGGGCTCATCCCGGGGCGCTCGGCGCCCAGGTAGGCGAGCTCGAGCGCCTCGACCCCCTCGACCAGGACGCTGCGATCGGCCAGCCCGCGCGGCAGCTCCTCGACGTCGAGCTCGTCCAGATCGGGGTGGAGCAGGCGCCGGGCAAGCTCCAGCGCCGGCCCCTCCTCGCCGTCCTCGACGGTCAGCGAGACCTCGTAGATCCCGCCGCCGCCGAGATGCGCGGGCATCACCGTGGCGAAGCGCAGGCCATCGGGCTCCCCCTCGAAGAGCACCTGCCAGCGCCCCTCGCGGCGGCGCAGCAGCGGCAGCGCGCGCTCCAGGTAGCGGCGCAGGAAGGCCTCGGTGACCCGCAGCGCCTCGCTGCGCGCGGCCTGCGCCTCGGCCCGCTCCCAGCTCCGCGCCGCGCCGCGCAGCCCCGCGTAGAGTGCGACCAGCAGCAGCGAGAGGACGGCCAGCGCGACCAGCACCTCGACCAGGGTGAAGCCGGGTGCCGGGCGGCGGGCGGCGGAGGAGGCGATGGGCGGGCGGCCGGGCATCGGGGCGGGTTACTCGTGGGCCAGCACCAGGGTGGCCAGGCGCACGGCGCGCTCGCGCGCCCCGTCCTCCCAGCGCACCACCACCCGCGCGGCCAGCGCCCGCACCCCGCGGCTGCTCACCGGCCCCTCCTCGGGTTCATAGGGCTCGACCGTGACCTGCCAGCGGTAGCGCCCCCCGGCCTCGCCGCTGGCCTCGCCCGGCTCGGCGCTCGCCTCGAGCTCGGCGAGCCGCGAGCGGGCGATGGCCAGCGCCTGCCCGTAGTCGCGGTCCAGGGCCACCGCGCGCAGCCCGCCGCCGAGCACGGCCAGCGTCGCCCCCAGGATCAGCCCG
The DNA here is from genome assembly GCA_964599705.1 of uncultured Ectothiorhodospiraceae bacterium. Taxonomy (GTDB): domain Bacteria; phylum Pseudomonadota; class Gammaproteobacteria; order HK1; family HK1; genus CAZRGU01. The sequence goes on along the minus strand of CAZRGU010000060.1, from coordinate 7,816 downwards.
AGCACGGTGAAGGCGACCAGCACCTCGAGCAGGGTGAAGCCGCGCGCCCTCACCGCTCCTCGTCCTCGAGGATCCGCACCCGCCCGGTCAGCCAGGCGACGTCGACGAGCAGGCGGCGGGTGCCGGTGGCGAGCGTCACCCGCCCGCCGCTCGAGCTGCCGTCGGGGAAGAAGCGGATCGCCCCGCTGCGCTCACCGGTGAGCTCCGAGCGGGCGGTGAGCAGCTCGATGGCGAGGCGCTCGCCGAGGTGACGCGGGGGCCGCCCGGCGAGGCGCAGCTCGCGGCGCTCGAGGTCGATCTCGAGGGTCGCCGGACGGCCGCTGAGGACCGCCTCGGCGCGGGCCGCGCGCAGCGCCGCGGCCAGGGTGCGGGCCCCGGCGGTCAGCTCGACCCCGCTGGTACGGGTGAAGGCGGGCAGGGCGAAGGCGGTCGCCGCGACCACGATGGCCAGGCTGACCAGCAGCTCGATCAGGGTGAAGCCGCGCCTGGCTCGCATCGCCCGGCCACCCCCGGGCGCTACTCCCAGCTGGTCACGTCGGCGTTCTCGCCCTCGCCGCCCTCGACCCCGTCGGCGCCCAGCGAGAGCAGGTCGTAGGGACCGTGCTCGCCAGGGAAGCGGTAGATGAAGTCGCGCCCCCAGGGGTCCTTGGGCACCTTGCTCTTCTTGAGGTAGGGACCGTTCCAGCGCTCGGCCCCGGCCGGCCGGCTGACCAGCGCCTCGAGGGTCGGCGGATAGCTGCCGACCTCGAGCCGGTACAGATCGATGGTCGCGCCGAGATTCTCGATCTGGATGCGCGCCGAGTCGCTCTTGGCGCCGCCGAGGTACTTGAAGACCTGGGGCGCGGCGAAGGCCGCGATCATGCCGAGGATGGTCAGCACCACGAGCAGCTCGATCAGGGTGAAGCCGCGCGCGCCGGGCTGTCGGTGATTCATGGCGAGAGATTCCCCGTTCGGCCCGCTGGCGATCAGAAGGCAAGCCGGTTCACCTGCAGGATGGCCGCGAGTATAGACAGGATGATGGCGGCGATGATCACCCCGAGGGTCAGGATCAGGGCCGGCTCGACGAGGGCCACCAGGCGGCGCACCGCCTGGCGGACCTCGCGCTCGAAGACCTCGGCCAGACGCAGCAGGACCCGCTCGAGCTGCCCGCTCTCCTCGCCGACCTGGAGCATCTGGCCGACCAGCGGCGGGAACACCGCGGCGCTGGCCAGCGGCCCGGCCAGGCCCTGTCCGCCGCGCACCTCCTCGACCACCCGGGCAAGTCCCGCGGCGATGTGGCGGTTGAGGACCGACTCGCGGGCGATGCCGAGGGCGACCAGCATCGAGACGCCGTTGGCGAGCAGGGTGCCGAGCGTGCGCGTGAAGCGGGCCGCCTCGAAGGCCGTGATCAGCGCTCCGACCACCGGCACGGCCAGGGCGCGGCGGTCGAGACGCCGGCGCTGAACCGGGTCGGCGAGCGCCCGGCGCAGCCACAGCCAGCCTCCGGCGAGCAGCGGGATGGCGAGCCAGCCGTAGCCCTGCAGGGCCGCCGAGATGGCCATCAGGACCCGGGTCGGCAACGGCAGGGCGGCTCCGGCGTCCTCGAACATGACCGCGAACTGGGGCACCACGTAGGTGAGCATCAGCACCACCGAGACCCCGGCCAGGAAGACCAGCAGCAGCGGGTAGATCAGCGCCGAGACCACCGAGTCGCGCAGCTCGCGGCCATGGTCGAGGAACTCGGCCAGGCGCGCCAGGGTCAGCTCCAGGGTGCCGCTCGCCTCGCCGGCACGCACCATGTTGCGGTAGAAGGGCGGGAAGGTGTCGCCCTCGGCGGCCAGCGCGCTCGAGAGCTCCTCGCCGGAGCGCACCGCCCCGTGCAGGCGCGCGAGCAGCGCGCGCAGCGGCTCGCGCTCGGCGAGCTGGAGCAGCAGCACCAGGGCGCGGTCGAGCCCGAGGCCGGCCTCGAGGAGGGTGGCGAGCTGCACGGTCAGCAGCGCCACCTCGCCGCGGGTCACCCGGCGCGGGGCCAGCCAGGCGCGGGCGCCGCGGCGTCTGCGGTGCTCGGCGCGCACCTCCTCGGCGAGGATCGGCACCTGCCCGGCCGCCTGCAGCCGGCGCACCACCGCCTCGCGGCTGTCGGCGGCCATCTCCCCCTCGACCAGGGTGCCGTCGCGGGCGGCGGCCTTGTAGCGGTACAGCGCCATCGCCGGTGGCCGCTACTCGCGGGTCACCCGCAGCACCTCCTCGACCGAGGTCAGCCCGGCGGCCGCCTTGCGCAGGCCGTCCTGGTACATGGTGCGCATCCCGGCGGCGAGCGCCGCGGCCTTGATCCGGCTCGCCTCGGCGTGGGCGAGCACCGCGTCGCGCACCGCCGGGGTGAGCACCAGCAGCTCGAGCACCGTGGTCCGTCCCCGGTAGCCGGTCTGGTGGCAGTGCTCGCAGCCGCGGGCCCGGAACAGGGTGCCGTCCCAGCCCGCCTCGGTGCCGGCCCCGCGGACCTCGGCGGCGAGCTCGGCGCCAGCCGGGTAGGGCTCGCGGCAGCGCCGGCACAGGGTGCGGACCAGGCGCTGGGCGAGCACGCAGTCGACCGTCGAGGTCACCAGGTAGTCCTCGACGCCCATGTCGAGGAGCCGGGTGACGCTGCTCGCCGCGTCGTTGGTGTGCAGGGTCGAGAACACCCGGTGGCCGGTCAGCGCCGCCTGCACCGCGATCCGCGCGGTCTCCACGTCGCGCATCTCGCCGATCATGATCACCTCCGGGTCCTGGCGCAGGATCGAGCGCAGCGCGTTGGCGAAGGTCAGGCCGATGGCCGGCTTGACCTGGATCTGGTTGATCCCCTCGAGGCGGTACTCGACCGGGTCCTCGACGGTGAGGATCTTGCGCTCCGGGGTGTTGAGCCGCTGCAGCGCGGCGTACAGCGTGGTCGTCTTGCCGCTGCCGGTCGGCCCGGTGACCAGGATGATCCCCTGGGGTCGCCCGAGGACCTGCTCGAAGGCGGTGAGGATGTCCCCGGAGAAGCCGAGCGCGTCGAGCTCGAGGGCCACGCGGCCCTTGTCGAGGAGCCGCATCACCACGCTCTCGCCGTGCAGGGTCGGTACGGTGGAGATGCGCATGTCGATGTCGCGCCCCTCGATGCGCACCCGGATCCGCCCGTCCTGGGGCAGGCGGCGCTCGGCGATGTTGAGGTTGGCCATCACCTTGATGCGCGAGATGATCGCGGCGGCCGAGCGGGCCGGCGGCGCCTCGGTCTCCTGGAGCACGCCGTCGATCCGGTAGCGCACCTTGAGGGTGCCGGCGAACGGCTCGATGTGGATGTCCGAGGCGCGCGCCTCGAGGGCCCGGGCGATCAGCAGGTTGACCATGCGGATCACCGGCGCCTCGCTGGCCAGGTCGCGCAGCTGCTCGACGTCCTCGCCGTCGCCCTCGCCCTCGGCGCCGCCGAGGTCGGCGGCCAGGTGCTCCATCGCCGAGGCGCCGTTGGCGTACTGGCGCTCGAGGGCCGCCTCGATGTCCGAGACCACCCCGACGCGCGGCTCGACGCGCAGCCCGGTGGCGAGCTCCAGGGCGCCGATGGTGTAGCGATCCAGCGGGTCGGCCATCGCCACCACCAGGCGCTCGCCGTCGCTGGCCAGCGGCACCGCGCGCGCCCGGCGCAGGAACTCGGGCTCGACCTCGGCGCCGATCACCGGCACCTCGGGGTAGTCGCCGGGGGCGGCGACCTCGAGCTCGAGCTGCTCGCCGAGCGCCCGGGCGACGTCGCGCTCGGCGACCAGCCCGAGCTGCACGAGCAGCGCCCCGAGCCGCTCGCCGCCCTCGGCCTGGAGGCGCAGCGCGCGCTCGATCGCCCCGGCCTCGACCTTGGCCGCTCCGAGCAGGATCTCGCCGAGTCTGGGTGCCATCGTGTCGCCAGTCGGCGCACTGGTGCGCCTTGCGAGGATGCTAGCACGAGGCCCTTCCGAGCCACTTGACCGGTGTCATCCAGCGGCCACAGGCACTTGGAATGGCGGGCATGAAAGGTGTAGCGTTGGGTGTTCTCGGTGAGATTGGCCACTGCGGCGAGCGATGCCACGCAAGCTCTACATCAAGACCTTCGGCTGCCAGATGAACGAGTACGACTCGGCGAGGACCGCCGAGCTGCTCGCCGTGACCCGCGGCCTGGAGCGCACCGAGCGGCCCGAGGAGGCCGACGTGCTGCTGGTCAACACCTGCTCGGTGCGCGAGAAGGCCGCCGAGAAGCTGTTCTCGCAGCTCGGCCAGTGGCGGGCCTGGAAGCGGCGCCGCCCGGGGCTGGTGATCGGGGTCGGTGGCTGCGTGGCCGCCCAGGAGGGCGAGGCGATCCGCGCCCGTGCTCCCCATGTCGACATCGTCTACGGGCCGCAGACCCTGCACCGTGTCCCGGAGATGATCGAGGCCGTCGAGCGCGAGCGGTGCCCGGCCGTCGACGTGTCGTTCCCCGAGATCGAGAAGTTCGACCGCCTCCCCGACCCGCGCGCCGAGGGTCCGACGGCCTACGTCTCGATCATGGAGGGGTGCAGCAAGTACTGCTCGTTCTGCGTGGTGCCCTACACCCGCGGCGAGGAGATCAGCCGCCCCTTCGACGACGTCATCTACGAGGTGGCGACGCTGGCCGAGCAGGGGGTGCGCGAGGTCACCTTCCTCGGCCAGAACGTCAACGCCTACCGCGGCCCGATGCACGACGGGCGCGTCTGCGACCTCGCCTTGCTCGTGCGCCACGCCGCTGCTATAGATGGTATCGAGCGGATCCGGTATACGACCTCGCACCCCAACGAGGTGAGCGATGCCCTGGTGGCGGCCCACGGCGAGGTCCCGGAGCTGGCCGCCCACCTGCACCTGCCGGTGCAGAGCGGCAGCGACCGGATCCTGGGATTGATGAAACGCAGCTATACCCGCGCCGAGTACCTCGACAAGGTCCGCCGCCTGCGCGCGGCGCGCCCCGGGCTGAGCATCTCCTCGGACTTCATCGTCGGCTTCCCGGGCGAGAGCGAGGCCGACTTCGAGCAGACCCTGGAGCTCATCGAGGAGGTCGGCTTCGACGCCTCGTTCAGCTTCCTGTTCAGCCCCCGCCCGGGGACGCCCGCCGCGGCGCTTCCCGACCCGGTTCCCGAGCCGGTCAAGAGGGAGCGCCTGGCGCGCCTCCAGGCCCGGCTCGCGGCGCTCGCCCGCGCCCACGCCGAGGCCCTGGTCGGGCGCGTCGAGCGGGTGCTGGTCGAGGGGCCGTCGCGCCGCGACCCGGGCGAGCTTCGCGGGCGCACCGAGAGCCACCGGGTGGTCAACTTCGCGGCCCCGCCCGAGCGGGTCGGCGATCTGGTGGCGGTGCGCATCACCGCGGCCCTGGCCAACTCGCTGCGCGGGGAGCTGGCCGCCTGAGGCGCGGCCCCGGGCATTGAGCTCCACCAGCGAACTCAAGGAGGCGCGCGCCTACAACCTGCGCCTCGAGCCGGCCGACAACGAGCGTCTGGCCAACCTGTGCGGGCCGCTCGACCAGCACCTGCGCCAGGTCGAGCGGCGCCTCGGGGTCGAGATCGACAGCCATGGAAACGCCTTTCGGGTGATCGGCGACGCCACCCCGGCGCGGGCTGCCGGCGAGGTTCTGCGCCGGCTCTACGAGGCCACCGAGCGCGAGCCGCTGACCCCGGCACGGGTCCACCTGTTCCTGCAGGAGTCCGGCGTCGAGCAGGCCCTCGAGGAGACGCCCGAGGGCGAGGCGGTGATCCGGCTGCGCCGTGGCCAGATCCGCGGCCGCGGCGCCAACCAGTGCCGCTACCTGCGCGAGATCCAGGCCCACGACCTGTGCTTCGGCATCGGACCTGCCGGCACCGGCAAGACCTTCCTGGCGGTGGCCTGCGCGGTGGCCGCGCTGGAGAGCGAGCGGGTGCGGCGGATCGTGCTGGTCCGTCCCGCGGTCGAGGCCGGCGAGCGGCTCGGCTTCCTGCCCGGCGACCTCGCCCAGAAGGTCGACCCCTACCTGCGCCCGCTGTTCGACGCGCTCTACGAGATGCTCGGCTTCGAGCGGGTCGCCAAGCTGATGGAGCGCAACGTGATCGAGGTCGCGCCGCTCGCCTACATGCGCGGGCGCACGCTCAACGAGTCGTTCGTGATCCTCGACGAGGCGCAGAACACCTCGGTCGAGCAGATGAAGATGTTCCTGACCCGGATCGGCTTCGGCTCGACCGCGGTGGTGACCGGCGACATCACCCAGATCGACCTGCCGCGCGGGCAGCGCTCGGGCCTGCGCCACGTCGCCGACGTGCTCGCCGACATCCCCGGGATCCGCTTCGTCTGGTTCAGCTCCAAGGACGTGGTCCGCCACCCCCTGGTGGCGCGGATCCTCGATGCCTACGAGGCCGCGGAGCGCCGCGCCCGCGAGGGCGGGGAGTAGCGTCGTGGGCGGGGTCGACGTGCAGCTCGCCTGCGACGACGGCGACGTTCCCGAACCGGGGGCGCTACGGCGCTGGGCGCGCGCCGCCCTCGAGCCCGCCGCGGCCGGCGCCGAGCTGACCGTGCGGGTGGTCGGCGCGGCCGAGGGGGCGCGGCTCAACCGCGCCTACCGCGGCGCCCAGGGTCCCACCAATGTCCTCGCCTTTCCCTTCGAGGCCCCGCCGGGCGCCGAGCTGGCGCTGCTCGGCGACGTGGTCGTGTGCGCCCCGGTGGTCGCGCGCGAGGCCCGCGAGCAGGGCAAGGAACCGGCCGCCCACTGGGCCCATCTGGTGGTTCACGGAACCCTGCACCTGCAGGGCTACGACCACCACGAGCCGGCCGCGGCGCGGCGCATGGAGGCGCGCGAGCGCGAGGTGCTGGCCACGCTCGGCTTCCCCGATCCGTACCGCGAGGAGCGGCGGTGAGCGAGCCGCGTGGTCCGGCCCGCTCCTGGCTCGACCGGCTCGGGCAGGCCTTCTCGGGCGAGCCCCAGGATCTCGCCGAGCTGATCGGGATGCTGCGCGATGCCGAGCGGCGCGGGCTGATCGACGCCGAGGAGTTGGTGATGATCGAGCGCTCGCTGCAGATCGGCGATCTGCAGGTGCGCGACGTGATGGTGCCGCGCGCGCAGATGGTGGTGGTCGAGTCCGATCAGCCCCCCGAGGTCTTCGTCGAGCGGATCATCGAGTCCGGTCACTCGCGTTTCCCGGTGATCGGCGACAGCCGCGACGAGATCGAGGGGATCCTGCTTGCCAAGGACCTGCTCGGCTACTTCGCGGCCGGCGCCGGGCGACCGTTCCACCTCGCCGACGTGATGCGCCCGGCGGTGTTCATCCCCGAGAGCAAGCGGCTCAACGTGCTGCTGCGCGACTTCCGCGCCAGCCGCAACCACATGGCGATCGTGGTCGACGAGTACGGCGGGGTGGCCGGGCTGGTGACCATCGAGGACGTGCTCGAGCAGATCGTCGGCGAGATCGACGACGAGCACGACACCGAGGAGGAGCCCGACATCCGGGCGCTTCCCGAGGGCGGCTACGCGGTCCGTGCCCTGACCCCGATCGAGGAGTTCAACGAGCACTTCGGCCTGGCCCTGAGCGACGAGGAGTTCGACACCATCGGCGGGCTGGTGGTGCACGCCTTCGGGAGGCTCCCGCGCCGTGGCGAGAGCCTCGAGATCGAGGGGCTGCGCTTCACGGTCACCCAGGCCGACCGGCGCCGGGTGAAGCTGCTGCGGGTCGAGGAGGCCGGGGAGCGGGCCGCGAACGGGGGGGGCGGGGCGGTGAGCGATGCCCGCTAGCCGGCGGCCCTCGCCGGCCTTGGCCCGCCGACCCGCTCGGCCCGAGCGGGGGTCGCGAGGCCCGCGCCTCGTGCCACGGTGAACGATGCGGGCTAGCGC
>CAZRGU010000059.1:0-15159 GCA_964599705.1 uncultured Ectothiorhodospiraceae bacterium | reverse complement strand
CCGTGCGCCACAACTGCATCGCGGTGGTCTCGGACGGCAGCGCGGTGCTCGGGCTTGGCAACATCGGGCCGGCCGCGGCGATGCCGGTGATGGAGGGCAAGGCGGTGCTCTTCAAGGAGTTCGCCGGGGTCGACGCCTTCCCGCTGTGCGTCGCCACCCAGGACGCCGACGAGATCGTGCGCCTCTGCGAGCAGATCGCGCCGAGCTTCGGCGGCATCAACCTCGAGGACATCTCCTCGCCGCGCTGCTTCTACATCGAGGAGCAGCTCAAGGAGCGCCTCGACATCCCGGTGCTGCACGATGACCAGCACGGCACCGCGGTGGTCACCCTGGCCGGGGTGATCAACGCCCTGCGCATCACCGGCAAGAAGGCCCCCGAGATCAAGGTGGTGGTGGCCGGGGCCGGGGCGGCCGGGATCGCCTGCTCGCGGGCGCTGCTGCGCTACGGGGTCGAGAACATCATCATCTGCGACTCCAAGGGGGCGATCAGCCGGCGGCGCAAGTTCGCCAACAATCCGGTCAAGGCCTGGGCCGCGGCCGAGACCAATCCCCGCAACGAGACCGGCTCGCTGAAGAAGGTCGTCCAGGGCGCCGACCTGTTCCTGGGGCTGTCCGGTCCCAAGCTGCTGACCCGCGCCGACGTCGCCAGGATGGCCAAGGACCCGATCATCTTCGCGATGGCCAACCCGGTCCCCGAGGTGCTCCCCGAGGAGGTCGCGGACATCGTCGCGGTGATGGCCACCGGGCGCAGCGACTACCCGAACCAGATCAACAACGTGCTCGCCTTCCCGGGGATCTTCCGCGGGGCGCTCGACTGCCGGGCCAGCGACATCAACCAGGACATGCTCCAGGCCGCCGCCGAGGCGATGGCCGCGATCGTCACCGACGAGGTGCTCTCGCCCGACTACATCATCCCCAGCGTCTTCGACCGCAAGGTCGCCAAGGCGGTGGCCGCGGCGGTGGTCCGGGCCGCCGAGGAGACCGGGGTGGCGCGCCGGATCCCGAAGAAGACCGGCATCACCCTGGCCTGACCGGGTGGCCGCGGGCGCCGCCGGTCCCGCCGCCGGCGGGCGCGGCGCAGCCGCCGGCTGGCGCAGCCTCGCGGCGGCCATCGCCTGCATCTCGAGCTACGCGGTCACCACCGGCCTGACCCTGCCGCTGCTGTCGCTGATCCTCGAGGCGCGCGGCGTCGACCCGACCCTGATCGGGGCGCTGGCCGCGGCCCCGGCGGTGGCCGTGATCCTGACCGCGCCGCTCCTCCCGGCGCTGATCGCCCGGGCCGGGATGCGCCGCTTCGTGCTCGCCTGCATCGGCGCCGAGCTGGCGCTGTTCCTGCTCCTGCCGGTGCTCGACGGGCTCGCCTGGTGGTTCCTGATCCGGGTGCTGATGGGCGCGGCCGGGGGCGGGCTGTGGTCGGCCAGCGAGGCCTGGATCAACGAGGTCGCCGAGGATCGGGTGCGCGGGCGGGTGACCGCGCTGTACACCACCGCGGTGGCCGGCAGCTTCACGCTCGGCCCGGCGATCATCCCGCTGACCGGGATTGCGGGCTGGGCGCCGTTCGCGGTCGGCGGGGCGTTCATCGCCGCCGCCGCGCTGCCGATCCTGGCGGCCGGGGCGCTGACGCCGCGCTTCCGGCGCGCCCCGGCGCTGCCGGTGCTCGGCTTCGTGCGCCTTGCCCCGACCCTGGCCGCGGCGGTGCTGCTGGCCGCCTTCAAGGACACCGCGGAGATGGCGCTGCTCGCCGTCTACGGGGTGCGCCGCGGGATGGAGCCGGGCGGCGCGGCGCTGATGCTCACCACCCTCGGGCTCGGCGCGCTGGCCCTGCAGCTCCCGATCGGCTGGCTCGCCGATCACCTGCCGCGCCGCGCGCTGCTGATCGGCTGCGCGGCGGGCGGGCTCGCCGGCGCGGCGCTGCTGCCCGCCGCGATCGGCTGGGGCCTCGGGCTGTGGCCGTTGCTGTTCGTGTGGGGCGGGCTGCTGGCCGGCGTCTACACGGTGGCCATGGCGATGCTCGGCGAGCGCTTCCGGGGCCCCGATCTGGTCGCCGCGAGCGCCGCCTACGGCCTGCTCTGGGGGCTGGGCAGCCTCGCCGGCCCGGCCCTGGCCGGCGCGGCCATGGACCGCTGGGACCCGGAAGGTCTTCCCGCCACCCTGGCGCTCGCCTGCGCGCTGTTCATCGTCCTGGCCACGGTGCGCGCCCGGCTCAGGCGTCGCTGAGGGCCACCCGCTGCGGGTCGAGGCGCTCAAGCGCCTCGCCGACCGCGGCGCTGATGGCCGCGACGCCGTCCTCGCCACCGAGCTCGCAGGGGCGCAGGCGAGCGCCCGCGAAGGCCGCCTCGACCGCGCCGCGCAGCAGCGCCCCGGCGCGCCGGCAGGCGGGCAGGGCGCGGGTCTCGCCGAGCCACTCGAGCATCTGGGCGCCCGACAGGAACATCGCCGTCGGGTTGGCGCGGCCCGAGCCGGCGATGTCCGGGGCGCTGCCGTGGGCGGGCTGGAAGACCGCGTGGCGCGCGCCGATGTCGGCCGACGGTGCCATGCCCATGCCGCCGATCAGCCCCGCGCCCAGATCCGAGAGGATGTCGCCGAACATGTTCTCGGTGACCAGCACGTCGTAGGCCCACGGGCGGCGCACCAGCTCGAGGGCCATCGCATCGACGTAGCGGTGCTCGCGCTCGACGTCGGGGAAGCGCTCGGCACACTGGTCGAAGACCCGCCGGAAGAAGGCGAAGGAGCGGAACACGTTGGCCTTGTCGACGCAGGTCACCCGCCCGGGGTGGCCCTCGCGGCGGCGCCTGCGGGCGAGCCGGAAGGCGAACTCGAACAGCCGCTGGCAGCCGCGGCGGGTCACCACCAGGGTGTCGCGCGCCTCGCGCTCCCCGAGCACCGTGCCCTTGCCGCGCGAGGCGAACAGCCCCTCGGTCGACTCGCGCACCAGCACCAGGTCGAGGTGCCGGGCACGCGGATCGGCGAGCACCGGGGGAATGCCGGGCAGGGCCCGCAGCGGGCGTACCCCGGCGTACAGATCGAGCGCCGAGCGCAGCTCGAGCTGGGGCGCGATCTCGGTTCCGTCCGGGTAGCGCACCCCGGGCAGACCCATCGCCGCGAGCAGGATCGCGTCGGCCGCCGCCGCCCGCCTGCGGCTCTCGACGGGCAGGGCCTCGCCGGTCTCGCGGTAGCAGGCAGCGCCGGCCGCGAGCGTCTCGAAGCGCAGCCGCGGGGCGCCGGCCCGCGCCGCGGCGCGCTCGAGCAGGCTCAGGCAGGGCGGGGTGATCTCGGGGCCGATGCCGTCGCCGGGAAGCACCGCGACGCTAAGGCACGGGGTCGCCGCCATGCCCGAGGGCCCTCAGCCGGCCTCCTGGACCACCTCGAAGACCTCGCTCGGCGTGGTCAGGCCGGCGGCGACCTTCTCCGCGCCGCTCAGGCGCAGCGGGCGCATCCCCTCGGCGAGCGCCTGGGCGCGCAGCCCGCCGGTCTCGGTGCCGGGGCGCACCAGGGCACGCAGCCCGTCGCTCATCGCCAGGATCTCGAAGATCCCGATCCGCCCCCGGTAGCCGGTCCGCCGGCACTCGTCGCAGCCGCGCGCCGCGCAGACCTGCTCGGGGGGCTCGCGCTCGAAGGGCGCGACCAGCGAGCGCCAGGTGTCGGGGTCGAGCCGGGCCGGCTCCTTGCAGTGCGGGCACAGGGTGCGCACCAGGCGCTGGGCGACCACCCCGAGCAGCGCCGAGCGGATCAGGTAGGGCTCGACGCCGAGCTCGAGGAGCCGGGTGATGGTCGCGGGCGCGTCGTTGGTGTGCAGGGTGGTCAGCACCAGGTGCCCGGTCAGCGCCGCCTGCACCGCGGTGCTGGCGGTCTCGGCGTCGCGGACCTCGCCGACCATGATGATGTCGGGATCCTGGCGCAGCAGGGTGCGCACCCCGCTCGCGAAGTCGAGCCCGATGTTGGTCTGCACGTACATCTGGTTGAAGGCCGGCTCGACCAGCTCGATCGGGTCCTCGATGGTGCAGATGTTGAGCTCCGGGCGGGCGAGCTGCTTGAGCGCCGAGTACAGCGTGGTGGTCTTGCCCGAGCCGGTCGGCCCGGTGACCGCGATCAGCCCGTAGGGCTGGGCGACGAAGCGGCGCCACAGCGCCTCGTCGGCCGGCGAGAAGCCGAGCGCCGGGAAGCTCTTGACCAGCACCTCGGGATCGAAGATCCGCGCCACCAGCTTCTCGCCGAAGGTGGTCGGCATGGTCGAGAGGCGCAGCTCGACCTCGCGGCCGTGCCCCGACTTGGTCTTGATCCGCCCGTCCTGGGGGCGGCGCCGCTCGACCACGTCCATCCGCCCGAGCGCCTTGAGCCGGCTGATCGCGGCGGCGAGCACCGGCGAGGGGATCTGGTGGACGGTGTGCAGGACCCCGTCGATGCGGAAGCGCACGTTGCCACGCTCGCGGCGCGGCTCGAGGTGGATGTCGCTGGCGCGCTGCTCGAAGGCGTACTGCAGCAGCCAGTCGACCACCCGCACGATGTGCTGGTCGTTGGCGTCGACCTCGCCTGCGGCCCCGAGCTCGACGAGCTGCTCGAGGTTGGCCGAGGGGCTCACCGGGGCCCCGGCGCGACGCGCCCGGGCGCCGTCGATCGAGCGCGACACGGCGTAGAACTCGCGCCGGTAGCGCTCCACGGCGAGCGGGTTGGCGAGCACCCGCTCGATGCGCAGGTGCAGGATCCGGGTCAGCTCGCGCTCCCACTCGCGCACGAACGGCTCGCCGGTGGCCACCGTGACCTGATCGCCCGAGACCGCCACCGGGAGGATGTTGAAGCGGGTGGCGTAGGACTGCTTGACCACCCCGGTGACCGCCTCGACGTCGACCTTGAGCGGGTCGATGCGCAGGTAGGGCAGCCCGCAGCGCTCGGCCAGCCAGCGGGTCAGGCGCTCGATGTCGAGCCGCTCGGGGGGCTCGCCGGGGCTCTGCCAGCCCTGCTCGGCGAGCAGCACCAGGGGGTGAGGCTGCTCGGCACCGCGCTGCTTGGCGAGGAACAGCGCCTGCTCGGCCTGGCGCCGATCGAGCAGGCCGGCCTCGAGCAGTCCCGGGAGCAGGTCCTCGAGACGCACCGGGCGCTCGTCGGCGGCGCCCCGCCCGCGCTTGGAGCTGAGCACTTGCGCTCTCCGTGAAGGGGGTGGCTCGAGGACTATACGGTCGGCCGCGCGCCACCGGCAAGCGCGCAGCGGCGCGAACAGGCTAAGATGCGAACTGGCGCAGGTGCCGGGCGAGCGGGACGGAGGACGGACTGCGATGTCGAGAAGCTGGCTGTGGGTCACCGGGTGCCTGGCGCTGATCGGGGTGCTGCCCGCCGGGGCGGCCGAGGAGGTGCCCGAGGCGCTGCGCGCCGGGCTGGCCAGGGCGCTGCCCGGGATGACCGCGGAGCGGATCGTGGCCACCCCGCTGGCCGGCATCTACCAGGTCAGCCTCGGGACCCGGATCGTCTACGTGAGCGCCGACGGGCGCTACCTGCTGCAGGGCGACCTGTTCGATCTGACGACCCGCCGCAACCTCACCGAGGAGGCCATGCGGGTGGTGCGCCGCGAGGCGCTCGAGGCGCTCGCCGAGGACGAGATGATCGTCTTCGCCCCGCCCGCGCCCCGGCACACGGTGACCGTGTTCACCGACATCGACTGCCCGTACTGCGTCAAGCTGCACAGCCAGATGGCCGAGTACAACCGGCTCGGCATCGCGGTGCGCTACCTCGCCTACCCGCGCGCCGGGCTCGATTCGGCCTCCTACCGCAAGGCGGTGGCGGTGTGGTGCGCCGAGGACCGGCGCCAGGCGATCACCGACGCCAAGGCGGGCCGGGCGGTCGCGGCCCGCCAGTGCGACAATCCGGTCGCCGCCCAGTACCGGCTCGGCCGCTCGCTGGGAGTGAGCGGCACCCCGACCCTGATCCTCGAGGACGGATCGGTGGTGCCCGGCTATCTGCCCCCGCGCCAGCTCCTCGCTCGCCTCGAGCGGGGACGGTGAGCGGGCAGGGCCCGCGCCGATGCGCACCTTCGTCACGCTGCTCGCGGTGATCGCGGTGCTCACCTGGGCGGGGGTCGAGTCGTGGCGCCGCAACCGCGCGGTCGCCGAGGTCCTGCTCGGCTTCGCGGCGCTGTTCACGGTGGTCCTGATCGCGGCCTTCTTCGAGCTGTTCTGATGGCCGTGGTGGTGACGGGCCGCGATGTCCGCTCACCGTCGAGGACAGCGGCCACGGGTGCGCTCAGCCGCTCCCCTCGACCCGCGCGATGCGCAGCAGGTTGGTGGTGCCAGGGACCCCGAACGGCATCCCGGCCATGATCACCAGGCAGTCGCCGGGGCGCGCGAAGCCGTCGCCGACCGCCGCCGCGATCGCCCGCTCGACCATCTCCTGGACGCTGGCGACGTCGGCGCTCTCGATCGCGTGCACGCCCCACACCAGGGCCAGGCGCCGGGCGGTGGTGCGCTGCGGGGTGAGGCCGATGATCGGTGCCTCGGGGCGCTCGCGGGCAGCGCGCAGGGCGCTGAACCCGGAGCTGGTGTAGGCGACCACCGCCGCCACCGGCAGGGTGTGGGCGATGCGGTGCAGGGCGTCGCAGATGGCATCGGCCACGGTCGCCTGCGGCTCCGGCAGGTGGGCGTCGATCCCGGCCCGGTAGTGGGCGTCGCGCTCGGCCGCGACCACGATCCGGTCCATCATCCGCACCGCCTCGACCGGATAGCTTCCGGCCGCGGTCTCGCCCGAGAGCATCACCGCGTCGGCACCCTCGTAGACCGCGCTGGCGACGTCCGACGCCTCGGCGCGGGTCGGCACCGGCGAGGTGATCATCGACTCGAGCATCTGGGTGGCGACCACCACCGGCTTGCCGGCCTCGAGGCAGGCCCGCACGATGCCCTTCTGGATCCCCGGAACCCGCTCCGGGGGCAGCTCGACGCCGAGGTCGCCGCGGGCCACCATCAGGCCGTCGGCCCGCTCGAGGATGCCGTCGAGGTGATCGACCGCCGAGGGACGCTCGATCTTGGCCATCAGCGCGGCGCGTCCCCCGATCAGGGCCCGGAGCTCGTCCAGATCGGCGGGGCGCTGGACGAAGGAGGCGGCCACCCAGTCGACCCCCCACTCGAGGGCGCAGGCGAGATCCTCGCGGTCGCGCCCGGTCAGCGGCGAGAGCGGCAGGACCACGTCGGGGACGTTGACCCCCTTGTGGGGGCGCAGCGCTCCGCCGACCTCGACGCGGGTCTCGATGCGCTCGCCGTCGATCGCCTCGACGCGCAGCCGCAGCCGGCCGTCGTCGATCAGCAGCTCCATGCCCGGGCGCAGCACCTCGTAGAGCTCGGGGTGGGGCAGCGGAACGCGGCGCGCGTCGCCCGGCGCGGGGTCCTGGTCGAGGCGCAGGGCAGCGCCCGGCTCGAGCTCCACGGCGGGAGTGGCGAGCTCGCCGACCCGCAGCTTCGGGCCCTGCAGATCGGCGAGCACCGCGATCGGGCGCCCGACGCGCGCCTCGACGGCACGGATCGCCTCGATGCGCTGGCGCTGCTCGTCGCGGGTGCCGTGGCTGAAGTTGAGCCGAAAGGCGTCGGCCCCGGCGGCGTGGAGCGCCTCGATCCGCCCCGGGCTCGAGCTCGCCGGGCCGAGGGTGGCGACGATCTTGGCGTTGCGTTCTCTTCTCATCGCTCGACTCCTTGCCCGCATCGCGCCCCGACCCGCGGCCGCCGATCCGCTCGCCCCGGCCGGGCGGCGTTCCGCCCCTGCCCGCCGCGCCGGCAGCAGGCGGGGTCGTCACGGCACGGCATCGGCCCGCCGGCGCGACGCTCGGCGGCGCCGTCCCGCAGGCCCCGGGCCAATGCCGCGCGCGCTGCTAGATAGTACTATGCACGCTGGCCCGGAGCGTGGAGCAGGACCGCCCATGAGCGCGCGCATCGACTACTACTTCTCGCTGATCTCGCCCTGGACCTACCTCGGCCACGAGCGCGCGGTGGCGCTCGCGCAAGCGCACGGCGCGCAGCTCGTGCCCCACCCGATCGACGTCGGGCGGGTGTTCGCGGCCACCGGCGGCCTGCCGCTCGCGCAACGCGCCCCGGAGCGGCGCGCCTATCGGCTCCTCGAGCTGCGCCGCTGGCGCGACCACCTCGGCATCCCCCTGGTCCTCGAGCCGCGCCACTTCCCGGCCGACGAGCGCCTCGCCGCGGGGATGGTCTACGCGCTGCGCGAGAGCGGCGGGGACGCGCTCGCCCTGGCCGGCGCGCTGCTGCGCGCGGTGTGGGCCGAGGAGCGCGACATCGCCGAGCGCACCACGCTGCTCGAGATCGCCGCCGGAATCGGCGCCGACGGCCCGGCGCTGCTCGCCGAGGCCGAGGCCGGGCGCTGGGACCGCCCGCGCGAGCGCGAGACCCGCGAGGCGATCGAGCAGGGAGTGTTCGGGGCCCCCAGCTACCGGCTCGGCGAGGAGCTGTTCTGGGGCCAGGACCGGCTCGAGTTTCTCGACCGGGCGCTCGCCGCCCGGGCCCCTTCGGCCTGACCGGCGCCCCGGCGCCGGCCCTCCGCCACCCGACCCAGGATCGACCGCATGGAATCCGATCTCATCCGCAAGTACAACGTCCCCGGCCCGCGCTACACCAGCTACCCGACCGTGCCCTACTGGGATCCGGGAACCTTCACCCTCGAGGGCTGGCTGGCGAGCGTCGAGCGCAGCTTCGCCGAGAGCAATGCCAGCGATGGCATCAGCCTCTATGTCCACCTGCCGTTCTGCGAGAGCCTGTGCACCTTCTGCGGCTGCACCAAGCGCATCACCCGCAAGCACGAGGTCGAGGAGCCCTACATCGAGGCCCTGCTCGCCGAGTGGCGCCGCTACCGTGAGCTGCTCGGCGCCACTCCGCGGATCCGCGAGATCCACCTCGGCGGGGGCACTCCGACCTTCTTCTCGCCGGCCAACCTGCGGGTCCTGATCGAGGGGCTGCTGGCCGACGCCGAGCTCCATCCCGACTACGAGCTCGGCTTCGAGGCACACCCCAACAGCACCAGCGACGAGCACCTCGGCGTGCTCTACGCGCTCGGCTTCCGGCGCCTGAGCCTGGGGGTGCAGGACTTCGACCCGGTGGTCCAGCAGGCCATCCACCGCATCCAGCCCTTCGAGGTGGTCGAGCGGGTCACCCGGCGGGCCCGCGAGATCGGCTACCGCTCGATCAACTACGACCTGGTCTTCGGCCTGCCCAAGCAGAAGCTCGCCGCGGTGCGCGCCACCGTCGAGCAGGTCATCGGGCTGCGCCCGGAGCGGATCGCCTACTACAGCTATGCCCATGTCCCGTGGATTCGCGGCATCGGCCAGCGCGGCTTCTCCGAGGAGGACCTGCCCCACGACGAGGAGAAGCGCCAGCTCTACGAGCTCGGGCGCGAGCTGCTCGAGGCGGCCGGCTACCACGAGGTCGGGATGGACCACTTCGCCCTCGAGGGCGACAGCCTGTTCGCCGCGGCCCGGGCCGAGACCCTGCACCGCAACTTCATGGGCTACACGCCGGCGACCACCCGGCTCATGATCGGCCTCGGCATGTCCTCGATCAGCGACACCTGGTACGGCTTCGCCCAGAACGAGAAGAAGGTCGAGGACTACCAGCGGCGGGTGGCCGCCGGCGAGTGGCCGGTGTTCCGCGGCCACATCCTCGACCCGGAGGATCTGGTCCTGCGCCGCCACATCCTCGACCTGATGTGCAAGTTCCACACCGAGTGGGAGGCCGGCGAGGAGGACCTGCCGGCGCTCGGCGAGGCCCTCGAGCGGCTCGCCGAGGTCGCCGCCGACGGGCTGGTCGAGCTCGGCGAGCGCGCGGTGCGGGTCACCGAGCGCGGCCGGCCCTTCCTGCGCAACATCTGCATGGCCTTCGACGCGCGGCTGTGGCGCGACATCCCCGAGACCCGGCTGTTCAGCCAGACGATCTGAGCCCCTCCGCTGCCCCTATAATCGCGCCGATGGGCGCGAGCCGGCACCGCGGATGGCTGCTGGCGGCCGGGCTGGGGCTGGCCGCCGGGCCGGCCGGCGCCCAGCTCAACTGCGAGCCGGGGGTGGAGTACTACCGCAGCGGGGCGATTCGCGGCTGCGTGCTCAACGGGGTGCATGCCTTCTGGACGCCGCTCAGCCGGCGCCTGATCTGCGCCAGCGGGGCGCCGATCGAGCTCTACCCCGAGGGGCAGGTGCGGCGCTGCCGGCTGGCCTTCGCGCACCGGGACGGGCGCCGGAGCTGCGCCGCCGGGCACGATGCCGAGCTCGGCAGGGACGGGCACCTGATCGGCTGCGCCGCGCCGCGGCGCTGAGCGCCAAGGGAGGACCTAGCGATGGACATCGAGGGCGAGTACCGGATCCCGGCAGCACGCGAGGCGGTCTGGCGGGCGCTCAACGACCCCCAGGTGCTGAGCCGCTGCATCCCGGGCTGCGAGTGCCTCGAGAGCCGCTCGCCGAGCGAGTTCGACGCCCGGGTGGCGGCCAGGATCGGACCGGTCAAGGCGCGCTTCGCGACCCGCATCGAGCTCTCCGACATCGACCCGCCGGCCAGCTACACGATCAGCGGCGAGGGTCAGGGCGGGGCGGCCGGCTTCGGGCGCGGCTCGGCCGACGTGACCCTCGAGGAGGCCGGTGACGGGGCCACCGTGCTTCGCTACCAGGCTCGCCTCGAGGTCGGCGGCAAGCTCGCCCAGGTCGGGTCGCGGCTGCTGGTCGGCACCACCCGCAAGCTCGCCGGCGAGTTCTTCGGGCGGCTGAGCGGGCTGCTCGGAGGCGTGGAGGAGGCGGCGGCCGGGGAGGGGGAGGAGCAATGCGCCTCGAGCTGAGCTTCACGGTCAACGGCGAGCCGGTGCGCGTCGAGGTCGAGCCGGGCACCCTGCTCGTCGATCTGCTCCGCGAGCGGCTGCACCTGACCGGCACCCACGTCGGCTGCGACACCAGCCAGTGCGGGGCCTGCGTGGTGCACCTCGACGGGCGCTCGGTGAAGTCCTGCACGGTGCTCGCCGCCCAGGTCGACGGCCGCGAGGTGGTGACCATCGAGGGCCTGGCCCGAGGCGAAGCGCTGCACCCGATGCAGGAGGCCTTCCGCGAGCACCATGCGCTGCAGTGCGGCTACTGCACGCCGGGGATGGTGATGAGCGCGCTCGACCTGGTGGCCCGCAACCCCGAGCCGAGCGAGCCCGAGGTGCGCGAGTGGCTCGACGGCAACCTGTGCCGCTGCACCGGCTACCAGAACATCGTCGACGCGATCCTCGCCGCCGCGGCGAGCATGCGCGAGGCGGCGCGGTGAGCCCGCTGCGCTACCGCCGGGTGGCGAGCGTCGCCGAGGCCCGCGCGGCGCTCGCCGAGGGCGGCGACAGCAAGCTGCTGGCCGGAGGTCAGAGCCTGCTGCCGGTGATCAAGCAGGGCCTGGCCGACTACCAGGAGCTGATCGACATCGCCCGGGTCGCCGAGCTGCACGGCATCCGCGCCATCCCCGGCGGGGTCGAGATCGGGGCCGCGACGCCCCATGCCGAGGTCGCCGCCAGCCCCGAGGTGCGCGCCGTGACCCCGGCGCTGGCCGGGCTGGCCGGCGGGATCGGCGACCCCCAGGTGCGCAACCTCGGTACCCTGGGCGGCTCGCTGGCCCACGCCGACCCGGCCGCCGACTATCCGGCCGCGCTGCTCGCCCTGGGTGCCACGGTGGTCACCGACCGGCGCGAGATCGCGGCCGACGACTTCTTCCTCGGCCTGTTCGAGACCGCCCTCGAGGACGACGAGCTGATCACCGCGGTGCGCTTTCCCGCCGCCCGCGAGGCCGCCTACCGCAAGCTCTCCAACCCGGCCTCGCGCTATCCGGTGGTCGGGGCCTTCGTGGCCCGCCGCGAGGATCGGGTGCGGGTGGCGATCACCGGGGCCGGCGAGTGCGCCTTCCGGGTCGCGGCGATGGAGGAGGTGCTGGCCGCGAGCTTCACCGGCGAGGCGCTGGCCGGCATCGAGGTCGACGGCAGCGAGTTCAACGAGGACCTGCACGCCAGCGCCGAGTACCGCGCCCACCTGGTCGGGGTGATGGTGCGCCGCGCCGTCGAGGCGATCCGCGCCGCCTCGCGGTGAGCACGCTCCCCGCCGTCGAGGCGCTGCGCGAACGGCTCGCCGGCCAGGGCTACGTCTGCGGCCTCGATCTCGCCACTGCGGCGCACCTGGCGCTCGCCCTCGAGCGGCCGCTGTTCCTCGAGGGGGAGGCCGGGGTCGGCAAGACCGAGCTCGCCCGGGCGCTCGCCGCCGCCCTCGGGCGGCGCCTGATCCGCCTGCAGTGCTACGAGGGGCTGGATCTGGCCAGCGCCGCCTACGACTGGGACTATGCCCGGCAGATGATGGAGGTGCGGCTCGCCGAGGCCGCCGGCGCGGTCGACCGCGAGCGGCTGGCACGGGCCATCTACTCCGAGGCCTTCCTGGTCGAGCGCCCGCTGCTCGCCGCCCTGCGTCCCGCCCCGGGCGGCCCTCCGGTGCTGCTGATCGACGAGATCGATCGCGCCGACGAGCCCTTCGAGGCCTTCCTTCTCGAGCTGCTCGCCGACTTCCGCCTGACCATCCCCGAGATCGGTCCGATCGCCGCCGAGCGCCCGCCCCTGGTGGTGCTGACCTCGAACCGCACCCGCGAGGTCCACGACGCGGTCAAGCGGCGCTGCTTCTACTGCTGGATCGACTATCCGGACGCCGAGCGCGAGCTCGAGATCGTGCGCCGCCGGGCCCCGGGCGTCGCCGAGCGCCTGGCCCGCGAGGCGGTCGCCTTCGTGCAGCGCACCCGCGAGCTCGCCCTGTTCAAGCCGC
The DNA here is from genome assembly GCA_964599705.1 of uncultured Ectothiorhodospiraceae bacterium. Lineage (GTDB taxonomy): Bacteria > Pseudomonadota > Gammaproteobacteria > HK1 > HK1 > CAZRGU01. Next base: position 2,375 of record CAZRGU010000059.1, on the reverse strand, counting down.
CGGGGGTGGCCGAGACCATCGACTGGGTCCGTGCCCTCGATGCGCTGGCGGCCCGCGAGCTCGGCGCCCGGCTGGTCGCCTCGACCCTCGGGGTGCTGTGCAAGTACCAGGACGACTGCGAGCGGCTGCGCGAGGCCCCGCTCGGGGATCTGATCGGCGAGGCGCGCGCCCGGGCCGGCGGGTGATGGGCGCGGCCGGGAGGAGCGGGCCGGCGGCGTGCCTGGTCGCCCTGGTTCGGGCGCTGCGCGACGCCGGGCTGGCGCTTGGCGCGGAGCGCTCGCTGCTCGCGGTGCAGGCCGCCGCGCTCGTCGGGATGGACAGCCCGGAGCGTCTCTACTGGGCGCTGCACGCGGTCTGCGTGCGCGATCCCGGGCAGCGGGCGCTGTTCGCGCGGGTCTTCGCGGCGACCTTCGGGGAGGCAGCGGCGCCCGAGGCTGCCGGCGGCCGCGGCCCGGCCGAGACCGCGCCGGTGGCGGCCGTGCTGCCCGTGGCCGACCCGGGGGATGGCGGGGCGGAGGGGACGGGCGGCGGCTGGAGCGCCCGCGAGCGCCTGGCGCGGCGCGACTTCGCACGCCTGGCACCCGAGGAGCTGGCCCATGCCTGCCGGGTCCTCGCCCGCCTGCGCCCGCGCCTGCCGGCGGTCGCCAGCCGGCGCCGGCGCGCCGATCCGCGGGGGCGCGGAATCGACCTGCGCGCCAGCCTCAGGGCCAGCATGCGCGCCGGCCCGGCGGCCTTCCGCGTGGTCGGCTCAAGGCCGCGGCGCCGGCCTTTGCCGCTGGTGCTGCTGTGCGACTGCTCGGGGTCGATGGCCGGCTACACCTCGCCGATCCTGCACCTCGCCTATGCCCTGCTGCGGGCGCGCGCGGCGAGCCACTGCTTCGTGTTCGCCACCCGCCTGAGCCCGGTGACCGGCGAGCTGCGCGCACGCTCGCCGGGGGCGGCGCTCGCCGCGCTCGGCGCCGCGCGGCGCGACTGGAGCGGCGGCACCCGGCTGGCCCACTGCCTGGGCGAGTTCAACCGCCGCTGGGCACGCCGGGTGCTGACCGGCGGGGCGGTGGTGCTGCTGTTCAGCGACGGGCTCGACGGGGACCGTGGCGCGGGCATCGCCCGCGAGGCGGCGCGGCTGCGCCGCTCCTGCCGGCGCCTGATCTGGCTCAACCCGCTGCTGCGCTACGATCGCTTCGATCCGCGCGCGCTCGGGGTGCGCGCGCTGCTCGCCGAGGTCGACGAGATGCGCCCGATGCACGATCTCGACTCGCTCGAGGCCCTGATCGAGGGGCTCGCCGGGGCACCGCCGGCGGGCGAGCGCCCGAGCCCGCCGGCCCGGAGGCCGGGCTGAGATGCCGGGGGGCGATGCCCAGGTTCTCGAGCAGGCCGTGCGCTGGCTGCGCGAGGGCCGTCCGACGGCGCTCGCCACGGTGGTCGGCACCTGGGGCTCGGCGCCGCGCCCGCTGGCCAGCCGGATGGCGATCACCGCCGACGGGCGCTTCGCCGGCTCGGTCTCCGGGGGCTGCGTCGAGGGGGCGGTGATCGAGGAGGCCGGTGCGGTGCTCGCCGCGCGGCGGGCGCGGCTGCTCGAGTACGGGGTCAGCGACGAGCGCGCCTGGTCGCTGGGGCTGACCTGCGGCGGGCGGCTCGCGGTCTACCTCGAGCCGCTCCTCGAGCCGCACCAGGTCGGGCTGCTCGAGCGGCTGCTCGCCGCGCATGCCGAGCGGCGCACCGTGCGCTGGGTCTGCGATACCGGGAGCGGCGCGAGCGTGCTGCTCGGCGAGGACGGCACGCCGCTCGCCGGCTCCCCCGAGGGGCGGCTCGCCGGGGCGCTCGGCGCGGCGCGCAGCGCCTCGGGCAGCGGGATGCTCGCCGGCGAGCAGGCGGGGATCTGGGTCGAGGTCCGGGTTCCCCCGCTGCGCCTGCTGGTGGTCGGCGCGGTCCACGTCGCCCAGCACCTCGCCACGATGGCCGTGGCCTGCGGCTGGGAGGTGGTGGTGATCGACCCGCGGGCGGTCTTCGCCAGCCCGGAGCGCTTCCCCGAGGTCGAGCGGGTGATCGAGTGGCCGGGGCGGGCCCTCGAGCGCCTCGCCCCGGACCGGCGCAGCGCGGTGGCGGTGCTCAGCCACGACCCCAAGCTCGATGACCCGGCGCTGCGCGTGGCGCTGGCCTCGCCGGTGCCCTATGTCGGTGCCCTGGGTAGCCGCCGCACCCATGCCCGGCGGCTCGCCCGGCTGCGCGAGGCCGGTCTCGGGGAGCACGCCCTGGCGCGCATCCGCGCCCCGATCGGGCTCGACATCGGCGCCCGCGGGGCCGCCGAGATCGCGCTCGCCGTGCTCGCCGAGATCACCGCCGTGATGCACCGGGGGGATCGGGGGGGATGGGGT
>CAZRGU010000058.1:8702-15393 GCA_964599705.1 uncultured Ectothiorhodospiraceae bacterium | reverse complement strand
GCAGCGAACGGCCGGTGCAAACCCGCGCTCGATCCCGGGCAGAGCCCGGGCTACGAGGAAGGCCCGGGATCGGTCCCCCGGTGGGCACCGGCGGGGGGCGAGGGAAACGCGCGACCCGCGCTCGTCGGGGCTCTGAGGGCCGCCGAGAGCCGGGCGCACCGGCCGTCCCCACCGGCCGCGGGAACCAATCGCGCGGCGCGCCGGTCCCTAGCGGTGAGGGCGGTACGGCGAGGGGGAGCGCTGCTGCCCGATCTTGAGCCGCATTCCCGTCCCGGAGAGGAGCCCCTGATGCTGATCCGCCGCCCCCCCGACGTCCTGCCCAGCGAGATCACCGACGAGCGCCTGTTCCACGGCCGGCGCCGCCTGATCGCCGCGGCCCTCGGCGCGCCGCTGCTCGGCGCCGCTCCCGGCGCGCTCGCCCGCGTCACCGTCCCTCCGGGCTCGACCCGGGTGCTCGAGCCGGTCCGCGACGGCCCCTTCTCGACCGGCGAGGAGCTCACCCCCTACGAGGACGTCACCGGCTACAACAACTTCTACGAGTTCGGCACCGACAAGCGCGACCCGGCCCGCTACGCCGCGGCCTTCCAGCCGCGCCCGTGGTCGGTGCGGGTGCTCGGCGAGTGCGCCCGGCCCGGCGACTACCCGCTCGAGACCCTGCTCGCCCCCCATGCGCTCGAGGAGCGCATCTATCGGCTGCGCTGCGTCGAGGCCTGGTCGATGGTGGTGCCCTGGGTGGGGGTTCCGCTCGGCGCCGTGCTGCGCCGCCTCGAGCCGACCTCGCGGGCCAGGTACGTCGCCTTCCGCACCGTGTTCCGGCCCGCCCAGATGCCCGGCCAGCGCGCGCCGATCCTCGACTGGCCCTACGTCGAGGGGCTGCGCATCGACGAGGCCATGCACCCGCTGGCGCTGCTCGCGGTCGGGGTCTACGGGCGCGAGCTGCCCAACCAGAACGGCGCCCCGCTGCGCCTGGTGGTGCCCTGGAAGTACGGCTTCAAGAGCATCAAGTCGATCGTGACCATCCGCTTCACCGAGCAGCGCCCGCCGACCACCTGGAACCGCCGCGCCCCGGACGAGTACGGCTTCTACGCCAACGTCAACCCGCGGGTGCGCCATCCGCGCTGGAGCCAGGCCCGCGAGCGGCGGATCGGCGAGCTGTTCAAGCGCGAGACGCTGATGTTCAACGGCTACGGCGAGCAGGTCGCATCGCTCTACAGCGGCCTCGACCTGGTCAAGAACTTCTAGCCCGCATGTCTCACCGAGCCACGGCCGCGAGCACCGATCGATGCACCGCCGTCCTGCGCCGGACGGCGCGAGGCGCGCCGCAGGCGGCGCCGGCGAGCCCGGGCGGGGATGCCGCCCGCCCGGCGAGGGCGAGCGCTTGAGGGCCCCGCGACCCACCGGGCTCGCCTGGCTCAAGGCGCTGGTGCTCGCCGCCGCCCTGGTCCCCCTCGGGCTGCTGGTCTGGGACGCCTTCACCGGCGCGCTCGGCGCCAACCCGGTCGAGGCGATCAGCCGGCGTACCGGGCGCTGGGCGCTGCGCCTGCTGCTGGTGACCCTGGCGCTGACCCCGCTGCGCCGGCTGACCGGCTGGAACGGGGCGGTGCGCCTGCGCCGCCTGCTCGGGCTGCTCTCCTTCACCTATGCCACCGTGCACTTCGCCACCTACCTGGTGCTCGATGCCGCCTTCGACCCCGCCTACATCCTCGCCGACGTCGCCGACCGGCGCTTCATGACCGCCGGCTTTGCCACCTACCTGGCGTTGCTCGCCCTGGCGGTGACCTCCACCGACGCCATGCAGCGGCGCCTCGGCGGGCGGCGCTGGCGGCGCCTGCACCGGCTGGTCTACGGGGCCGCGGCCGGCGCGGTGATCCACTTCCTGTGGCGGTTCAAGACCGACTACGACCGCCCGCTGCTCTACCTGGTGCTGGCCGCCCTGCTGCTCGCCCTGCGCCTGCCGCCCCTGGCCCGGGCGCTGGCCTGGCCACGCAACGCGTTCACCGGGCGCCGCGGGGCGCCGGTCGCCACCCGCCGTCCCGCCCAGGTGGTGGCGAGCGCAGCAGCCGAGCGCTGACGATGAGCGGCGACGACCAGCGCTGCCCGCCCGAGGAGCGCGAGCTGTTCCGGGCCGCGGTCGGGCCGGTCCGGCGGCTGCCCGGCGAGGCGCCGGCGGGCGCGGCCCCGAGCGGCGCTTCGCGGGCGCCGAGCGGCACCTCGCAGACCCCGAGCGGCACCTCGCGACCGCCTCCCCCCGAGCCCGAGCCCGGCCACCACGGGCTCCCCGACCTGCCCGGCGAGCCCGCCATCGGCCCCGGCGACGTGCTCCACTACGCCGCCCCCGGGGTGCGCCGCAGCGAGCTGCGGCGCCTGCGCCGCGGCCAGATCGGCTGTCAGGGCGAGCTCGATCTGCACGGCCACGACGTCGAGCGCGCCCGCGCCGCGCTCGCCGCCTTCCTCGCCGAGGCCCGCGAGCGGCGCCTGCGCTGCGTGCGGGTGATCCACGGCAAGGGGCTGAGCCGCGGCGGGGCGGGCGGCGGCGCGGTGCTCAAGAGCCACCTCGATCGCTGGCTGCGACTGCGCCCCGAGGTCGCCGCCTTCTGCTCGGCGCGCCCCGCCGAGGGCGGCACCGGCGCGCTCTACGTGCTGCTGCGGCGCTGAGAGCCGCCCGCAAGGAGTACGTCCCGCCAGGACAAGAGGGATCTGCGGCAGAAGGTGGCGGCCTTCCCCCGCCGGGGCGCGCAGCGCGCCCGCACCGGGCCAGGGAAGGCCCGGAGCAGCGCAGCCCGGGGCGACCAGGGGCACCCGCAGTAGGTGGGTGGTTCTTTCACAAACTCTCACTCAAGCACCGCGGCAAGCCGTGCCGTGCAGCGGGGCGGGGTGCGGAGCGACCGTCGCGAGGCAGGGATGCCGAGCGCCGAGCGCCACATCAGGGACGTGCTCGCAGCGGGTCGCTGCGCACCCCGCCTCGTTGCACGGCACGGCGCGGCAAGGCAGCTCGCCGCGCATCAGTGAGCGATGCGGGCGGGCAGGCGCTGCGCGGCGCCCGGCGCCGCGCTACCATTGGCGCCGTGACTCCCCGCAAGCCGCTCAGCTACCGTGCCGCCGGGGTCGACATCGACCGTGGCAACCGCCTCGCGCGGCGCATCGCCCGGATCGCCGAGGCGACCCACCGCCCCGAGGTGATCGCCGGGGTCGGCGGCTTCGCCTCCCTGTTCGAGCTGCCCGCCGGGCGCTACCGGCGCCCGCTGCTGGTCGCCGGGACCGACGGGGTGGGCACCAAGCTGCGCCTGGCCATCGACAGCGGCCGCTATCGAGGGATCGGGATCGACCTGGTGGCGATGTGCGCCAACGACGTCGCCACGGTCGGCGCCGAGCCGCTCTTCTTCCTCGACTACTATGCCAGCGCGCGGCTCGACCCGGCGGTCGTCGAGGCGGTGATCGAGGGCATCGGCGAGGGCTGCCGGCTGGCCGGGGCGGCGCTGGTCGGCGGCGAGTGCGCGGAGATGCCGGGGATGTACGCGGCCGGAGACCTCGATCTGGCCGGCTTCTGCGTCGGCGTGGTCGAGGCCGAGGCGGTGATCGACGGGCGCGCCGCCGAGGCCGGAGACCTGCTCCTCGGGGTCGCCTCGAGCGGCCCGCACGCCAACGGCTACTCGCTGATCCGCAAGGTGCTCGAGGTCAGCGGCACGAGCCTCGACACGCCGCTCGCGGGCCGTCCGCTGGGCGACTGGCTGCTCGCCCCGACCCGCATCTACGTGCCCGCCCTGCGTGCCCTGATCGCCCGGGTGGCGGTCCGGGCCGCGGCCCACATCACCGGTGGTGGGCTGCCCGACAACCTCCCCCGGGTGCTGCCGGCCGGGCTCGGCGCGGTCATCGAGCGCGGCGCCTGGGAGGAGCCGCCGATCTTCGGCTGGCTGCGCGAGCAGGGCCGGATCGAGGAGGATGAGATGCTGCGTACCTTCAACTGCGGCCTCGGCATGGTGGTCTGCGTGCCGCCGGGAGAGGCCGACGAGGCGCTGGCCTGCCTCGCCGAGCACGGCGAGCGGGCCTGGCGGATCGGCTCGCTGGAGGCCGCCGGCACGCCCGGCGTGCGCTGGCGATGAGCGGCTCCCGGCTCGGCCTGGTGGTGCTGATCTCGGGGCGCGGCACCAACCTGCAGTCGATCATCGATGGCTGCGCCGCCGGCACCCTGGATGCGCGGGTGCTGGCCGTGATCAGCAACCAGCCGGGGGCCGCCGGGCTCGAGCGGGCGCGCCGCGCCGGGATCGAGACCGGGGTGCTCAGCCACCGCGAGTTCCCGAGCCGCGAGGCCTTCGACGCGGCGCTCGCCGAGCGGGTCGCCGGCTACCGTCCGGGGCTGGTGGTGCTGGCCGGCTTCATGCGGATCCTCACCCCGACCTTCGTCGATCGCTTCGCCGGGCGCCTGATCAACATCCACCCCTCGCTGCTGCCCAAGTTCCCGGGACTCGACACCCACCGGCGCGCCATCGAGGCCGGCGAGCGCGAGCACGGGGCCAGCGTCCACTTCGTGACCGGAGAGCTCGACGGCGGGCCGATCATCTGCCAGGCCCGGGTCCCGGTGCATGCCGGCGACACCCCGGAGGGGCTCGCCGCGCGGGTCCTCGAGCACGAGCACCGGATCCTCCCCCAGGCCATCCAGTGGTTCGCCGAGGGGCGCCTGCGCCTGGTCGAGGGCCAGGTGCTGCTCGACGGCGAGCCGGTCAGGCCGTAGCCGACCCGCCCGGCCCGCGCCGCGCGGCGCGCTGCGCGGCGCTCAGGATCCCGCGCAGGATGTTGACCTCGGCGCGCTCGAGCCGGGCCCGGCCGAGCAGCCGGCGCAGCCGGCGCATCAGCAGCTTCGGGGCGCCCGGATCGAGGTAGCCGATCTCGACCAGGGCCTCCTCGAGGTGCCGGTAGAGGCCCTCGATCGCGTCGGCGGAGGCCCGCTCGGGCGCCTCGCCGCGCGCCATCCCGCCGCCCCCGGCGGCCGCCCGGCGCAGCTCGTAGCCGAGGAGCTGGACCGCCGCGGCGAGGTTCAGCGAGCGGAAGTCGGGCTCGGTGGCGATGGTCACCGAGGCGTGGCAGCGCTCGAGCTCGGCGTTGGCGAGCCCGGTGCGCTCGCGCCCGAAGACCAGCGCCACCGGGGCCCGCGCGGCGACCGCGAGCAGCTCACGGGCCGCCGCCTCGGGGCTGAGCTCGTCCCAGCCGAGCCGTCGCGCCCGCGCGCTGGTGGCCACCACCAGCGCGCAGTCCCCGACCGCGCTCTCGAGCCCGGCGTGGACCCGGGCGGCGGCGAGCAGGTCGTCGGCCCCGGCCGCCCGCGCGGTGGCCTCGGCGCACGGGAAGCGCTCGGGTGCGACCAGCTCGAGGCGCGACAGCCCCATCGCCTTCATCGCCCGGGCGGCCGCACCGATGTTGCCGGGGTGGCTGGTCCCGACCAGGACGATGCGCACGGGGGCGAGCACGGTTCGCAGCGCCGGCATGCCCGCACTTTAGCCCGCTTCGCTCAGCGATTCACGGCTGGGGCCGCCGATCCATCCGTGCTGGCGGGACCGACCCCCTCCAGCCGGCACGACCGAGTGTCCACCCCGCCTTCGCCGCCCTGCGCTCCGTGCGCCCCGCCAGGACAGCGTCTCGGCACCCTCGCTTCGCGTATCGGTGAGCGATGCGGGCTACCGAGCCGCCGCGCTGGGCCACCCCTGCCGGGGGCAGGCCCAACCAGGGCGGATCGAGTCGCGCGCGCAGCCGCGACCCGGCCGGCGGTGCGGGTTGTTAAGATCAGGCTCCGACCGGCCGGCTGCGGAGGCGCCGCGTGCCCATCCATCCGATGCTCAACATCGCCGTGCGCGCCGCGCGCGCCGCCGGCGCGGTGATCGCGCGGCGCATCGATCGCCTCGACACCGTGCGGGTCAACGTCAAGGCGGTGAACGACTTCGTGACCGACGTCGACCGCGAGGCCGAGCGGCGGATCATCGAGACCATCCGCCGCGCCTATCCGAGCCATGCGATCCTCGCCGAGGAGAGCGGCGGGCAGCGCGGTGACGAGTACCAGTGGGTGATCGACCCGCTCGACGGCACCACCAACTTCATGCACGGATTCCCCCAGCTCGCCGTCTCGCTGGCGCTGCGCCACCGCGGGCGCCTCGAGCAGGCGGTGGTCTTCGACCCGCTGCGCCAGGAGCTGTTCATCGCCACCCGCGGCGCCGGGGCGCGGCTCGGCGAGCGGCGCATCCGGGTCAGCGGCCGGCGCGGCCTCGACGGCGCCCTGATCGGGACCGGCTTCCCGTTTCGCAACCTCGAGCGCCTCGACGAGTACCTGGCCAGCCTGCGCGCCGTGATCACCCGCACCGCCGGGGTGCGCCGCGCCGGCTCGGCGGCGCTCGATCTCGCCTACGTCGCCGCCGGGCGGCTCGACGGCTTCTGGGAGCTCGGGCTGGCCGAGTGGGACATCGCCGCCGGGGCGCTGCTCATCCAGGAGGCCGGCGGGCTGGTCAGTGATCCGCGAGGCGGGGATCAGTTCCTGGCCAGCGGCGACATCGTCGCCGGCAACCCCACGGTGCACCGCGCGCTGCTCGCCCTGCTGCGCCCCGGCGCGGATCGTTCTCGTAGCCCGGGCTCCGCCCGCGATTGAGCACGGGTCCGCACCCGGCGCTCGGTGCCGGGCCGAGGCCCGAACGCCGGGCCGGCGCCCGAC
>CAZRGU010000058.1:0-8602 GCA_964599705.1 uncultured Ectothiorhodospiraceae bacterium | reverse complement strand
CCGCACCCGGCGCTCGGTGCCGGGCCGAGGCCCGAACGCCGGGCCGGCGCCCGACGGGGGCCGGCGGGCGGTGCCGGGCGCGGCGTGCCGCCGTCACCGGGTGGCGGGTGGTGAGGACCTCGCCTCGGCGGCGGGGGGAGAGGCGGCTGGCTCGCCGGCTTGCTCCGGGCCCTCGGCTCGGAGCGGGGGCTTGCGCTCGGCCTCCTCGGCCGCGCGCCCCTCGCGGTAGAGGTTGCGCACGAAGGCCAGCGTGTCGGCGAGATAGGGGCTCCAGGGGGTGTCGTGCTCGAGCGCCCGGATCGCCTCCTCGGCCTCGGCCCAGCGCCGGAAGCGGATGTAGAAGGCGGCCTCGCTGGCCCGGTAGTAGAACTCCTCGCGCGGGCCCGCGCTGGCCACCGCGAGGCGCGCGTAGCGGCGGGCCCGCCCGAGATCGCCGGTGAATGCGTAGAGGCGGCCGAGCGAGTCGGCGAGCCGCGCGGTGGTGCCGCGCTCGCGGCGCGGGTTGGCGAGCGCGATCCGGTGCCAGGCGATGATCCGGTCGGCGATCGGGAGGCAGATGTCGATGGCCGCGATCGTGCACTCGCGCAGCTTGCCGAGGGTCGCGATCGTGGCCGGCACGATCGGATCGCTGGCCAGGCGCAGCCGGATCTGGCGGTCGAGCCGCTCGATCAGCCGGTCGAGGTAGTCGACGTCGTAGACGAGCTCGTTGTCGAGGAGGTCCTCGGCGAGCGGCGGGACGGTGCCGCCCGGCGCCGCAGGGGCCTGGCGCAAGGCGACCATGCGCCGCGCCCCGGCGGCCAGCCGCACCATCTCGATGAGCGGCAGCAGCGGGCGGCGCTGGGCACGGGCGGCGGCGAGCTGCAGCCGGTAGACCTCCTGCAGGTCCCTCCCGGCCTGCAGGTCGATCGAGGCGTAGGTCGCCTGGCTGCGCGGCGAGCCCGGGTGGTGGCGGACCAGGAAGGCGGTGAGCGCCCGCTCGTCGGCCCACAGGCTGGCGAGCACCGCAGTGCTCATCCCGACGGCCACGATCGGCAGCAGGCAGATCGCCAGGCGCAGCCCCGGCCGCCCGACCGCGCGGGCGAGCAGCGCCCGCCCGTAGAGCCCGGCGGCGACCAGCGGCCCGAGGATCGGCAGGTAGTTGCGGTGCTCGAAGACCAGCTCGAGGGGCAGCACGGTCGACTCCATCGAGTGGCCGGCCAGGTACCAGACCACCGCGAAGGCCCACGGTGCGCGCCGCCGCCGCCCGACGGTCAGCGCCAGCACCAGCAGCACCATCCAGGCAGCCAGGGCAGGCGCGGTGCTCAGCGGCTCGAGCAGCCCGCGGCTGATCTCGAAGTCGTCGTGGTAGGGGCCGAAACGCCCGGTCACCGGGTAGACGAGCAGCGACAGGTAGTAGAACAGCACCCGGCCCTCGGTGAGCACCCGCTCGACCATCGTGAACGGGCGGATCACGTAGCTCGCGAAGAGCGGCTCCCAGGGCAGCGCCACCAGCACCACGCCGGCGGCCAGCGGCAGGGCGACGGTGAGCAGGCCGAGCGCGTAGAGCCGCCGCCGGTCAACTCGCCCGAGCCCGGCCCGCTCGAGGAAGAACAGCTCGACGGCGAAGGCGAACAGCGGCAGCAGCAGCGCGTTCTGCTTGGACAGGAAGCCGAGCGCCATGGCCAGGGTGCCGCCGCCGAGCAGCAGCGTCCAGCCGCCGCGCGCCCCGCGCTCGAGGCGCGCCCGCCCGCCGAGGTAGGCGAGCAGGCCGAGGAGCACGAACAGCGAGGCGAGGCTGGTCATGCGCTGGACCACGTAGAGGACGCTGGTGAGCTGGATCGGGTGCAGCAGCCAGACCCCGGTGACCGCCAGGGCCACCGCCCAGGCGCCGCGCCGCGCGCCCCGCTCGCCGCGCCGGCGCAGGTGGCGGGTGCAGAGCGCGGCGACCAGCAGCGCGACCAGCACCCCGTTGGCGAGGTGGATGGCGAGGTTGGTGGCCTTGAAGGCGAGCGGGTCGAAGCGTTGCCCGGCCAGGTAGTAGTTGATCGCGAAGCTCACCCGCGCCAGGCCGCGGTCCGGGTAGGAGCGCCCGGCGGTGAAGGCGGCGTTGCGCAGCGAGGCCAGGTCGAGGCGCTTGGCCGCGATCATGTCGGCCTCGGTGATCGCCGGCAGGTCGTCGAAGATGAACGGGCCGCGCAGCCCGGGGGCGTAGGCGAGCGCCGTGGCCAGCAGCAGGCCGGCCAGGGCCAGCGTGGCGCGCAGACGGTGAGGGGGAGGCCCGGAGGCCTCCCCCTCGGATCGCCGGTCAGGCTTGCTCACGCGACCGGCAGTTGGGCCGCGCCGATCAGGTCTTCGGCAGGTACTTGCTGGCGAGCGTGCTGGCGCTGCGGTCGATGGTCCACTGGGTGCCACCGGCCCCACAGCTGCCCCGCCACACGATCGTGTCGCCGTTGCTCACCGAGGTGCCGATCGCGGTCAGCGTGGCGACCACCGTCGCGGTGGTGGCGCTGCCGGCCGTCACCGCCACCGTCTTGGTGTACTTGCCGGCGTAGGAGGCCGCCGCGCTGAGCCCGAGCGTCCCGGTCTGGGTCGCGCCGTTGAGGTTGCCCTCGCTGCAGGCGATACCGACCGCGGTGCGATGCGGGTTGGAGAGGTTGACCGGCTCCTGGACCTTGGCCTTGATGGTGTAGTCCTGGTAGGCGGGGATCGCCACCGCGGCCAGGATGCCGATGATCGCGACCACGATCATCAGCTCGATGAGGGTGAAGCCCTGCTGCCGTCTACTCATGGTTCGACTCCTGCGTGATTCCTGAGAGGGGTTGAAACCTGTCCGCCGCGATGCCGGTCCCGGCGAGGCGGCTGGTACTCGGCGCCCGAAGCAATGCATCCTTTGTGCCAACCCCCGGATCCGCCACCAAGGACGCGAGATCGAGAACCTGGTCACGGTTTTCGTCCCCCCGGCAGGAAACTTGAGCGTCCTCCGCTCCCCGGGCCGGGTTGAAATCCGCCGGCCGTGCTGAAATCAGCACGGCGATCACCGCTTCACTCCATCCCGAGCTTCTGCATCTGGTAGCGCAGCTTACCCAGGCCGATGCCGAGCAGCCGCGCGGCGGCCCGCTTGTTGCCACCGGTGCGCGCCAGCGCGGCGAGGATCTCGCCCTTGGCCACGTCGTCGAGCACGCTGTCGAGCGGCCGCGCGCCGGGCGGGCGATCGGCGACGCCCCGGGCCGGCGCGAGACCGAGGTCCGCGGCCTCGATGCGCTTGCCCTCGCACAGGGTCATGGCCCGCTCGAGGATGTTCTCGAGCTCGCGCACGTTGCCCGGAAACGGATAGGCGCAGAGCGCCTCGAGGGCCTCATCGGAGAGCTCGGGGGGGCCGAGGCCGCTCTCCTCGGCGAGCCGCGCGGCGATGTGGCGGGCCAGCTCGGGGATGTCCTCGCGGCGCTCGCGCAGCGGCGGCACGTGCAGCTCGATGACGTCGAGCCGGTAGTAGAGGTCCTGGCGGAAGCGCCCGCTGCGCACCTGCTCGGCGAGATCCTGGTGGCTGGCGCTGAGGATGCGCACGTCGACGCGCACCTCGCGCTCCTCGCCGACCGGGCGCACCGCCTTCTCCTGGATGGCGCGCAGCAGCTTGACCTGCATGGCCAGCGGCAGCTCGGCAACCTCGTCGAGGAACAGGGTGCCGCCGTCGGCGGCCTTGAACAGCCCGGCCTTGTTGCTGACCGCACCGGTGAAGCTGCCGCGGCGGTGGCCGAAGAGCTCGCTCTCCATCAGCTCGAGCGGGATGGCGCCGCAGTTGACCGGGACGAACGGCGCCTGGGCGCGCGGCCCCTGCTCGTGGATCATGCGCGCGACCAGCTCCTTGCCGGTCCCCGACTCGCCGCTGATCAGCACCGGGGCCTGGCTGCGGGCGAGCTTGGCGATGGTCTCGCGGACCCGCTCCATGGCCGCCGAGCGCCCGACCAGGCGGCGGCTCGAGACCGGCGCGCTCCCGGCCAGACGCAGGGCCTGCTCGATCAGCGCGCGCAGGGCCTCGAGGTCGACCGGCTTGGAGACGAAGTCGAAGGCCCCGGCCTTGAGCGCCTCGACCGCCGACTCGACGCTGCCGTGGGCGGTGATCACCGCGACCGGCACCTCGGGGCGGTGGCGGTGCATGAAGCGCACCAGGTCGATGCCGCTGCCATCGGGCAGGCGCATGTCGGTCAGGCAGAGGTCGACGCCGCCGGCGCGGGCCGCCTCGTAGGCGGCGGCCAGATCGGCGCAGGCCCGGGCCTCGATGTCCATCCGCGCCAGGGTGATCTCGAGCAGCTCGAGGATGTCGGGCTCGTCGTCGACCACCAGCGCACAGGCGCGACTCACGACGTTGCCTCCCCACTGCTGCGGCCCGGATGCGCGAACGCGATTCGGAAGCACGCCCCGGCGCCCGCCCGATCGACGTGGCTCAGCGAGGCCCGGTTGCCCTCGCAGAGCTCCCGCGAGAGGTACAACCCCAGCCCGGTGCCGCCCGGCCGGGTGGTGAAGAACGGCTCGAAGAGCCGCTCGCGGGCCTCCTCACCCACCCCCGAGCCGTTGTCGGTGACCTCCAGCCAGGGCCGCCCGCTGGTCGCCTCGAGCCCCGCGCGCAGCGCCAGCCGGGGCGGATTCCCGGCGTGCCGGGCGCCATTCTCGCACAGGTTGCGCAGCACCTGACGGAGCTGGCCGGGGTCGAAGCGCACCTCGAGGCCGGCCGGCTCGACCTCGATGTCGAGGGCCTGCCTCCCGATCACGCCGTCCTCGACGAGCTCGGCGGCGAGCCTCTCGAGCCATGGCAGGAGGCGGATCCGGCGCGGCTCGGCCGGGCTGCCGCGGGCCAGCTCGAGCACGTTCTCGACGATCGCGTTCATTCGCGCCGAATTGTTGCGGATGATCTCGATCAGGCGCCGGTCGGCCGGGCCGAGCGCCGGGGACTCGGCCAGCAGCTGCCCGGCATGGCTGACCGCCCCGAGCGGATTGCGGATCTCGTGGGCGATCCCGCCGGCCAGCCGCCCCAGGGCGGCGAGCTTGAGCTGCTGGGCGCGCTGCTGCATCGCCGAGGCGTCCTCGAGGAAGACCAGCACCCCCTGGCGGGCCTGGGGCCCGATGGCCGCGAACGAGGCGAGCACCTTGGAGGCGTCCTCGCGGGCCTGGAAGAGGCGGCTCGACCAGCGCCCGCCGTCGGCCTGCCACTGTCCGAGCAGCGTCGCGAGGGCGGGGCTGAGCGCGGCGAGCGGCTCGCCGAGCAGCGGATCGGCGCCGAGCCCGAGCAGCGCGCGGGCCGACTGGTTGGTGAGCCGCACGGTGCCGCGACCGTCGAGGGCCACGATCCCGGACTGCATGCGCTGGATGATGTGCTCGTTGAGCTCGGCGAGGTTGGCCAGATCGATCTCGCGGCGCTCGGCCAGCGCCTCGCTGGCCCGCACCCGGCTGGCCGAGAAATGGGCGAGGATGGCGGCGGCGAACAGGCTCGCCCCGAGCATCCCGGCGTGCGGGTAGTTGGCGCTCTCGAAGGGGTCGGTGAGGGTGCTGTAGATCTGCTGGGCGAGGACCGCGAGGGTCCCGAGGGCGGCGAACAGGATCGCGAGCTGGCGGCGGATGAGGATGCTGCCACCGGCCACCGCGACCACCAGCAGGGTGCCGAAGCCGCTGCGCACCCCGCCGCTGGCGTGCATCAGCAAGGTGATCGCGCTGATGTCGGCGAGCACCGCGAGCGAGACCTGGAGGTTGAACGGCAGCCAGCGCCCGCGCGCCGCGAGCCCGGCGCCGATCGCGAAGGCCAGGTAGCCGATCGCGGTGGCCCGGAACAGCCCGATGTCGTAGTGGCCGATCGGGCGCGGGGCCACGCCCCAGAAGACCAGTGCCACCATCAGGCCGGCGAGCGTCGCGCGGTAGAGGTTGAAGTAGCGCAGCGGCGTCCAGGCCGGCTCGCCCTCGGGCAGCAGCGCCCGCGCCACGGTGCCGGGCGCGGGCTCGGAGGCGCGGGTCGCGGATACGGCCACGGGAAGCGAGGGTAGCGCAGCGCCCGGCGGGCGGCCAGCGGCAGGGCGCGGAAATGCCCGCCGGCGGCCCTGTGCTACCATTTCGAGGCTGCGCCGGAGGGCGGCCAGCAGGCACGACGGAGGCACGGGACAGGGAGGGTCGTTCCCGAGATGAACCTGCACGAGTACCAGTCCAAGCGGCTGCTCGGCGACTACGGGGTGCCGGTCCCCGCCGGCGGGGTGGCGACCAGCGCCGAGCAGGCCCGCGAGCAGGCCGCAGCGCTCGGCGGCGAGGCCTGGATGGTCAAGGCCCAGGTCCACGCCGGCGGGCGCGGCAAGGCCGGCGGGGTGCGCCGCGCGGCGAGCCTCGAGGAGGTCGCCGCGATCGCCGGCGAGCTGCTCGGCACCCGGCTGGTGACCCGCCAGACCGGGGCCTCCGGACAGCCGATCAACGCCGTCCTGATCGAGTCGACCCGCGCCATCGAGGCCGAGTTCTACCTCAGCCTGCTGGTCGATCGCGGCCGGCGCCAGATCGCGATCATGGCCTCGGATGCCGGCGGCATGGACATCGAGGAAGTCGCCGCGAGCCAGCCCGAGCGGATCGTCACCGAGTTCGTCGACCCGGCCACCGGCCTGATGCCCTACCAGGTGCGCCGGGTCGGCTTCGCCCTGGGGCTCGACGCGGCGCAGCGCAAGCAGCTCGCCGGGCTGCTCGGCGGCCTCTACCGGCTGTTCGTCGACAAGGACCTCAGCCTGCTCGAGCTCAACCCGCTGGTGCGCGCCGCGGACGGCGAGCTGGTGGCGCTCGACGCCAAGATCAACGTCGACGACAACGCCGCCTTCCGCCACCCGGAGCTCGCCGCGCTGCGCGACAGCTCCCAGGAGGACCCGCGCGAGACCCGGGCCCGCGAGTTCGACCTCAACTACATCACCCTCGATGGCAACATCGCCTGCATGGTCAACGGCGCCGGGCTGGCGATGGGGACCATGGACATCATCAAGCTCCACGGCGGCGAGCCGGCCAACTTTCTCGACGTCGGCGGCGCGGCCGATGCCGAAAAGGTGGCCGAGGCGTTCAAGCTGATCACCTCCGACCCCAAGGTCGACGCGATCCTGGTCAACATCTTCGGCGGCATCGTGCGCTGCGACCTGATCGCGGAGGGCATCGTGCGGGCGGTCGCGGAGGTCGGGGTCGGCGTGCCGGTGGTGGTGCGCCTCGAGGGAACCAACGTCGAGCGCGGGCGCCAGCTCCTGGCCGACAGCGAGCTGGCCGTGATCGCGGCCGAGTCGCTGGCCGATGCCGCCGCCAAGGCGGTCGCCGCGGCCGGCGGGCACGCCCAGGGAGGGGCAGCGCGATGAGCGTTCTGGTCGACAAGGACACCCGGGTCATCTGCCAGGGCTTCACCGGCCGGCAGGGAACCTTCCACTGCCAGCAGGCGATCGAGTACGGCACCCGCCTGGTCGGCGGGGTCACCCCCGGCAAGGGCGGCAGCACCCACCTCGGGCTGCCGGTCTTCGACACCGTGCACGACGCGGTGCGCGCCACCGGGGCGACGGCCAGCGTCATCTACGTGCCGGCGGCCTTCGCCGGGGACGCCATCCTCGAGGCCGCCAGCGCCGGCGTGCGGGTGATCGTGTGCATCACCGAGGGCATCCCGGTGCTCGACATGCTGCGGGTGCGCACCGCCCTGGCCCGCTACCCGCACGCCCGCCTGATCGGCCCGAACTGCCCCGGGGTGATCACCCCGGGAGGGTGCAAGATCGGGATCATGCCCGGCTTCATCCACCGCCCCGGCGTGGTCGGGGTGGTGTCGCGCTCCGGGACCCTGACCTACGAGGCGGTCCACCAGACCACCCAGAACGGGCTCGGCCAGAGCACCTGCATCGGCATCGGCGGCGACCCGATCAACGGCACCAGCTTCGTCGACTGCCTGCGCCTGTTCGAGGCCGATCCCGGCACCGAGGGGATCGTGATGGTCGGCGAGATCGGGGGCAGCGCCGAGGAGGAGGCCGCCGAGTACATCCGCGCCAAGGTCAGCAAGCCGGTGGTCGCCTACATCGCCGGGGTCACCGCCCCGCCGGGGCGGCGGATGGGCCATGCCGGGGCGATCATCTCGGGCGGCAAGGGCACCGCGGAGGCCAAGTTCGAGGCCCTCGAGGCTGCCGGGGTGCGCACCGTGCGCTCGCCCGCCATGATCGGCGAGGCGATCTACGAGAGCCTGCGCGGCTGAGCGGGGAGGATGCTGCGATGAAGAAGGTCGAGGCGATCATCAAGCCGTTCAAGCTCGACGACGTGCGCGAGGCGCTGTCCGAGATCGGGGTCACCGGGATGACCACCACCGAGGTCAAGGGCTTCGGGCGCCAGAAGGGCCACACCGAGCTCTACCGCGGCGCCGAGTACGTGGTCGACTTCCTGCCCAAGGTCAAGATCGAGCTGGTGGTCGGCGACGACCAGGTCGAGCGCTGCATCGAGGCGATCACCGAGGCGGCCCGCACCGGCAAGATCGGCGACGGCAAGATCTTCGTCACCCCGGTCGAGACCATCATCCGCATCCGCACCGGCGAGCAGGACGAGGCCGCGGTCTGAGAGCGGCGCGGGCGCGCGCTAGCGCGCCGAGAAGCGCTCGGCC
>CAZRGU010000057.1:0-15400 GCA_964599705.1 uncultured Ectothiorhodospiraceae bacterium | reverse complement strand
TTTTTTCACAAACTCTCAGGGACCGGCGAGCCGCTCGGCCTCGCGCAGGAACTCCTCGAGGCAGGCGCCGCCGTTGCCGCGCACGGCGACGAACTCGAGCCCCATCAGGCAGGCGTGCTCGGAGACCTCGCTGACGTAGACCAGCCGGCACTCGCAGTCGATCTTGACCAGCCCGAAGCTCAGCGGCAGGCGGAAATGGGCATCGATGCGCGGGGTCGCCGGACCGCCGAGCGGCTCGTCGCTGCGGCGCAGGGAGTCGACCGTGTAGCGATCGCAGAGCACCTGCAGGCCGCCGTGCGAGAGGTTGACCGCGGTCGCGGTGGCCACCGTGGCGTTGTCGTGGACCAGCGCCACCGGCTGGCAGATGCGCGCCCGGCGGTGGCGCCGGCGCTGTCGCGGGAACTGGAGGATCTGCGCCATCTGTGCTCGACCTTGGGGGCGTTGCGGCTCGCGATGGTGACGGTATCGGTCGCTGTCCGGCGCGCTTTAGCCGCCACCGGCAGGATCGGCGGCGATCGGCGGAAAGCGGGAATGGGCGGCCTTGAAGGCGACCGGATCGGCGATTCGGGTTCCTTGCGGCCCGCGCCCGCCGGCGGCTCGCTCGCGGCTGCCGAGGGCCGCGGCGACCAGCCGCCGGGGCGCCTCGAGGAGCAGCTCGCGGTAGCCGCGGCGCAGCTCCTCGACGCCCACCGCGCGCACCGCCGCAGCGAGCCGCTCGCGGCTGTCGAAGGTGTACAGGGCGCGGTCGATCTCGGTCCAGTAGCGGTCGCTGCGCTCGGCGAGGCGTCGATCGCGCTCGAGGATCTGGCCGAGCAGGCTGGCCCGCTGCTCCTCGATGGCCGAGGCCGGCATCTGCTCGAGGCGGGTCGCGAAGGCGGCGAGGAAGCGCTCGATCTCGCCGAGCAGCGCCGCGCTGGCGACGCTCGGCGACTGCACCACGAAGGCGATCCCGGGCACCTCGAGGAGGTTCATCGGGGTCGCGTAGACGATGTAGCCGAGCTTGCGCTCGGTGCGCAGCTCCTCGAAGAACGGCGCCGAGAGGAGCTGGGCGAGCAGCGCCATGCGGGCCCGCTCCGGCTCGCTGCGGTCGCGCCCCTGGTAGTAGGCGATCACCGCCGAGTCGGGCTGCGGCGAGTCGATCAGGCGCAGCGCCCCGGCCCCCGGAGTGAGCCGCACGACCTCGCCGCGGGCCACCGTCACCGGGCGGGCCGGCGCGGCGAGCGCGGCGCGCAGCCGCGCCCCGAGCGCCAGGGCACGCGCGCGGGTCAGGTTGCCGTGGGCGAGCGCGACCACCTCGAGGCGGCCGAGCAGCTCGGGCACGAAGCGCTCGAGGTCGGCGAGCCCGATCCGGCCGGCAGCGGCCAGGCGCTGCTCCGGGCTCCAGCTCGGCACCAGCAGCAGGTTGCGCAGCTCGTCGGCGGCACGCTGGTAGGGCGAGTCGTCGCGGCGGTTGGCGAGCCGGCGGATCAGGTCGGCGCGCAGGATCCGGAAGCGCTCGGGGTCGAGGCGCGGGGCGCGCAGGGCGGCGAGGATGCGCTCGAGGAGCACCGCCTGGCGGTCGTCGTAGCCCTCGATGCGCACGCTCAGCCCGCGCACGTGGGTGTAGAGGCTGTAGTCGAGCCCGGCCAGGCGGGCCGGGTAGACGAAGGCGTCGAGCTGGTCGTTGACCAGGTCGACGAGCAGCCGGGTGAGCACCGCGTGGCGTGGCGAGTCGTTGGCCAGCGGCGAGCGCAGCGAGAAGTAGAAGCTCGCCCGCGGGACCCGGAACGAGGTGTCCTTGCGGTACCAGACGGTCAGCCCCGGCTCCTCGACGAGGCGCTGCGGGCGCCCCGCCTCCTCGCCCGGGAAGAGATCGAGGCGCGCCGGCACGAAGGGGTTGGGGCCGGGCAGGGCCAGCCCGGCGAGCGGCGATCCGCGGCTCCACTCGGCCAGCAGCGCCGGGGCGGCGCGGCGCAGCCGGTAGGCGGTCTCGTAGCGGGGAGCCTCGGAATCGGTCTCGAGGCCCGGGGCGACCACCGTGACCAGCACGTTGTCGGGGCGCAGCCGCTCGAGGTAGGCGCGCACCCGAGGCGGGTCGAAGCGCTCGAAGGCGTAGGGCCCGCGGAGCACCTCGGCGCTCGGATAGCGGTGCAGGTTGGCCGCGATCTCGCGGGCCAGGGCCACCGCCGAGGGCCGCTCCCGGTAGCGGAAGCGCAGCTCGGCGAGGCGCCGCTGCTCCTCGTAGATCCAGCGCTTGACGCCCTCGCGCTCGATCAGGCGCAGCTCGTCGAAGACCGCCGCGACCACCGCGTCGCGCCGCGCCAGCCCCTCCGGGGTGAGCTTGATGGTGACCTCGAAGGTCGCCGCGCTCGGGTGGTCGAAGCCCAGCCCGGCATGCAGCGCGTCGGCCCAGCCGGCGCGCTTGAGCGCGGCGAGCAGGCTCCCCGGGCCCTCGTGGCCGAGCAGGTGGGCGATCAGCGCGGTCGGCTTCTCGCGCCAGTAGCGCTCGACGGGCGGGATCGGGAAGGTCAGGGTGAGGCTGCGCTGCTCCTTGATCGGCACCACCTCGAGGCGCGCGGGCAGGGTCCCCGGACGGTAGATCGGCACCGTGATCGAGAGCGGCTCGACGTCGTTGCGCGGGACGGCCTCGAAGCGCTCGCGGACCCAGCGCTCGAGGACCTCGAGCGGCTCGCGCCCGACCACCGTCAGGGTCATCAGGTGGGCCGAGTAGTGGCGGCGGTAGAACTCGATCAGGCGCTCGCGCACCGGGTCGCCGTCGCGGTCGGCCAGCGTCTCGCTGCTGCCGACCGCGAAGCGCGACAGCGGGTGCTCGGGGTTCATCACCGCGCGCTCGGCGGCGAAGATCCGCCGCCCCTCGGCGCGGCGCCGGGCGCTGTACTCGGAGTCGATCACCTGGCGCTCGCGCTCGACGTAGCGGGCGGTGAACAGCGGCGCGACGAAGAACTGGGCGAAGCGGTCGAGGGCCGGCTCGAGCGAGTCCTTGTCGACCTCGAAGAAGTAGTTGGTGTGATCGAAGGCGGTGTAGGCGTTCTGGCTGCCGCCGTGGGCGCTGATGAAGCGCTGGTACTCGCCGGGCTCGGGGTAGCGCTCGGTGCCGAGGAACAGCATGTGCTCGAGGAAGTGGGCCAGCCCCTCGCGCCCGGCCGGATCCGAGCTCGAGCCGACGTTGACGTCGAGCGAGGCGGCCGCCTTGTCGGTCTCGGGGTCCGAGACCAGCACCACCCGCATGCCGTTGGCGAGCTCGAGGGCGCGGTAGTCGCGGCTGTCGTTGGGGCTCTTGACGACCGGCTCGGCGCCGGCCGCGGCCGCGACCAGCAGCAGCGCCAGCCATGGCGCCCGGGAAAGTGCGCTCATCGGGATCCCTCCACGGAGTTGTGACGGCGTCGGGCGCTTCGACCGCCGGGCGGGCCGGCGGTTCGCCGCCGGCCCGCCGACAGGGTCCTCCTGCCCGCGGGCGGGGCATGCGCGCCGAGGTGGACGCATCCCCGGCCGGGGCGCGCGGCGTGGCGGGGCCCGGAGCGACACGCCGTGAACCCGTCCATGGGGGCTCGCGCTCGGCTCTCCCTGCCTCGCGACGGTCGCTCCGGCCCCCGCCACGCCGCGCGCCCCGGCCACCCGCATTGCACCAGCCGCGGCTCAACGGCCACGCAGGCGGGCCTCGCGGTAGGACAGGTAGGTGGTGCTGGCGAAGATCACGGTGCCGCCCACCCAGGTCCACAGATCCGGCCACTCGCCGAAGGCCAGCACCCCGATCAGGCTGGCCCACAGCAGGCGGGTGAAGTCGACCGGGAAGATCACGGTGGCGTCGGCGAGCTGGAAGGCGCGGGTCATGGCCAGGTGCCCGGCGGTGGCCAACAGCCCGACCAGCACCAGCCAGCCGAGCTCCACGGCGCTCGGGGTGCGCCACTCGAGCAGCGCCACCGGGAAGGAGAACACGGTGAGCAGGACGCTGTTCCAGCCGACGATGGTGACCACCGGATCGGTGCGCGCGAGGCGCTTGACGGTGAGCAGCGCCGCGGCCCAGCACAGCGAGGCGAACAGCACGATCAGCGCCCCGGGGTTGAGCGCCTGCCAGCCCGGGCGCAGGATCAGCAGCGCCCCGAGCAGGCCCCAGCCGACCGCGCTCCAGCGCCGCACCCCCATCCGCTCGCCGAGCACCAGCGAGGCGCCGAGCGAGCCGAAGATCACCGAGGTGAAGCTCAGCGCGGTGGCCTCGGCGAGCGGCACCACGCTCAGCCCGTAGAACCAGGCGAGCATCGCGAACAGCCCGAAGGCGCTGCGCAGCAGGTGCAGCCGCGGCGAGCGCGGGCGCAGCGCCGCGCGTCCCCCGCGCACCAGCAGCGGCAGCACCACCAGCAGCCCGAAGAGGTTGCGGAAGAAGGTCACCTCGAAGGGGTGCATGGCCGCGCTGAGGTGGCGGATCACCCCGTGCATGGTGGTCAGCACCAGGGTCGCGAGCAGCATCAGCGCCATGCCGCGCAGCCCCGCCGGCAGCGCCGCCGGGGAGGGCTCAGGCGCCGGCATCGGCTGGCGCGCCGGCGCTCACTCGCGCGGGGCCTGGGGTGCCATCCCGCCGCGACACGGCGGCGAGGCCGGCGCGGCGCCCAGGGCCCGCCACTGCTCGGGGCTGTAGGCGTGCAGCGCCAGCGCGTGGACGCCGCCGGCCAGCTCCTCGGCCAGCGCCCGGTAGACCAGGCGATGGCGGGCCACCGCGCTCAGCCCGGCGAAGCGCTCGCTGGCGATCACCACCCTGAAGTGCGACTCGGAGCCGGCCGGGACGTTGTGGGCCCCGCTCTCGTTGACCACCTCGAGGTGCTCGGGGGAGAGGGTGGCGCGCAGCTTGCGCTCGATGGCGTCGGTGAGCGGCATGGTCTCGGGCCTCGTTGCGGTGCTCCGACCGGGAGCTCGGATCGGCCGGCCCGCGGGGCACGCCCGGGCGAGCCGTCTCGCTCGCCCGTCGCGCCGCGCCCGGCCGGCTCCTGGCGATTATCGGTGACCCGATGCATTATTGAAAACTTTCGAGACTGCGGCGGCGCCAGGAGGAACGCTTGCGGGGGCTGGAGGGCAAGACGCTCGGCAAGTACGAGCTGGTCCGCGAGATCGGGCACGGCAGCATGGGCACCGTCTACCTGGGGCGCGACCTGTTCGCCCACGCCGACGTCGCGGTCAAGGTCGCCACGCCGCGCCCCGAGGACAACGAGCGCAGCGCGCGGCGCCGCCACAAGCTGTTCTTCAACGAGGCCCGTGCCGCCGGGCGGCTGCGCCATCCGAACATCGTCGCCACCATCGACGCCGGGGTCGAGTCCGAGCTCAACTTCATCGTCATGGAGTACGTGCCCGGCGCCCAGACCCTCGATGCCTACTGCCGCGAGGGCAACCTGCTGCCCTTCGAGCAGGTCGTCGACTACCTGCTCAAGTGCGCCATCGCCCTCGACTACGCCCACCACAACGGCGTCGTGCACCGCGACATCAAGCCGCGCAACATCCTCCTCAGCCAGGACCGCGAGGTGAAGCTGGCCGACTTCGGCATCGCCCTGGTCACCGCCGAGGACGCCGAGCAGACCCAGGTGGTGGGGCGGATCGGCTCGCCGCGCTACATGGCCCCCGAGCAGATCACCGGCGGCGAGATCACCGGCCAGTCCGACATCTTCTCGCTCGGCGTGGTGCTCTACGAGCTGCTCACCGGGGTCAGCCCGTTTCACGCCAACAGCATGCACGCGATCGCGCGCAACATCGTCCGCGAGCCCCACCGGCCGGTACGCCAGCAGCGTCCCGAGGTGCCCCAGGCCCTCGCCCACATCGTCGACCGCACGCTCAAGAAGCACCCCGCCGGGCGCTATCGCACCGCCATGGATCTGGCCGGCGACCTCAGCCTGGTCTACGACGAGCTGCAGATCGCCGGGCGCAGCGCGGTGGCCGAGCAGCGCCTCGCCCGGGCCCGGGCGCTGGCCTTCTTCGCCGGGTTCGAGGAGGCCGAGGTGCGCGAGGCGCTCGCCGCCGGGGCCTGGCTCGAGTTTCCCGACGGCGCCGAGATCCTCGCCGAGGGCGAGCCCGGCGAGGACTTCTACGTGCTGATCTCGGGTGAGGTCGAGGTGCGCCGCGGCGCCACCGTGGTCGACTGCCTGTCCGCCGGGGCGAGCTTCGGCGAGATCGGCTTCCTGCTGCGTGGCGGGGCACGCACCGCCACCATCTGCGCGCGCGGCGAGGTGGTGGTCCTCAAGCTCCGTGCCAGCCTGCTCGAGCGCACCTCGATCGCCTGCCAGCTCAACTTCTACCGCGCCTTCCTGCGCACCATGGCCGAGCGCTTCGGCAAGGCGATGGCCTTCATCGAGCGCTCAGGGGCCTGATCCGGCGCACGTGCTCCTCCTGCTCGAGGGTCTGGATGGCGCCCGGGCGGGCCGCGCGCACCGCCTCGATGGCCGCCTGGGGCGCGCTGCCGAGCTCGACCAGGAGGCGCGCGGCGAGCATCCCACTGCGCCCGAGCCCCGCCCAGCAGTGCACCGCGATCCGCTCCCCGGCGGCGAGCCGGGCGCGCACCGCCGGGCCGAGCTCGCGCCAGCGCCGCTCGAAGTCGCGCCCCGGCACCGACATGTCGCGCACCGGCAGGTGGAGGTGCTCGATGCCGCGCTCGCGCACCCAGCGCGAGAGGTCCTGGAGGCCGAGGTACTCGAGCTCCTGGTGCTCGTTGAGGGTGATCAGCAGCCGCGCTCCCCACCCGGCCAGGGCATCGAGGTCGGCGGCCAGCCGCTCGGGCGTGACCGCGAAGCCCGAGCCGGTGCCCGGACAGGCCAGCATCCCGATCCGCCCCTCGCCGCCCGGCACCGCCACCGCATCGATCGTCATCTCCGGCTCCCCCGCCTGCGCCGCGGAGATGATAGCGCCGCGCGCCGCGGCACCCGGGCTACACTTGGCCGAGCAGACATGGAGGTACCCTCGTGAGCGTCACCGCCGGGATCGTGATGGACCCGATCGGCTCGATCCAGTTCAAGAAGGACAGCAGCCTGGCGATGCTGCTCGCCGCCCAGCGCCGCGGCTGGGAGCTGCGCTACCTGGAGCTGGCCGATCTGCTGGCCCGCGACGGGCGGGCCCTCGGGCGGATGCGCCCGCTCGAGGTCCGCGACGACCCGCGCGACTGGTACCGGCTCGGCGAGCCGCGGATCGGCGAGCTCGCCGAGCTCGACTGCCTGCTGATGCGCAAGGACCCGCCGTTCGACATGGAGTTCGTCTACGCCACCTACCTGCTCGAGCTCGCCGAGCGCGACGGGGTGCTGGTGGTCAACCGCCCGCGCAGCCTGCGCGACGCCAACGAGAAGATGTTCACCGCCTGGTTCCCGCAGTGCTGCCCGCCGACCCAGGTGGCCCGCGACCCGGCCCTGCTCGCCGAGTTCCTCGCCGAGCACGGCGACATCGTGGTCAAGCCGCTCGACGGGATGGGCGGGACCTCGGTGTTCCGGGTCCGCGCCGACGATCCCAACCGCAACGTGATCTTCGAGACCCTGACCGCGGGCGGCACCCGCTTCGCGATGGCCCAGCGCTACCTGCCCGAGATCCGCGACGGCGACAAGCGGATCCTGCTGATCGAGGGCGAGCCGGCGCTGCCCTACGCCCTGGCGCGGATGCCCGCCCCGGGCGATCAGCGCGGCAACCTCGCCGCCGGCGCGCGCGGGGTCGGGGTCGAGCTCGGCGAGGCCGAGCTCGCCATCTGCGCGGCGGTCGGCCCCGAGCTGCGCCGCCGCGGGCTGGTCTTCGTCGGCCTCGACGTCATCGGCTCGCACCTGACCGAGATCAACGTCACCAGCCCGACCTGCATCCGCGAGCTCGACGCGATCTACGGCTGCGACATCGCCGGGCGGCTCCTCGACGCCATCGAGCAGCGCCTGGCCGGCCCGCGCGACGCTCCGGCTTGACCTTTGCAACGCCTTTGCATACAAGAGGTTGAAGGCGATACCTGTAGCCTCTCGATAACCTCCGTGCGAAGCCGTGCCACGAGCCAGGCCGACCCGGCGCGACCCGCCCACGGGGACGTGCGGGCAGCTCGTGCGCCGCGGGGCGGGCGCGGCGCCGGGGCTCGGGCCGGTGGCCCCGCGAGGGGATGACGTGAACGCCGTGATCGCACCGGCGCCGATCACCCCCGCCGATCGCCTCGGCTTCACGGTCTTCGTGGCGATCATCGCCCACGCGATCCTGATCCTCGGGGTGAGCTTCGTCAGCGAGGACCACGCCCGGCGCCGGACCGACACGCTGGACATCGTGCTCGTCCAGCAGCGCAGCGAGCAGGCCCCCGACGAGGCCGACTACCTCGCCCAGGCCAACCTCGACGGTGGCGGGGAGACCAGCGAGCGGGCCCGCCCGAGCACCCCGCTGCCCGCCCCTCTCGACGCCCCGGCGCCCGAGATCGCCAGCGCCGCCCCGCCGCTGCCGCCGGCCCCGGTGCTGCACGCCACCCCGGCGCCTCCCCCCCAGCCGCCGGCCCCGGAGGCGCCCGAGAAGCCGGTCGCGGCGCCGGCGGCCGCCGCCGCGCCGCCGGCCCCGGCCCCCAGGCCGGTGCTCGCCCAGCGGCGCAGCGCCAGCCGCGACCGGGTGGTGCGCGCGCCGCCGGCGCCGAGGCCCGAGCGCAAGGCCCGCCCCAGGCTCCAGCCGAGCCGCCTGGCGCGCATCGAGCCGGCGCCCGCTCCAGCGCCGGCGCCCAAGCGCAGCGCCCCCGGCAAGCCGCGCAAGCGCGCCCCGGACGCGCCGCCGCCGGCCGCCCCGCCGAGCCCGACCCGCACGCTCGATGCCGCCGCCCTGGTGCGCCGCAGCCTGGCGATGGCCAGCCTGGACGCCGAGATCGACCGCAAGCTCAGCGCCTACGCCAAGCGCCCGCGGCGCAAGTGGGTCACCGCGCGCACCCGCGAGCACAAGTACGCGGCCTACATGGAGGCCTGGCGGCGCAAGGTCGAGCGGATCGGCAACCTCAACTACCCCGACGAGGCGCGCCGCCGGCGCCTCTCGGGGAGCCTGCTGCTCGAGGTGGCGCTCAACGCCGACGGCACCATCAACCAGATCGTGCTGCGCCGCTCCTCGGGCAAGCGGGTGCTCGACGACGCGGCGATGCGCATCGTGCGCCTGGCCGCCCCCTTCGCGCGCTTTCCGAAGAGCATCGCCCGCGAGACCGACATCCTCCACATCCAGCGCACCTGGCGGTTCCTGTCCGGCGGGCGCTTCAGCGGCTGAGCGCGGCGCGCCGCGCTTGTCACCCCCGCGGCGCGCTCCCATAATCGGCCCCATGAATCTCACCAACCAGT
The DNA here is from genome assembly GCA_964599705.1 of uncultured Ectothiorhodospiraceae bacterium. GTDB lineage: Bacteria > Pseudomonadota > Gammaproteobacteria > HK1 > HK1 > CAZRGU01. Next base: position 6,116 of record CAZRGU010000057.1, on the reverse strand, counting down.
TCCTGATCGCGATGCCCGCGCTCGCCGATCCGAACTTCCACCGGACGGTGACCCTGATGTGCGCCCACAACGAGGAGGGGGCGATGGGGATCGTCATCAACCGCCCGCTCGATCTCACCCTCGGCGAGGTCCTCGGCCACATGGACATCCACACCGAGGACCCGGCGGTGCGCGAGATGACCGTGCTCCAGGGCGGGCCGGTGCAGCGCGAGCGCGGCTTCGTGATCCACACCCCGGCCGGGGACTGGGACGCGGTGCTGCGGGTCGGCGACGACATCGGCATCGCCACCTCGCGCGACATTCTCGACGCGGTGGCCGCCGGGCGCGGGCCGGCTCGCGCGCTGGTCGCGCTCGGCTACGCCGGCTGGGGGGCCGGGCAGCTCGAGCGCGAGGTCCAGGAGAACGCCTGGCTGAGCGGACCGGCCGACACCAGCATCATCTTCGACGTCCCCTACGAGCTGCGCTGGGAGAGCGCCGCGCGGCTGCTCGGCATCGACCCGAACCTGCTCGCCGGCGAGGCCGGACACGCGTGAGCGAGCGCACGCTGCTCGCCTTCGACTACGGGGAGCGGCGCATCGGGGTCGCGGTCGGGCAGACCGTGACCGCCACCGCCACCCCGCTGGGCACGGTCGCGGTCGGCGAGCGCGGCCCCGACTGGACCGCGATCGGCGCGCTGCTCGAGCGCTGGCGCCCGGATGCCCTGGTGGTCGGGCTGCCGCTCAACATGGACGGCAGCGAGCAGCCGGTCAGCACCGCCGCGCGGCGCTTCGCGCGGCGCCTGGCCGGGCGCTACCGTCTCGAGGTGCACCTCAGCGACGAGCGGCTGAGCACCCGCGAGGCGCGCCACCGGCTCGCCGCGGCGGCGCGCCCCCGGGCACCCGATGACCCGGTCGCCGCCCAGGTGATCCTCGAGGGCTGGCTGGCCGAGCGGGCGGGGGCGTGAGCGAGCCGGTCAACGGCCTGATCGAGGCGATGGCGGGCGAGCTGCGCGCCGCGCTCGCCGCGCGCCGGCGCGAGCGCCCGCTGATGGTCGGCATCCACACCGGCGGGGTCTGGGTGGCCGAGCGCCTGCACGCCGCGCTGGCCCTGCCCGAGCCGCTCGGCACGCTGAACATCAACTTCTATCGCGACGACTTCACCCGCATCGGCCTGCACCCGCGGGTGCTGCCCTCGCAGCTGCCCTGCGGGGTCGACGATCGCCACGTGGTGCTGGTCGACGACGTGCTCCAGACCGGGCGCACGGTGCGCGCGGCGCTCAACGAGATCTTCGACTACGGGCGCCCGGCGAGCGTCACCCTGGCGGTGCTGGTCGAGCGTGACGGGCGCGAGATCCCGGTCCAGGCCGACGTGCGCGGGCGCGCCCTGACCCTGGCCCCCGAGGAGTACCTGCGCCTGGCCGGACCCGACCCGCTCGAGCTGGTCGTCGAGCGGCGCGGCTGAGGGGCGGCGCGGTGGCGGCGGACCTGCAGCTCGACGAGCACGGCCGGCTGCGCCACTTCCTGACCATCGAGGGGCTCGGGCGCGAGATGCTCGAGCGGATCCTCGATGCCGCCGAGTCGTTCGCGCCGGTCGGCGAACGGGCGGTCAAGAAGGTCCCGCTGCTGCGCGGCAAGACCATCATCAACCTGTTCTTCGAGCCGAGCACCCGGACGCGCACCACCTTCGAGCTGGCCGCCAAGCGCCTCTCGGCCGACGTGCTCAACCTCAACGTCGGCGCCTCCTCGACCACCAAGGGCGAGAGCCTGCTCGACACCCTGCGCAACCTCGAGGCGATGCACTGCGACCTGTTCGTGGTCCGCCACGCGGCCAGCGGCGCCGCGCACTTCATCGCCGCCCACGCCGACCCCGGGGTGAGCGTCATCAACGGCGGCGACGGGCGCCATGCCCACCCCACCCAGGCGATGCTCGACATGTTCACCATCCGCCGCCACAAGGGCGCCATCGCCGGGCTCAAGGTGGCGATCGTCGGCGACATCGAGCACTCGCGGGTGGCCCGCTCGCAGATCCACGCCCTGACCACGCTGGGGGCCGAGGAGGTGCGGGTGGTCGGCCCGCGCACCCTGCTCCCGCCCGCCATCGAGGCGCTCGGGGCGCGCCGCTACCCCGACCTCGAGCAGGCCCTGGCCGGGGTCGACGTGGTGATGATGCTGCGCCTGCAGCGCGAGCGCATGCACGGGCCGCTGCTGCCCGGCTCGGGCGAGTACTTCCGCTACTGGGGGCTGACCGCCGAGCGCCTCGAGCTCGCCGACCGCGAGGCGATCGTGATGCACCCCGGGCCGATGAACCGCGGGGTCGAGATCGACTCGGCGGTCGCCGACGGGCCGCGCTCGGTGATCCTGCGCCAGGTCAGCTACGGCATCGCCATCCGCATGGCGGTGATGTCGATGGTCCTCGGGCGGCTCGGCGCGGAGGGGCCGCGATGAGGCTGCGGATCGTCGGCGCGCGGATCTGCGACCCGGCCTCGGGGCTCGACGAGGTCGGCGACCTGTGCTGCGCGGACGGCCGGATCGTGGCCCTCGGGGCGAGCCCGGAGGGGTTCGTCGCCGAGCGCACCATCGAGGCGGCCGGGCTGATCGCCTGCCCGGGGCTGGTCGATCTCAGCGCCCGGCTCCGCGAGCCCGGCGCCACCCACAAGGCGAGCATCGCCAGCGAGACCCGGGCGGCGGCGGCCGCTGGCGTCACCACCCTGTGCTGCCCGCCCGACACCGACCCGGTGGCCGACACCCCGGCGGTGGTCGAGCTCATTCACCAGCGCGCGGCCGCCGCCGGGCGGGCCCGGGTCGAGGTGGTCGGCGCGCTCACCCACGCGCTCGCCGGGCGCCAGCTCGCCGCCATGGGGGCGCTCGCCGAGGCCGGCTGCGTGGCGGTCGGCAACGCCGACCGGGCGGTCGCCGACACCGAGGTGATGCGCCGGGCGCTCGAGTACGCCGCGACCCTCGGGCTGACCGTGATGGTGCGCGCCGAGGACCCGTGGCTGGCCGAGGGGCGCTGCGTGCACGAGGGCGCGATCGCGGCGCGCCTCGGCCTGCCCGGGATCCCGGCGATTGCCGAGACCGTGGCGGTGGCCCGCGAGCTGCACCTGGCCGAGGCCAGCGGGGCGCGGGTCCACTTCTGCCGGCTGTCGACCGCGGCGGCCTGCGAGATGGTGCGCGCGGCGCGCGAGCGCGGGCTGGCGGTGAGCGCCGACTGCGCCGCCCACCAGCTCCACCTCACCGAGGAGGCGGTCGCCGGCTTCGATGCCCGCGCCCACCTGCGCCCGCCGCTGCGCACCGCGGCCGACCGCGAGGCGCTGCGCGCGGCGCTCGCCGACGGCACCCTGAGCGCGGTGTGCTCCGATCACCAGCCCCACGAGGCCGACGCCAAGCTCAACCCCTTCCCCGAGACCGAGCCCGGGATCTCGGCCCTCGAGACCCTGCTCGCGCTGACCCTCGAGCTGGTCGACGAGGGGGTCCTCGATCTCGCCACCGCCATCGAGCGCCTGACCTGCGGCCCGGCCGCGGTGCTCGGCATCGAGCGCGGCCGCCTCGCCGCAGGCGCCCCGGCCGACCTGTGCCTGTTCGACCCGGCCGCCCGCCCGCTGCTCGATCCCGAGCGGATGGCCAGCGCCGGTCGCGTGACGCCGTTCGCCGGGCGCCGCCTCCACGGCCGGGTCTGCCTGACCGTGCTCGGCGGGCGGATCGTCCACGAGCGCCTCTAGCCGCCCTTGCCCGGCCCCTCCCGCACCCGCCCGCCGATCGCGACCCGCGCCGGCACGAAGGCACGATGAGCGCCTGGATCGACGTGGTCGGGATCGGCGAGGACGGGCTCGCCGGGCTCGGGGCGCGGGCCCGGGCGGCCATCGCGGCCGCCGAGGTGATCGTCGGCGGCGAGCATCACCTCGCCCTGGTCCCGGCCGACGGGCGCGAGCGGATCGCCTGGTCGGGCCCCTTCGCCGCGCTCGCCGCGCGCCTCGCTGCCTGCCGCCCGCGGCGGGTCTGCGTGCTGGCCAGCGGCGACCCGCTCTGCTACGGGGCCGGCACCCGCCTGCTGCGCCACTTCCCGCGCCAGGACCTGTGCATCCATCCGGCCCCCTCGGCCTTCAGCCTGGCCTGCGCGCGGCTCGGCTGGAGCCTGCCCGACTGCGACACCCTGACCCTGCACGGGCGCCCGCTGGCCACCCTGCACCCCTACGTGCAGCCCGGGGTGCGCCTGCTCGCGCTGTGCCGCGACGCCTCCACCCCGGCGGCTGCGGCCGCGCTGCTCGCCGCGCGCGGCTACGGCCCGAGCCGCCTGCACGTCCTCGAGCGGCTCGGCGGGCCGCGCGAGCGGATCGTCACCCGGCGCGCCGGCGAGGGGCTGCCCGGCGATCTCGACGACCTGTGCACGCTGGCCATCGAGTGCCTTCCCGGCCCCACGGCCCGCCACCTGCCGCGCACCCCGGGGCTGCCCGAGGAGGCCTTCGAGCACCACGGGCGGATCGCCCCGCCGGTGGTGCGGGCCGCGGCGCTCGCCGCCCTCGGACCGAGCCCCGGGGCGCTGCTCTGGGACGTCGGGGCCGGCTGCGGGGCGCTGGCCATCGAGTGGCTGCGCGCCGCGCGCGGGGCGCGCGCGATCGCCATCGAGCGCGACCCGGCCTGTCTCGCCGTCATCGAGCGCAACGCCGAGGCCCTCGGCACCCCGGGCATCGAGCGGGTCGGCGGCGAGGCCCCGGCAGCGCTCGGCAATCTGCCCGACCCCGATGCGGTCCACGTCGCCGCCGGGGCCGGCGACCCGGCGCTGCTCGCGGCCTGCTGGGAGCGGCTGCGCCCCGGCGGACGGCTGGTCGCGAGCGCCGCCGGCGGCGCGGGTGAGCGAGCGCTCACCGACCTTGCGGGGCGTGTCGGCGGAACCCTGACCCGGATCGCGGTCGGCCCGCCGGGCGCGCCGCGCCCGGCCGCGGCGCTCCTGCTGCTCGCCGCCGCCAAGCCCTGGGGGGGCGGCGATGGCGACGCCTGAGCAGGCCGCCTACGCGCAGCTCGACCCGAGCACCATCCTCGACTGCGTGGAGGCCTTCGCGGCGCGCTGCGACGGGCGGCTGCTGGCCCTCAACAGCTATGAGAACCGCGTCTACCGGATCGGGATCGAGGACCGCGCCCCGCTGGTCGCCAAGTTCTACCGGCCGGGGCGCTGGAGCGACGAGGCGATCCTCGAGGAGCACCGCTTCAGCGCCGAGCTGGCCGCGGCCGAGGTCCCGGTGGTCGCGCCGCTCGCCTTCGACGGCGCCACCCTGCTGCGCCACGCCGGCTACCGCTTCGCACTCTACCCGTGCCGCGGCGGACGGGCCCCCGAGCTCGACGACCCGACGCTTCTCTCCCGGGTCGGGCGGATGCTCGCCCGCCTGCACCGGGTCGGCGAGCAACGCCCCTTCGTGCACCGCCCGTGCCTCGACCTGGAGAGCTACGGGATCGCCTCGCGCGACTTCCTGCTCGGCGAGGACGCCGGCCGGCCGGCCCCCGCCGAGCCGCCTGCTCCGGGCGGACCCGGACCCTCCGAGCGGGCCGTCGCGGCGGGCGCCGACCGCACCCCGTTCTCCGATCCGCCGCCGCCGGCGCACCATCCCGGCGCCGGAGACGCCGGCGAGGATTGCGGGCCAGCCGGCTTCCTGCCCGAGGAGCTGCGCGAGACCTACCGGGGGATCTGCGAGCACCTGTTCGCCAACATCCGCGGCTGCTTCGAGCGGGCCGGCGCGGTGCGCGAGATCCGCCTGCACGGCGACTTTCACCCCGGCAACCTGCTCGTCGAGGGCGAGCGGCTGCACGTGGTCGACCTCGACGACGCGCGCCGCGGACCGGCCGTGCAGGACCTGTGGATGTTCCTGTCCGGGCCGCGCGGCGAGCAGGAGGCCCAGCTCGCCCGGCTCCTCGACGGCTACGGCGAGTTCCGCGACTTCGACGCCCGCGAGCTGCACCTCGTCGAGGCGCTGCGCGCCCTGCGCATCCTCCACACCGCGGCCTGGCTGGCGCGGCGCTGGACCGACCCGGCCTTCCCGCGCGCCTTCCCGTGGTTCGCCTCGCGCCGCTACTGGGACGAGCACGTGCTGGCGCTGCGCGAGCAGATCGCCCTGACCGAGGAGGAGCCGCTGGCCTGGCGGGCGGCGG
>CAZRGU010000056.1:0-15576 GCA_964599705.1 uncultured Ectothiorhodospiraceae bacterium | reverse complement strand
CCCACGCTCGAACCCGGGCGTGGGTCGGGCGCCGGCCGGACGTTCGGGTCGCGCTCGGCAATGAACGCCCGGCGCCGCCCCTGGGCTCGAGCCCTCTCGTAGCCCGGGCTCTGCCCGGGATCGGTCCCCCGGCGGGCACCGGCGGGGAGGCCAGGGAAGCGCGCCACCCGCGCTCGTCGGGGCGCCGAGCGGGGTGCGCGGCCGGCCGGGGCCTGGTGCGCTCGCCTCGCGCCCCGGCGAGTCCTCCGGATGGACGCCTCTCCCCGCCGCGGCGCGGGCCGGCGGGCGGTGCCCGCGGCGCATCCGCGACCCGTGGGCGGGCCGGTCGCGCGGGCTACAGGAAGGTCACCGCGACCTGGAACAGGCGCTCGACCTCGGGGACCCGCTTCTTGTCGACCAGGAACAGGATCACGTGGTCGCCGCTCTCGATGATGGTGTCGTGGTGGGCGATGATCACCTCCTCGCCGCGCACCACCGCGTCGATGGTGGTGCGCGCCGGCAGCTTGATCTGGTCGACCCGCCGGCCGACCACCTTGGAGGTCTTGCGATCGCCGTGGGCGACCGCCTCGATGGCCTCGGCCGCTCCCCGGCGCAGGGTGTGGGCGACCACCACGTCGCCGCGGCGGATGTGGGCGAGCAGGCTGCTGATGGTGGCCTGCTGGGGGGAGATGGCGATGTCGATCACCCCGCCGGCCTCGACCAGGTCGACGTAGGCGCTGCGGTTGATCAGGGCCATCACCTTGCGCGCCCCGAGGCGCTTGGCGAGCATCGCCGAGAGGATGTTGACCTGGTCGTCGTTGGTCACCGCGCAGAAGACATCGGTGCCGTCGATGTTCTCCTCGCGCAGCAGCTCCTCGTCGGCCGCGTCGCCCTGCAGGACGATGGTCTGGTCGAGGCTCTCGGACAGGCGCCGGGCGTGCTCGTGGTTGTGCTCGATCAGCTTGACGTTGCAGCGCCCCTCGAGGCGCCGGGCCAGGCGCCGGCCGATGTTGCCGCCGCCGGCCAGCATCACCCGGCGCACCGGCTCGTCGAGCCGGCGCAGCTCGCCCATCACCGCCAGGATGTCGCGGGTGGCGGCGATGAAGAAGACCTCGTCGTCGGCCTCGATGACCGTGTCGCCGTCGGGCACCACCGGCTCGCCGCGCCGGAAGATGGCGCTCACCCGGGTCTCGATGCCGGGCATGTGCTCGGGGAGCTCGCGCAGGGCATGCCCGACCAGCGGGCCGCCGTAGTAGGCCTTGACCGCCACCAGGCGCACCTTGCCGTCGGCGAAGTCGAGCACCTGCAGCGCTCCCGGGGCCTCGATCAGGCGCAGGATGTGCTCGGTGACCACCTGCTCGGGGCTGATCGGCACGTCGATCGGCAGCGCCTCGCGCCCGAACAGCGCCCCGTAGCGAAGGTAGTCGGCCGAGCGCACCCGGGCGATCTTGGTCGGGGTGTTGAAGACCGTGTAGGCGACCTGGCAGGCGACCATGTTGGTCTCGTCGCTGTTGGTCACCGCGAGCACCATGTCGGCGTCCTCGGCCCCGGCGCGGCGCAGCACCTCGGGGTGCGAGGCGTGGCCGGCCACGGTGCGCACGTCGAGGTGGTCCTGCAGCGTGCGCAGCCGCTCGCTGTCGGTGTCGACCAGGGTGATGTCGTTGGCCTCCGAGGCCAGGTTCTCGGCCACCGTGCTGCCGACCTGGCCGGCTCCGAGGATGATGATCTTCATGGACTCGCTCCCTGCTCGGCGCGCGCCTCAGCCGGCGCCATCGCGCACCCTCTTCGGGTCGATGCCGAGCGCGCGCAGCTTGCGGTACAGGTGGGTGCGCTCGAGCCCGGTGCGCTCGGCGACCCGGGTCATGCTGCCGCCGGCGGCGCGCAGATGGTGGATCAGGTAGGCGCGCTCGAAGCGCTCGCGGGCCTCCTTGAGGGGGCGCTCGAGGTCGAGACCGGCGCTCTCGGCCCCGCCCGGGACCTCCTCGGCGCCGCTGCCGAGGGCCGCCTCGACCTCCTCCTCCTCGACCACCGGGCCGGCGCCGAGGATCAGCAGGCGCTGCACCACGTTCTGCAGCTCGCGCAGGTTGCCGGGCCAGTCGTGGTTGCGCAGCCGGTTCTGGGCGCCGACGCTGAAGCGCCGGTAGGGGAGGTCGTCGCGCCCGGCGAGCTGGTCGACGAAGCTCTCGATGAGATCGGGCAGGTCCTCGCGGCGCTCGCGCAGCGGCGGCACCTTGAGCGGCACCACGTTGAGCAGGTAGTAGAGGTCCTCGCGCAGCCGCCCGCGGCGCACCGCGGCGACCGCGTCGCGGCTGGTGGCGGCGATGATGCGCACGTCGATGCGCACCGGCTCGACGCCGTCGACGCGCAGAAACGAGCGGTGCTGCAGGGCGCTGAGCAGGCGCGCCTGGACGCCGAGCTCCATGTCGACCACGTCCTCGAGGAACAGGGTGCCGCCGTTGGCCTGCTCGAGCGAGCCGTAGTGGACCTGCTCGCCGTCCTCGGCCCCGAACAGCTCGGCGGCGGAGTTGGAGTTGGCCAGGGCGGCGGCCGGGACGCGCACGAAGGGGGCCTCGCGGCGCGGGCTGTGGGCGTGGATGTAGCGGGCCAGCACCTCCTTGCCGCAGCCCGACTCGCCGGTGATCAGCACCGCGGTGTCGTGGGCCGCGATCCGCCGGGCCCGCTCGCGCAGCGCCTGCATCTGCGGGCTGCGCCCGCTCGGCTCGGCGACCGCGCGGGCCTCGCGGCGCAGGTCGACGTTCTCGCGCTCGAGACGGGCCGCATCGAGGGCGTGGCGCACCGAGAGCAGCAGCTTGGCCATCGAGAGCGGCTTCTCGATGAAGTCGTAGGCCCCCAGGCGGGTCGCCTCGACGGCGGTCTCCACCGTGCCGTGCCCCGAGATCATCACCACCGGCGGCGGGTTGCGCTCGCCGCTCGACCACTCCTTGAGCAGCGAGATCCCGTCGGTGCCGGGCATCCAGATGTCGAGCAGGATCAGGTCCGGGCGGCGCTGGCGGCGCGCGGCGCGGGCCTCGCCGGCGTCGGCGGCGACGCTGACCTCGTAGCCCTCGTCCTCGAGGATGTCCCTGACCAGGGCGCGGATGTCGGGCTCGTCGTCGACCACCAGGATGTGCGCGCCACTCATGCGCTGGCTCCCTCCCGTTGCCGGGCGCCGCGTCCGGCCGCCGGCACGGCGCCGGCCGGCAGCTCGATCAGCACGCAGGCGCCGTTCTCGTTGCGGGCGCTGACCCGCCCGCCGTGCTCCTCGACGATCTTGCGCACGATGGCCAGCCCGAGCCCGGTCCCGCGCGCCTTGCTGGTCACGTAGGGCTCGAAGATCCGCTCGAGCACCTCCGGGTCGAAGCCCGGGCCGCTGTCGCGCACCTGCAGCCGCACCCGGCGCCGCGCGCCCTCCCCGGCGCAGGCGGTCTCGACCCGGATGGCGGTCTCGCGGCCGGGCGCGGCCTCCAGCGCATTCTTGATCAGGTTGTGCAGCACCTGGCGGAGCCGGTCGGGGTCGGCCGCGATCGCGGGCAGGGCGGGGTCGAGGTCGGTCTCGATGCGCGCCCCGGGGTGGCTGCCGCGGTAGAGCTCGGCGACGTCGCGGGCCAGGCCGTTGAGATCGACCTGCTCGTGGCGCATGCGCGGGCCGCGGGCGTACTCGGAGAAGGCGTTGACCATCTCCTGCATGGCCTGGACGTGCTGGACGATGGTGCGGGTGAGGCGATCGAACAGATCGCCCCGTTCGCCGAGCTCGGCGAGGTACTTGTGACGCAGGCGCTCGGCGGCGAGCTGGATCGGGGTCAGCGGGTTCTTGATCTCGTGGGCGAGGCGCCGGGCGACCTCGCTCCAGGCGGCGTTGCGCTGGGCGTCGACCAGGGTGGTGACGTCGTCGAAGACCACCACGTGACCGGCCGGCGCGCCGCCCGCCCCGGGCAGCGGCGCGCCGCTGCAGGTCAGCACCTGGCGCCCCCGGGGGCCCATCAGCCGGACCTCCTCGCGCCACTCGTCGTGCCCCGCGGCGTGGGCCTCGATCGGCTCGCGCAGCGGCTGCAGGTGGGGCTGCGCGGCGGCCAGCTCGGCCAGCGAGGCGCCGATCCGGGCGTCGAGCTCGACGCCGAGGATCTCGCCGGCCGCGCCGTTGGCGGTGACCAGGCGCAGCCCGTGATCGAGGGTCAGCACCCCGGTCGAGAGCCGCCCGAGCACGGTCTCGAGGTAGGCCCGCTGGCGCTCGAGCTGGGCCTGGCTGCGGCGGGTCTCGTCGCGCGCCGCGGCCAGCCGTTCGGTCATCCGGTTGAACGAATCGACCAGGAAGCCGACCTCGTCGCGCCCCGAGCTCGGCAGGCGGGTCTCGAAGTCCCCCTCGGCGACCGCCCGGGTCCCCTCGGCCAGATCACGCAGCGGCGCGACCACCCGGCGCGCCGAGTAGAAGGCCACCCACACCGCGGTGAACAGGCTGAGCAGCAGGATCAGCGACAGGGTCAGGGTGAAGCTCGCCTTGAGCGGGCGGCGCAGGTAGTTGAGCTCGCGGTAGCGCGCATAGGCGGCCTGGACCTTGTCGGCGAGGATGTTCATCCGTTCGCTGACCGGGAACAGCGCCTGGAGCACCCGCGGCTCGCCGCTCGAGACATCGCTGGCCAGCCGCACCACCACCCGGATGTGCAGCCCGGCGTCGCCGACCGGGTCGAGGCCGATGTAGCTGCCCGACTGGCGGAGCTGGAGGAGGATGGTGTCGCTCGGGCGGTCGGGCACGATCACGGTCGGGTCGACGTTGGCCGAGGCGAGCACCGCGCCCTTGGGGCCGAGCACGGTGAGCTCGGTGGCGCCGCTGCGCCGGCGTGCCTCCTCGACGGTGGCCGCGAAGCGATCGGCGGGCACCAGCGAGAGGTCGGCGGCGATCACCTCGGTCTGCTTGAGCTGCTCGCGCATCCGCTCGCCGAGCGCGGCGCGGCTCAGCTCGAGGGCGTCCTCCAGGGTGCGCTCGACACGCACGTCGAACCAGCTGTCGATGCCGCGGTGCAGGAACTGGACCGAGAAGTAGTAGACGACCAGCAGGGGAGGGGCGGCGAGCAGCACCAGCAGGGCCACCATCCGCGCGGTGAGGCGGGCCCCGGGGAGGCCGCGGCGTACCTGGCCGAGCAGGCGCACCAGGTTCCAGCCGATCAGCAGCGCCAGGGTCAGCAGGGCGAGCAGGTTGAAGGCCAGCAGCAGCGAGTAGATCTCGCCGAAGCGGGCCGAGTCGTGGGTGGCCCCGCTGAGCAGGGCCAGCGAGACCAGCACCAGGACCCCCACCAGCACGATCGGCCACGGCCCCTGGAGCAGTCGCCGGCCGATCCCCCGCGGGTCCCCGGGCGTCGCCCGCCGGCTCATGGCTCGAAGCTCCACTCCGACCAGCCGCCGCGCAGCCGCCACAGCGACTCGAGGTAGGCGAGCGGGCGCAGCGGCGAGGGCAGCGCCTCGATGTCGAGGCGGGCGCGGACCCGCAGCCGGTAGCGCGCGCCCGGCTCGAGCAGCTTGGCATCGATCAGCGGGAAGCCGCGGATCCGCCCCAGGGCGGCACGTGCCTGGGCGATGTCGGGGAAGCTGCGGCTCGCCCCCGAGGCCAGATCGGTGACCAGGTAGCGCCCGGTCAGGGGGTGCGCGCGGATCGTGTAGCGGGCGCTGAGCCTCGCGATCCGCGGATCCCACAGGTGGCGGCGGACCCGCAGCACCTCGATGTCGAGCGCCACCGTCAGCGGTACCCCGTTGGCCATCGCCTCCAGCGAGGAGTCCTCGAAGCGCAGGTCGAGGTCGGCGTCGAGCAGGTAGACGCCGTCGACCAGCCGGGCGCTGACCCGCTCGACGGCGAACTTCTCGGTCCCGGGCGGGCCGCCACGCGCCATCGGGCTGGCGAGCAGCGCCAGGGTCGCGAGGAGCAGGCCGGCACGGCGCGCAGCGCCGGCCCCGGCGCGCTCAGCGGTGCTCGAGGCGCGCATAGTAGAAGCCGTCCATGCCGTTCTCGCCCGGCAGGATCTGGCGACCGAAGCGCGTCGGGCGTCCGACCTCGATCGCGATCGGTGCGGCTCGGGCCCCGGGGTGCCGCTCCAGGAACTGCTCGATGACCGCGTCGTTCTCGGTCACCAGGACCGAGCAGGTAGCGTACAACAGCGATCCGCCCTCGGCCAGCAGCGGCCAGAGCGCGGCGAGCAGCTCGCCCTGGGCGGCGGCCAGGGCCGGCAGGTCGGTCGCGCGGCGCAGCGCCTTGATGTCGGGGTGGCGCCGGATCACGCCGCTGCCCGAGCAGGGCGCGTCGAGCAGGATCCGCTCGAAGGGCCGCCCGTCCCACCAGCCGCCCGGCTCGCGGGCGTCGCCGCGCAGGGTGCGCGCGGCAAGACCGAGGCGGGCGAGGGTGCCCTCGAGGCGGGCGAGCCGCTCGGCGCAGCGATCGAGCGCGGTGAGCTCGGCGAGCCCCGGGCAGCGCTCGAGCAGGTGCGCGCTCTTGCCGCCCGGGGCGGCGCAGGCATCGAGCACCCGCTCGCCGGGGCGCGGGTCGAGGATCGGCGCGGCGAGCTGGGCGGCGCCGTCCTGGACCGAGAAGAGCCCCTCTGCGAAGCCCGGCAGGGCCCGCACGTCGCACCCCTCGGCGAGCGCCAGGCCGTCCTCGGTCGCCGCGATCGGGGTGCTCTCGATGCCCTGCTCGGCGAGCCGCCGGCGGTAGCCCTCGCGGCTGGCGCGGCGCCGGTTGACGCGCAGCGCCAGCGGCGCGCGGGCGTTGTTCGCCGCGGCCACCTCGGGCCACTCGGCCGGCCACGAGCCGCGCAGCGCCTCGAGCAGCCAGCGCGGGTGGGCGTGGCGCGCCTCGGGCTCGCCGTCGGCCGCCTCCAGCAGCGCCTCGCGCTCGCGCAGGAAGCGGCGCAGCACGGCGTTGACCAGGCCTCGGGCGCGCGGCTTGCCGCGCGCCGCGGCCAGCTCGACGGTGCTCGCCACCGCGGCGTGCCTCGCCACCCGGGTGTGGAGCAGCTGGTAGAGGCCGAGCGCGATGACCAGCTCGAGGTCGCGATCGGCGGGCCGCAGCGGCCGACTGAGCAGCCGCCGGGCCAGGAAGCGCAGCCGCGGCAGCCAGCGCAGGGTGCCCCAGGCGAGCTCCTGGGCGAGGGCGCGCTCGCGCCCGGCCGGCAGGCACGCCAGGATCGGCTCGGCGCAGCGCTCCAGCGAGCGCCCGGCGCAGGCCACCGCGACCAGGATCTCGGCGGCCGCCTCGCGGGCGTTCACCGGGTCGCGCCGAGCCGGGCGCCGGGGCAGAGCCGGTGGGCGTTGAGGAAGGCCGCGGCGCTGATCCGCCGGCCGCCGGCGCGCTGCACCTCGAGCACCCGGAGCAGGCCCTCGCCGGTGGCCACGTCGATCCCGGCCGCGCTCGCGGCGACCACCGTGCCCGGTGCCGCCGGGGGGCCGGACGGGGCGGCGACCCTCGCCCGCCAGATCCGCAGGCGCTGCTCCCCGCCGGGCCCGGGCAAGGTGGTCCAGGCCACCGGCCAGGGGTCGAAGGCGCGCACCGCCCGCTCGATCGCGGCCGCCTCGCGCTGCCAGTCGATGCGCGCGTCGGCCTTGCTGAGGCGCGGGGCGAGGGTGGCCGCGGCCTCGTCCTGGGGGACGGCCCGGGCGCGCCCGGCGGCGATCGCCGGGAGGGTCGCGCAGAGGGTGCGGGCGCCGAGCTCGGCGAGCCGGTCGTGGAGGGTCGCGGCGGTGTCCTCGGGACCGATCGGGCAGCGCGCGCTGGCCAGCACCGGGCCGGTGTCGAGCCCGGCGTCCATCTGCATGATCGAGACCCCGGTCTCGCGATCCCCGGCGAGCAGGGCATGCTGGATCGGGGCGGCGCCGCGCCAGCGCGGGAGCAGCGAGGCGTGGACGTTGACGCAGCCGAGCCGCGGCAGCGCGAGCACCTCCTCGGGCAGCAGCAGGCCGTAGGCGGCGACCACCAGCAGCTCGGGCCGCGCCGCGGCGAGCCCGTGCCGCGCCGCGGCGCTGCGCAGGGTGAGCGGCTGCTCGACGGTGAGCCCGAGCCCGCCGGCGAGGCGCTTGACGGCGCTCGGGCGCGGCCGCCGGCCGCGCCCCGCGGGGCGGTCGGGCTGGGTCAGGACCAGGGGGATCTGGTGGCCTGCGGCGACCAGCGCGGCGAGCACGGTGGCCGCGAACTCCGGGGTGCCCGCGAAGCAGATGCGCATCCCTGGGTCCGCGGATCCGCTAGAGCACTGCGCGCTGCTGGCGCCGGGCGCGGCGCCGGATCCGCTGGCGCTTGAGCTGGGAGAGGTAGTCGACGAACAGCTTGCCGTCGAGGTGGTCGATCTCGTGCTGGATGCAGACCGCCAGCAGGCCCTCGGCCTCGGCCTCGATCGGCGCCCCGTCGCGCCCCAGGGCCTGCACCCGGACCCACTCGGCACGCTCCACGCACTCGTAGACGCCGGGCACCGAGAGGCAGCCCTCCTCGGTCTCGATCCGTCCCTCGCGCTCGAGGATCACCGGGTTGACCAGGCACCACGGCTGGTCGCGGTTCTCGGAGACGTCGATGGTGATCACCCGGCGGCGGACGTTGACCTGGGTCGCGGCGAGCCCGATGCCGGGGGCGGAGTACATCGTCTCGAGCATGTCCGCGATCAGCCGGCGCACCCGCTCGTCGACGCGCGCCACCGGCTCGGCGACGTTGCGCAGCCGCGGATCGGGGTAGTGAAGGATCGGAAGCAGCGCCATCGGGTCATCGCGTCACCGGCCCTGCCGCGGGCCCGGAGAGCGGCAACTATACTGCACTGGTGGCTCGCGAGGCGAACGGGCCGGCCCATCGCGGTCGTCTTCTCCGAAGCCTATTTGTTTGGATATTCAGACAAATATCGCCTATAGTTTGACCAGTTCGGCAGGTGTCTCCGGGCCGCCGCGCCCGGGATCAGGTGACCGCAAGACCGGGAAGATCGATGATGCTTCGAGCCCTTGCCCTCGCGGTGCTGCTCGCGCCGCTGACCGTCGCAGCCGATACCCTCACCCTCAAGGCGGGCCATCCGCAGCGCTACGTGGTGAAGAAGGGCGATACCCTCTGGGACATCGCCGGGCGCTTCCTCGAGGAGCCGTGGCGATGGCCGCAGATCTGGCGCGCCAACCCGCAGATCGTGAATCCCGACCTGATCTACCCGGGCGACGAGCTGCGGCTCACCTACGAGGGTGGCGAGCCGGTGGTGCGGGCCCGCCGCGCCGTCCACCCGACGGTGCGCCTGTCGCCGCGGGTGCGCACCGAGCCGCTCGCCGCGCAGCCCATCCCGGCCATCCCGATCGACGCCATCCATCCGTTCCTGCGCCGCCCGCGGGTGGTCAGCCAGGACGAGTACGATGCCGCCCCCTACATCGTCTCGATGGGCAAGGAGTCGCTGATCGGGCGCGCCGGGCAGCGCGTCTACGTGCGCGGGCTGGGCGAGGACATCGCCCGGCGCTACGCGGTCTACCGCCTCGGCCAGGCCTATGTCGACCCGGCGGCCGAGGACGGCGAGGGGCTGCTCGGCTACGAGGCCCTGCGGGTGGCCGACGCGGTGCTGCTCGAGCGCGGTGATCCGGTCACCATGGTGCTCACCTCGAGCAGCCGCGAGGTGCTGGTCGGTGACCGGCTGATGGCGGTCAGCGACGAGGACGTCGATCGCAACTTCCTGCCGCGGGCGCCGGAGCGCCCGGTGAGCGGGCAGATCGTCTCGGTGGTCGACGGGGTCAGCCAGATCGGGCAGTACCAGGTGGTGGTCATCAACCGCGGGCGCCGCGACGGGCTCGAGCCCGGGCACGTCATGGCGGTGTATCAGCGCGGCGAGAAGATCGTCGACAAGCTGGCCAGGCCGCCGGCCGACGCCGAGGGCGAGCGGCCGACCCGCATCGAGCTCGATCCGGCCAAGCAGGGCGGAGCCGAGGGGTTCGCGCAGGCGGCCACCGACCTGGTGGTCGCCATCCAGGAGGGGCTCGCCGGGGTGGTCGATGCGGTCAACCCGCACCCCAAGCCCTACCAGCTGGTCAAGCTCCCCGACGTGCGCGCCGGCACGGTGATGGTCTTCCGGCCCTTCGAGCGGATGAGCTACGCGCTGGTGATGGAGGCGCGCCGCGCGATCCACGTCGAGGACGTGGTCACCAACCCCTGACCGAGCCCGAGGCGCGGCGCCCGGCGGGCGCGGTGAGCAGCAGCTCCGGACACGGCGAGCAGGGCGCCCTCGGTGCTTGGCTCGCGGTGCACCACGCGGTGCTGCGCCACGGCGGCGCGCTGACCGGCGCGGCGCTCGCCGCCGGCGGCCCGGAGGGGCTGCTGCGCGACCCGCCCGCGGGGCTGCCCGCCGAGCTGCGCGCCGCGCTGCGCCGTCCCGACGAGTCGGCGATCGCCGCCGACCTGGCCTGGGCGGAAGGCGCCGGGCGGGCGCTGATCGCGGCCGGCGATCCACGCTATCCGCGACGCCTGCTCGAGATCGCCGACCCGCCGGCGCTGCTCTACGTGGTCGGTGACGCCGAGGCGCTGGGCCTTCCCCAGATCGCGATCGTCGGCAGCCGCAACCCCACGCCGCAGGGCGCGGAGAACGCCCGGGCGCTGGCCGCCGGCCTGGCGCGGGCCGGGCTGGTGGTGACCAGCGGGCTGGCCTGGGGCATCGACGCCGCGGCGCACCGCGGCGCGCTCGAGGCCGAGGGCACCACCATCGCGGTGGCCGGGGCCGGGCCCGACGTGGTCTACCCGCGGGTCCACCGGGCGCTGGCCGAGCGGATCGCGGCCAGTGGAGCGCGGGTCACCGAGTACCGGCCGGGGACGCCGCCGCGCCGCTTCCACTTCCCGCGCCGCAACCGCCTGATCGCCGGGCTCGCGCTCGGGGTGCTGGTGATCGAGGCCGGGGTGCGCAGCGGTGCGCTGATCACGGCGCGCCTGGCCGCCGAGCACGGTCGCGAGGTGCTCGCCGTTCCCGGCTCGATCCACAACCCGCTGGCCCGCGGCTGCCACCGCCTGATCCGCGACGGCGCCAAGCTGGTCGAGGGCGTCGCCGACGTGCTCGTCGAGGTGGCGCCCGGTCTGCGCCAGGCGCTCGAGGAGGAGGCCGGCGCCGCGCCCGCCGCTCGCGGTGCCCCCCGCGCCCGGCCCGATGCGGCCAGCCGCCGGGTGCTCGCCGCGCTCGGCCACGACCCGGCCACCGCCGACCGGCTCGCGCAACGCTGCTCGTTGACGGCCGCCGCGGTTTCCTCCATCCTCTCGGCGCTCGAGCTTGAGGGCCGGGTGCGAGCCCTGCCCGGCGGGCGCTACGTCCGCGCCGAGGGGTCGGGCGCGAGCAGATCTCGATAAATCCCCCCGCGGTCGGTGCTCCGAGCGGGCCATGGCGGCGCGTGCTGGCCGCTGCGCGCCGTTGCGCCAACAGGGTTGAGCAGAGCAGAGATGGCGAAGAAGCTGGTAGTGGTCGAGTCGCCGGCCAAGGCGCGGACGATCAAGAAGTACCTCGGCCCGGAGTTCGAGGTCCTCGCCTCGTACGGGCACGTGCGCGACCTGCGCCCCAGGGACGGCGCGGTGGAGCCCGAGAGCGGCTTTCGCATGCACTACCAGCTCATCGAGAAGAACGCCAAGCACGTCGAGGCGCTGCGCCGGGCGATGCGCAAGGCCGAGGCCCTCTATCTGGCCACCGACCCGGACCGCGAGGGCGAGGCGATCTCGTGGCACGTGTGCGAGCTGCTCGCCGAGGCCGGGGTGCTCGACGGCAAGCCGGTCTACCGGGTGGTCTTCCACGAGATCACGCGCCGCGCCATCGAGGAGGCGGTCGCCCACCCGCGCCAGATCTCGATGCCGCTGGTCAACGCCCAGCAGGCTCGCCGGGCACTCGACTACCTGGTCGGGTTCAACCTCTCGCCGCTGCTCTGGAAGAAGATCCGCCGCGGGCTGTCGGCCGGGCGGGTGCAGAGCCCGGCGCTGCGCCTGATCTGCGAGCGCGAGGAGGAGATCGAGCGCTTCGAGCGGCGCGAGTACTGGACCATCGAGTCCGATCTGGCCCACGGCGGGGCCCCGTTCAGCGCCCGCCTGACCCACCACCGGGGAGCCAAGCTCGAGCAGTTCAGCATCGGCGCCGAGGAGCAGGCCCGGGCGGTGGTCGGCGAGCTCGAGCGGGCGGCCGGCGCGCAGCTCACCGTCGAGAAGGTCGAGAAGAAGCAGCGCAAGCGCCAGCCGGCCGCGCCGTTCATCACCTCGACGCTGCAGCAGGAGGCGGCCCGCAAGCTCGGCTTCAGCGCCCAGCGCACGATGCGCGTCGCCCAGCAGCTCTACGAGGGAGTGGACACCGGCTCGGGGCGGGTGGGGCTGATCACCTACATGCGCACCGACTCGGTGACCCTGGCCGGCGAGGCGCTCGCCGAGCTGCGCGAGTTCATCGCCGAGCGCTTCGGCGCCGAGGAGCTGCCCGCCCGCGCGCGCACCTACAAGACCCGGGCCCGCAACGCCCAGGAGGCCCACGAGGCGATCCGCCCGACCTCGGTGCGGCGCACCCCCGAGGCGCTCGAGCGCCACCTCGACCGCGACCAGGCCCGCCTCTACCGGCTGGTCTGGCAGCGCACCGTGGCCTGCCAGATGCGCCCGGCGCTGATCGACACGGTGGCCGTCGATCTCGCCTGCGGCCGCGAGCAGCCGCCGGTCGGGCGGTTCCGGGCGACCGGCTCGACGATCGCCGAGCCCGGCTTTCTGCGGGTCTACGAGGAGGGCCGCGACGAGGAGCCGGCCGCCGAGGAGGGGCGCCGCCTGCCGGCGCTCAAGCGCGGTGACCGGGTCGAGCTGCTCGCCATCCGTCCCGAGCAGCACTTCACCGAGCCGCCGCCGCGCTACAGCGAGGCGACCCTGATCCGGACCCTCGAGGAGTACGGCATCGGCCGCCCCTCGACCTACGCGAGCATCATCCAGACGCTGATCCAGCGCGAGTACGCCGAGCTCGAGAAGCGCCGCTTCCGGCCGACCGACATCGGCCGGCTGGTCAACCGCTTCCTCACCGAGCACTTCGGCGACTACGTCGACTACGAGTTCACCGCCCGCCTCGAGGACGACCTCGACGCGGTGGCCCGTGGCGAGCGCGAGTGGGTGCCGCTGATGGAGGCGTTCTGGGAGCCGCTGCGCGACAAGGTCCGCGACAAGGAGAGCAGCGTCAGCCGCGGCGAGGCGGCCCGCGCCCGGGTCCTCGGCAGCGATCCGGCCAGCGGCCGCGAGGTCTCGGTGCGGATGGGGCGCTACGGGCCCTACGTGCAGATCGGCACCCGCGAGGACGAGGACAAGCCGCGCTTCGCCGGGCTGCGCCCCGACCAGCGCATGGACTGCATCACCCTCGAGGAGGCGCTCGAGCTGTTCCGGCTGCCGCGCGAGCTCGGCGAGACCCCCGAGGGCGAGCCGGTCAGCGTCGGCATCGGTCGCTACGGGCCGTACGTCAAGTACGGCAAGCGCTACGTATCGCTCGGGCGCGAGGACGACCCGCACACGATCACCCTCGAGCGGGCCCTCGAGCTGATCGCCGAGAAGAAGATCGCGGACGCGAGCCGGGTGATCCGCGACTTCGAGGACCAGGGGATCCGGGTGCTGCGGGGCCGCTTCGGGCCCTATGTCACCGATGGCAAGCGCAACGCCCGGGTTCCCAAGGGCACCGAGCCGGAGGGGTTGAGCCTCGGGCAGGCACGCGAGCTGCTCGCCGCGGCGCCGGCGCGCACCGCGCGCCGGCGCCGGCGCAGCAGCAACAGCGGGTAGCGCTGCCCGGTGCGCGAAGCGGGAGCGCCTCGGGACGCGCCCCGGGCGGGGCGGGCGTGGGGCGGCGAAGGCGTGACGCGGCACGGCGTCGGCCCGGCTCGAGGGAGTCTCAGGGCACGCGGCCTGGCGTCGACGGCCGTGGATCGGTGCGCGATGCGGGCCAGGGAGGACAGCGGGAGATGAGTCAAGCAGGCTTCGTGGCGGTGCTGATGGGGTCGGCCTCGGATCTGCCGGTGGTGCGCGAGACGATCGCGGTGCTCGCCGAGCTCGAGGTCCCCTACGAGGTTCGGGTCAGCTCGGCGCATCGCACCCCGGACGCGACCCGCGCCTACGTGCGCGAGGCCGAGGGGCGCGGCTGCGCGGTGTTCATCGCCGCGGCCGGGCTGGCCGCCCATCTGGCCGGCGCGGTCGCCGCGCAGAGCACCCGGCCGGTGATCGGCGTGCCCCTGGCGGCCGGCTCGCTGGCCGGGCTCGATGCCCTGCTCGCGACCGTGCAGATGCCCGCCGGAGTCCCGGTGGCCACGGTCGCCATCGGCAAGGCCGGGGCGCGCAACGCGGGCTTCCTGGCCGCCCAGATCCTGGCGCTCGGCGACCCCGCGCTGGCCGCTCGGCTGCGCGCCGCGCGCGCCGCGGCCGCCGCCCAGGTGGCCGCCGCCCAGCAACGGGTGGAGAGCGAGCTCGACGGGCGCTGAGGGCCCCGGGCGGTGGGCTTCGCGCTGCGCCGGGCCGTGGCCTGCCTGCGCGGCGGCGGGATCGTCGCCTACCCGACCGAGGCGGTCTACGGGCTCGGCTGTGACCCGCTGCAAGGGCAGGCGGTGGCGCGCCTGCTCGCCCTCAAGGGGCGCGCCGCGCAGCGCGGGCTGATCCTGATCGCCGACCGCCTCGAGGCGCTCGAGCGGTTCGTGATCCTGCCCCCGGGGGAGGCCGGGGCCCGGGTGCGGGCGAGCTGGCCCGGCCCGGTGACCTGGATCCTGCCGGCCCGCGCCGGGGTGCCGTGGTGGCTGCGCGGCCCGCGCCCGGGGCTGGCGGTGCGGGTCACCGCCCACCCGCCGGCCGCGGCGCTGGCCCGCGCCTTCGGCGGGGCGCTGGTCTCGACCAGCGCCAACCGCAGCGGGAGGGCCCCGGCGCGCAGCGCCCTGGCGGTGCGCCGCCAGCTCGGCGCCGGGGTCGACCTGGTGCTCAGCGGCCCGCTCGGCGGGCGGCGGCGGCCGAGCGAGATCCGCGACGCGATCAGCGGTCAGGTGGTGCGCCGCGGGTAGCCGGCGTTCGCCGCTGCGGCGCGGTCCCCGGTCGGCCGGCCCCAGGTGGCCCGGGGCCCGCCGAGCAGGGCCATGGACCTTGACAGTGCCATGGCGTGAGGTCAATAATTATGCGCTTACGTCGCGGAGGGGTTCCCGAGTGGCCAAAGGGATCAGACTGTAAATCTGACGGCTCCGCCTTCGGAGGTTCGAATCCTCCCCCCTCCACCAGGATCACGCCCCGTGCCGGGAGCGACCTCCGCGAGGCCGGTGCTTTGGCGGGCGGCGGCCAAGCACCGCGGGTGTAGTTCAATGGTAGAACCTCAGCCTTCCAAGCTGATGACGTGGGTTCGATTCCCATCACCCGCTCCAGCGGACGCCTGAGGCGAGAGGCAGCACGGCGGGCGGGAACACGGACAAAAGGCCCATATAGCTCAGTCGGTAGAGCGCTTCCTTGGTAAGGAAGAGGTCACCGGTTCAAATCCGGTTATGGGCTCCAATCGTCACTTGAGCGCATGTGCCAGGCACAGTCATCCGGAGAGTAAGCGACCATGGCCAAGGAGAAGTTCGAGCGGACCAAGCCGCACGTAAACGTGGGCACGATCGGGCACGTGGATCACGGGAAGA
>CAZRGU010000055.1:0-15761 GCA_964599705.1 uncultured Ectothiorhodospiraceae bacterium | reverse complement strand
CGCTCAGCGCTGCCGCCAGGCCTGGGTGTGGCGCTCGAGGAAGCGCACCACGCCGAAGTGGGCGATGCGCACCAGCGCGCAGGTGTAGAAGATCATCATGCCCATCGCGGCCGCCGGGGCGATGTCCCCGGCATCGTCCATGTTAAGGACCGCGACCGAGGCCAGCGCGGTGTCCGGCCCGTAGATGAAGACCACCGCCGAGACCGTGGTCATGGCGTTGACGAACAGGTAGATGCTGATGTCGAGGATGGCGGGCAGGCAGACCGGGATCGTGACCCGCCAGAAGGTCTTGTAGAACGGCTGCTTGAGCGAGGAGGCGACCGCCTCGAACTCCGGGTCCATCTGCTTGAGGGCGGTGGCCGCGGTCAGGTGGCTGACCGTGTAGAAGTGCACGGTGGTAGAGATGACCAGCAGCGGCATGGTCTGATAGAGCCAGTTCACCGGGTTGGCCGCGGCGTTGAAGAAGAAGATGTAGGCCAGGCCCAGGACCATCCCGGGGACGGCCATCGGCATCATCGCCAGGAACTGGAAGACCGCCCGCCCGATCCGGAAGCCGCGCCCCTTCTCGACCAGGTAGGCCCCGGAGAAGACCACCACGGTGCCGACGATCGCGGTGTAGGTCGCCATCCGGATCGAGTTCTTGTAGGAATCCCAGCCACCACCGTCCATCAGGTCGAACTGGTAGTTGTTGAGGCTGAGGCTGAGATCGTAGGGGTAGAAGGTGACCAGCGCGGCGTACTGGCAGGTGGCGATCATGCCGGCCAGGAAGATCGCGATGGCGATGCAGTAGCCCAGCATGGTCAGGTCGAAGGCCCGATCCGGCTTGGGCACCAGCGGCACTGCGCGGGCCGAGAGCAGCGCGACCTGCTTGCGCTGGACCAGACGGTCGACCAGGAAGGCGAAGGCGGCCGGGATCAGCAGCACCACGCTGACCACCGCGCCCATCTGGAAGTTCTGCTGGCCGACCACCTGCTTGTAGATGTCGGTGGCCAGCACATTGTAGTCGCCACCGATCACGGCCGGCGCACCGAAGTCGGTGATGGTCAGGGTGAAGACCACGAAGGCCGAGCTGATCAGTCCGTAGCGGCAGCCCGGCAGGGTCACCGTGAAGAAGGTGCGGGTCGGGCTGGCGCGCAGCGCGATGGCCGCCTCGTAGAGGCGCGAGTCGGCGATGGAGAGCGCCGTGATCAGGATGATCAGGGCGTGCGGGAAGGTGAAGAAGACCTCGGCGATCACGATCCCGATCGGGCCGTAGATGCTGTGCCCGAACATCAGGCCCTTGATCATCCCCTGGTTTCCGAACAAGTAGACGAGCGCGATCCCGGGGAGCAGCGACGGGACCAGGATCGGGAACATCGCCACGCTGCGGAACACCCCCTTGAAGGGAATGCAGCTGCGGGTGATGGCGTAGGCGAACACGAACGCCAGCACCACCGTGATCAGGGTGGTCAGCGAGGCCACGAACAGGCTGTTGTAGATCGAGTAGGCGAGCGCCGGGGTGCGGAAGTACTCGACGAAGTTGAGCAGCCCGACGAACTCGCCGTCGCGGTTCTCGAGACTCTTGAGCAGCATGGTGCCGAGCGGCAGGGCGAGCGCGAAGACCAGGTAGGCCGCGATCACCAGCATGAAGGCCCGCATCACCCAGTCGTCACGACTGAGCTTGGGTCGGATCACCTCGGCGGGCAGCGCCCGGATCGCGACCTCAGCCATGGCCGACCCGTCCCCGGTAGACGCGGATGCACTCGGCGGGGATGCTCACCGAGACCTCGTCGCCCTCGGCCAGGCCGAGCTGGCGGACGATGTTGATGGCCACGTCGGCCGACAGCACGGCCTCGCCGATCGCCTGGCCGCGCAGCTCGACACGCACGAATGAGCCGAGGAACTCGACCGTGCCGATCCGTCCGCGGAAGCCGTTGTCGGCCACCGTGCCGGAACGCTCGAGGACGATGTCCTCGGGGCGCACGGCCACCGTGATCTCCTCGCCGGAGGCGAGCTCGGTGGGCGCGCAGCCGAGCTCGAGCCCGCCGACCTGGACCCGATCGTGCGCCACCATCTTGCCGGGGAGGAAGTTCATGGAGCCGATGAAGTCGGCGACGAACGAGGTCGCCGGGTGGCGGTAGATCTCGACCGGGGTGCCAACCTGCTCGACCACGCCCTGGTTCATGACCACGATCCGGTCGGCCATGGTCAACCCCTCCTCCTGGTCGTGGGTCACCATGATCGTGGTGATGCCGAGGCGCCGCTGCAGGTCGCGCACCTCGCGGCGCAGGTAGACCCGGACCTTGGCGTCGAGCGCCGAGAGCGGCTCGTCGAGGAGCAGCAGGCCGGGCGAGGTGGCGATCGCGCGGGCCAGGGCGACGCGCTGCTGCTGGCCTCCGGAGAGCTGTGCCGGATACTTGTCGCCCTGATCCGAGAGCCCCACCAGCTCGAGCAGCTCGCTGACCCGGGCCCGGATCTCGGCCCTCGATCGCTTGCCGCTCTCGAGCCCGTAGGCGACGTTCTTGGCCACCGTCATGTTGGGGAACAGGGCGTAGGACTGGAACACGATGCCGAAGTCGCGCTCGGCCGGGGGCAGCGCGGAGATGTCGCGGCCGTTCTGGAACACCCGCCCCGAGCTCTGCACGTCGAGCCCGGCGATCGCCCGCAGCAGGGTCGTCTTGCCGCAGCCCGACGGCCCCAGGAAGCAGACGAACTCCCCCTCGTCGATCGACAGCGAGACGTCGTGCAGCGCGGTGAACTGGCCGAACTGCTTGCTCAGATGCTCGATGCGGAGATAAGGACTGCGATCCTCGCGCGGCGCTGGATCCATCTTGGCGCCTCCCGGGGTGCTCCTCCATGGAGCGGGGGCTGGAATCGAGACGGGCGCGGGCGGCTGGCGCCCGCACCCGTCTCGCGGTCGACTCGGCCGATCGCTACTTCTTGGGCAGCGACTTCGACCCGTAGCGGTTCTGCCACTGCTTGAGGATGCGGATGCGGTTGGCCGCGGCCCACTCGAAGTCGTTGTCGATCATCTTCTCGAGGATCCCGGGCGGGAAGTTCTTGACCGGCTTGGCCACGCCGGGCATCGCCACCACCGCGTACTCCTCGTTGTAGATCACGTTGGCCTTGCGGGTCACCGACCAGTCCATCAGCTCGCGCGCCTCCTTGAGGTGCTTGGTGGTGCGCACGATGGCGTTGGCCTCGAGGTCCCAGCCGACTCCCTCGGACGGGGCGATGATCTCGATCGGGGCACCCTTGTTCTTGGACTTGGCGCCTCGGTAGGCGAAGGAGATGCCGATCGGGATCTCACCCTTGGCGGCCTGCTTGCAGGGCTTGGAGCCGGAGTGGGTGTACCAGGCGATGTTCTGGTGGAGCTTGTCCATGAACTCCCAGGCCTTCTCCTCGCCCCACATCTGCATCCAGCTCGAGACGTCGAGGAAGCCGGTTCCCGACGAGTTCGGGTTGGGCATCACCACCGAGCCCTTGTAGACCGGCTTGGTCAGGTCCTGCCACGAGGTCGGCATCGGCAGGCCCTTCTTCTTGCCCTCGACGGTGTTGAAGCAGATCGCGGCGATCCAGGCCCGGTTGCCGACCCACAGCGGCGGGTTGTTCTTGCGGTCGTAGTACTTGGGATCGAGCTTCTCGAGCCCCTTCGGGGCATAGCCCTGGAAGTAGTTCTCGCGGGCCAGCAGCAGCAGGCTGGTCGCCGCCACCCCCCAGACCACGTCGGCCTTGGGGTTGTCCTTCTCGGCGAGCAGCTTGGCGGTGATGATCCCGGTCGAGTCACGCACCCACTTGATGTTGATGTCCGGGTAGTCCTTCTCGATCTCGCGCTTGAACTTGGCGAGCTCGTCGGCCTCGACCGCCGTGTAGACGGTGAGCGTGGTGCGCGCCACGGCCCCCTGCGCGACCACCAGCCCGAGCAACGCGCCCCCGGCTACCGCGGCCCATCGTCTCCAGACCTTCGATGTTCTCATTCTCACTTCCTCCCGATGATGTGCCTACGAACACTCTGCCCCGGCAGCGAGCGCCGGCTGCCGCCGAAGGCGCGCCGGTAGTTTACACCCCGTTCTGGCGATGAGCACAGGTGGTCCCGGGCGCAGCCCTGCTCGGGTCTTGGACCGCCGCCGGCCCCCGGGACGCTTGCCGACGCACGACCGCGGCGCGGGGCCGGGTCGCTCAGCCGTGGCCGAGGGTGCGCCGGACCGCATCGTCCCAGCCGGCCAGCAGCGCCGCGCGGGCATCGGCCGGCATCGCCGGCTCGCAGCGGGCAGCGACTCGCCAGCGCGCCGCGATCTCATCGAGCGAGCGGTAGCAGCCGGCCTGCAGCCCGGCGAGGTAGGCCGCCCCGAGCGCGGTGGTCTCGATCACGGCCGGGCGCTCGACCGGGATGCCGGTCACGTCGGCCAGGAACTGCACCAGCCACTCGTTGGCGACCATGCCGCCATCGACGCGCAGCGTCGCCGGGGCCTGGCCGCGATCGGCGGCCATCGCCTCGAGCAGGTCGCGGGTCTGGTAGCAGACCGACTCGAGGGCCGCGCGGGCCAACTCGGCGACCCCGGTATCCCGGGTCAGGCCGTAGAGGGCGCCGCGCGCATGGGGGTCCCAGTGCGGTGCCCCGAGCCCGGTGAAGGCCGGCACCAGATAGACGCCTCGATTGGAGTCGAGGCCGCGGGCCAGGGCCTCGGTCTCGGCGGCGCTCCCGATCACCCCGAGCCCGTCGCGCAGCCACTGCACTGCCGCGCCGGCCACGAAGATCGAGCCCTCGAGCGCGAAGCTCGTGCGCCCGTCGAGCCGGTAGCAGACGGTGGTGAGCAGGCGGTTCGCCGAGCGCGGCGCCTCCGCACCGGTGTTGAGCACCGCGAAGCAGCCGGTACCGTAGGTGCTCTTGATCATCCCCGGCGCGAAGCAGGCCTGGCCGACGGCGGCGGCCTGCTGGTCGCCGGCCACCCCGCCGATCGGGATCTCGGGTCCGAGCAGCCCGGCCGTGCAGTGACCGAAATCGGCAGCGCAGTCGCGCACCTCCGGCAGCAGCCCGCCAGGCACGCCGAACAGCGCGAGCAGCTCCTCGTCCCAGCGCTGCTCGTGGATGTCGAAGAGCAGCGTGCGCGAGGCGTTGGTGGCATCGGTGGCATGCACCCGCCCCCCCGTGAGGCGCCAGACGAGGAAGGCGTCGACGGTGCCGAAGGCCAGCTCGCCGGCCTCGGCGCGGGCCCGCGCGCCGTCGACGTGATCGAGGATCCAGGCCACCTTGGTGGCCGAGAAGTACGGGTCGAGGAGCAGCCCGGTGCGCTCGCTGACCCACTCCTCGTGCCCGGCCGCGCGCAGCCGCTCGCAGGTCTCGGCGGTGCGCCGATCCTGCCAGACGATGGCGTTGTAGATCGGGCGGCCGCTGTCACGCTCCCAGACCAGCGTCGTCTCGCGCTGGTTGGTGATCCCGATGGCGACCACCTCGCCGTCGGCCGCGGCCAGCGTCTCGCGGGTCACCGCCAGGGTGCTCTCCCAGATCTCCTCGGGATCGTGCTCGACCCAGCCCGGGCGCGGGTAGTGCTGGGTGAACTCGCGCTGGGCACTGGCAAGCGGCGTGCCGTCCAGATCGAAGCAGATCGCGCGGCTGCTGGTGGTGCCCTGGTCGATGGCGAGAATGCGTTGCGCTGTGGCCATTGGTTCCCCCTCGGCTCGGTCTGCCGGGCGCCGCCGAGCGATGTTCGTAGCAGAACCCTTGCGGTCGTTGACTTTCGTAACCGAACAGTCGCTAAATGATTATACCGGCCTCCACGCAGCCCGCCAGCGATGCCCGAGCACGCCCCGGAGGTGACCCATCCTCGCCACGCGCGGGTCCTCGAACTGGTCCGCGAGCGCGGCTTCTGCTCGATCGAGGAGCTGGCGCGCACCTTCGAGGTGACCCCCCAGACCGTGCGCCGCGACGTCCGCTCGCTGTGCGAGCGCGGCCTGCTGCGCCGCCACCACGGCGGCGTCGGGCTGCCCTCGAGCGTCGAGAACGTCGACTACCGCGACCGCCGGGTGCAGTACCTCGCGGAGAAGCGGCGGATCGCGCGGGCGGTGGCCGCAGAGATCCCCCACCACGCCTCGCTGTTCATCAACATCGGCACCACCACCGAGGAGGTGGCCCGCGCGCTCGCCTACCACCGCGGCCTGCGGGTGATCACCAACAACCTCAACGTGGCCGCGATCTTGGCCGGCAAGGAAGACTTCGAGGTGATCGTGGCCGGCGGCGTGGTGCGCTCGCGCGACCGCGGGATCACCGGCGAGGCCACGGTGGATCTCATCAGCCAGTTCAAGGTCGACGTCGGGGTGATCGGGATCTCGGGGATCGACGAGGACGGCGCGCTGCTCGACTTCGACTACCACGAGGTGCGGGTGGCCCGGGCGATCGTCGAGAACTCGCGCAAGGTGTGGCTGGTCACCGATCACAGCAAGTTCGGGCGCGAGGCGCTGGTGCGCATGGGCCACCTCTCCCAGATCGATGCCCTGTTCACCGACCGCGAGCCTCCGCGGGCCTGGGCCGGGGTGATCGAGGCCGCCCGGGTCACGGTCCACGTCGCCCCGGCCGGGTAGCCGGGGGAGGCAGTCGGCCCTTGCGGGAGTGAGCGAATTCGAACATGATTGATCGCTCTCGGGGGAGGGTTTTCGTTTTGCAACAGGCAGGGCCGACACCGTGAGCGCCCTTCCGACCGCCGATCTCGCCGTGATCGGCGGCGGCATCAACGGCGCCGGGATCGCTCGCGACGCGGCCGGACGGGGGCTGCGGGTGGTGCTGTGCGAGCAGCACGACCTGGCCGGCCACACCTCCTCGGCGAGCACCAAGCTGATCCACGGCGGGCTGCGCTACCTCGAGCACTACGAGTTTGGCCTGGTCCGCAAGGCGCTGCTCGAGCGCGAGGTGCTGATCCGGGCCGCCCCGCACATCATCCGCCCGCTGCGCTTCGTGATGCCCCACGTCGAGGGGCTGCGCCCGGCATGGATGCTGCGCGCCGGGCTGTTCCTCTACGATCACCTCGATCTCGGCCGGCGCAAGCTCCTGCCGGGCTCGGCGCGGGTCGACCTCGCCCGTCATCCGGCCGGCGCCGCGCTGCGCCCCGAGCTCACGGTCGGCTTCGAGTACTCCGACGCCTGGGTCGAGGACGCGCGCCTGGTGGTGCTGTGCGCGCTGGACGCACGCGAGCGCGGCGCCCGGGTGCTGACCCGGACCCGCTGCGTGGCGGCCGAGCGCGGCGCGCAGGGCTGGCGCCTGGTGCTCGAGGGCCGCCACGGGCGGCGCGAGCAGCTCGAGGCCCGGGCCCTGGTCAACGCCACCGGCCCCTGGGTGAGCGATTTCCTCTCCGCGGTGGCCGGGCGCCGGCGCGGGCGCCGGATCCGCCAGGTCAAGGGCAGCCACATCGTCGTCCCGGCGCTCTTCGAGCACCGCTTCGCCTACATCTTCCAGCACGGCGACGGGCGGGTCGTGTTCGCGATCCCCTACGAGGGACGGTTCACGCTGATCGGCACCACCGAGGTCGAGTGGCACGACGACCCGGCGCGAGCGCAGGCCAGCGAGGCCGAGATCGCCTACCTGTGCGAGGCGGTCAGCCGCTACTTCAGGGTCCCGGTGAGGCCCGGCGAGGTGGTCCACAGCTTCGCGGGGGTGCGCCCGCTGCTCGACGACGAGCACGCCGACCCGTCGGAGATCAGCCGCGACTACCTCCTCGACCTCGACCTCGACGGCGCCCCCCTGCTGTCGGTGTTCGGCGGCAAGATCACCACCTTCCGGCGCCTCGCCGAGGAGGCCCTGGAACGGCTCGCGGCACCGCTCGGCTGGAGCGCCCCGCCCTGGACCGAGGAGGCGCCGCTGCCCGGCGGGGACCTGCCACGGGCCGACCTGGGCGCCTTTCTCGCCGAGTGCCGGCGGCGCTATCCGTGGCTCCCGGAGCGCCTCCGCGAGCGCCTCGCGCAGAGCTACGGGACCCGCCTCGAGCGGCTGCTCGGCGAGGCCCGCTCGCTTGCCGACCTCGGCGAGGATCTCGGCGGTGGACTCCACGAGCGCGAGGTCGCCTACCTCGTCGAGCAGGAGTGGGCCCGCGAGGTCGATGATGTGCTCTGGCGGCGCACCCGGCTGGGGCTGCACGTCGGCGCCGAGACCGGCGAGCGGCTGGCTGCCTGGCTGGCCGGGGAGACGCGCAGCCCGAGCCGGGCCGGGGGCGAGCGATGAGCGTCGCGCTCGATCGGGTCACCCGCCGGGTCGGCGGCGAGACCCACATCCACGAGACCTCCTTCGAGCTCGCGCCGGGCTCGCTCAACGTCCTGCTCGGGCCGACCCTGGCCGGCAAGACCACCCTGCTGCGCCTGCTCGCCGGGCTTGACCGGCCGAGCAGCGGCCGGGTGATCGTCGACGGGCGCGACGTCACCGGGGTCGCGGTGCGCCGCCGCGACGTGGCGATGGTCTACCAGCAGTTCATCAACTACCCCTCGTTCACGGTCCGCGAGAACATCGCCGCGCCGCTGCGCCGTGCCGGGGTGGGGCGGGCCGAGCGCGAGCACCGGGTGCGCGAGGTCGCCGAGATGCTCCACATCGAGGACCTCCTCGGGCGCCTGCCGGGCGAGCTCAGCGGTGGCCAGCAGCAGCGCACTGCGCTGGCCCGCGCGCTGGTCAAGGACGCCGCCCTGCTGCTCCTCGACGAGCCGCTGGTCAACCTCGACTACAAGCTGCGCGAGGCGCTGCGCCAGGAGCTGCGCGCGGTCTTTGCCGAGCGCCAGTCGGTGGTGGTCTACGCCACCACCGAGCCGCTCGAGGCGCTGCTGCTCGGCGGCGACACCCTGGTGGTGGACGCCGGGCGGGTGCTCCAGCACGGCCCGACGGTCGAGCTCTACCGGCGCCCGGCCAGCGAGCGGGTCGGCGAGATCTTCAGCGACCCGCCGATCAACCTGGTCGACGGGGACCTCGAGGGCGGCGAGCTGGTGATCGCGGCGACCCTGCGCGCGCCGCGCGCGGCCCACATGCGCGCGCTGCCCGACGGCCCGTGCCGCTTCGGGGTGCGCGCCCACGACCTCTACGTGGCGCGGCGCCACGGCGATGACCTGGCCATCGACGGGGAGGTCGAGATCGCCGAGATCAGCGGCTCGGAGACCTTCATCCACGTGGCCCACAACGGCACCTCGTGGGTGGTCCAGGAGGAGGGCGTGCACGGCTTCGCGCTCGGCGAGCGGACCACCTTCTACGTGAGCCCGGAGGCGCTGTTCGTGTTCGCCCGTGACGGCCACCTGATCGCCGCGCCCGAGCGTCGCGCCGGAGGGGGCGGCGATGGCTGAGATCCGCCTCGAGGGCGTCGCCCACAGCTACCTCGAGACCCCGGGCGGGCCCGAGGACTGGGCGCTCAAGACCCTCGAACACCACTGGGAGGACGGCGGCGCCTATGCCCTGCTCGGCCCCTCGGGGTGCGGCAAGACCACCCTGCTCAACGTGATCTCGGGGCTGATCGTGCCGACCCGCGGGCGGGTTCGCTTCGACGGCGAGGAGGTCACCGCGCGTCCCACCGAGCGGCGCAACATCGCCCAGGTCTTCCAGTTCCCGGTCATCTACGACACCATGACCGTGTTCGACAATCTCGCCTTCCCGCTGCGCAACCGCGGCCTCGAGGCGGCGGCGGTGCGCGAGCGGGTCGCCGAGGTCGCCGCGATGCTCGAGCTCGAGGCCGAGCTCGGCCGCCGCGCCCGCCACCTGTCGGTCGATGCCAAGCAGAAGATCTCGCTCGGGCGCGGGCTGGTGCGCTCGGATGTCGCCGCGATCCTGTTCGACGAGCCGCTCACGGTGATCGACCCGCAGCTCAAGTGGCACCTGCGCCGCAAGCTCAAGGAGATCCACGAGCGCTTCCGCCTCACCCTGATCTACGTCACCCACGACCAGAACGAGGCGCTGACCTTCGCCGAGCGGGTGGCGGTGATGCACGAGGGGCGGGTGCTGCAGGTCGGCACCCCGCAGGAGCTCTTCGAGTCCCCCGCCGAGCGCTTCGTCGGCTACTTCATCGGCAGCCCGGGGATGAACTTCCTGCCCTGCGTGGTCGAGGAGGGCGCCGCGCGCATCGACGGACAGCGCCTCGCCCTGCCCGAGCGCCTGCAGGCGCTGGCCGCCGGGGCCGGCGGCGAGCTCGAGCTCGGGGTGCGCCCCGAGTTCGTGCGCCTCGCCGGGCGCGGCGCCGGAATCGAGGTCGAGGTCGGCGACGTCGAGGACCTCGGCAGCTACCGGATCCTCACCTGCCGGCTCGGCAGCCACGAGCTCAAGGCCAAGCTCGCTGCCGACTGCCCGATCCCGGCCGGGCGCTGCGCCATCGAGCTCGACCCGGCCATGACCCGGCTCTACGCCGGCGGTCGCCTCCTGGGGTAGCAGCGAATGGACAAGTGGGAGAGCAACAAGGCCTGGTTCCTGGTCCTGCCGGTCGTCGTGGTGGTCTCGGTCACGGCGATCATCCCGCTGATGACGGTGGTCAACTACTCGGTCCAGGACATCTTCGGGCCGGGGCAGCGGGTCTTCGTCGGCACCGAGTGGTTCGAGGAGGTGCTCTCCGACTTTCGGCTCCGCGAGGCGCTCTGGCGCCAGCTGCTGTTCTCGGGGCTGGTGCTGGTCATCGAGATCCCGCTCGGGGTGCTGATCGCCCTGGCGATGCCCAAGCGCGGCTGGGGGGTGCCGGTCTGCCTGGTGCTGCTCGCCCTGCCCCTGCTGATCCCCTGGAACGTGATCGGCA
This sequence comes from uncultured Ectothiorhodospiraceae bacterium, assembly GCA_964599705.1. Taxonomy (GTDB): domain Bacteria; phylum Pseudomonadota; class Gammaproteobacteria; order HK1; family HK1; genus CAZRGU01. Next base: position 5,046 of record CAZRGU010000055.1, on the reverse strand, counting down.
CCATCTGGATCATCTTCACCCGCCCGGACATCGGGCTGCTCGGGGCGGCCATCAACGGGCTCGGGCTGCCCTTCGATCACACCGCCTCGCCGCTCGACGCCTGGATCACGGTGATGCTGATGGAGGTCTGGCACTGGACCCCGCTGGTGGTGCTGCTCGCCTACGCCGGGCTGCAGGCGATCCCCGAGCCCTACTACCAGGCCGCCCGCATCGACGGTGCCTCGCGCTGGGCGACCTTCCGCTACATCGAGCTGCCGAAGATGCGCGGGGTGCTGACCATCGCCGTGCTGCTGCGCTTCATGGACAGCTTCCTGATCTACGCCGAGCCGTTCGTGCTGACCGGCGGCGGGCCGGGCAACTCGACCACCTTCCTGTCCATCTACCTGGTCAAGGTCGCCGTCGGCCAGTTCGATCTGGGGCCGGCGGCCGCCTTCTCGATCATCTACTTCCTGATCGTGCTGCTGCTGAGCTGGCTCTTCTACCAGGTGCTGCTCAACGTCGGCACCGGAGACCGCAGATGAGAGCGCGCTGGGCGACCCTGGGGCTGGTCTTCTACCTGACCCTGCTGCTGCTGCCGATCTACTGGATGCTCAACATGTCGCTGCGCGAGAACGCCGACATCCTGGCCTCGTTCTCGCTCTACCCGAGCCGTCCGACCCTTGCCAACTACGTCAAGATCTTCACCGACGAGTCCTGGTACTCGGGCTACATCAACTCGCTGATCTACGTCAGCATGAACGTCACCCTGTCGCTGGTCACCGCGCTGCCGGCCGCCTACGCCTTCTCGCGCTACCGCTTCCTCGGCGACAAGCACCTGTTCTTCTGGCTGCTCACCAACCGCATGGCCCCGGCGGCGGTCTTCCTGCTGCCCTTCTTCCAGCTCTACTCGACCTTCGGCCTGATCGACACCCACATCGCGGTGGCCATCTCGCACGCGCTGTTCAACGTCCCGCTGGCGGTGTGGATCCTCGAGGGCTTCATGTCCGGGGTGCCGCGCGAGATCGACGAGACCGCCTACATGGACGGCTACAGCTTCCCGCGCTTCTTCCTGACCGTGTTCGTGCCCCTGATCCGCACCGGCCTCGGGGTGACCGCGTTCTTCACCTTCATGTTCTCGTGGGTCGAGCTGCTGCTCGCCCGCACCCTGACCACCACGGCGGCCAAGCCGATCGCGGCGGTGATGACCCGCACGGTGAGTGCCACCGGGCTCGACTGGGGGCTGCTCGCCGCCGCCGGGGTCCTGACCATCGTGCCCGGCGCGCTGGTGATCTGGTTCGTGCGCAACTACATGGCCAAGGGCTTCGCCCTCGGGCGGGTCTAGGGGGCGCGGCGATGTCACTCGAGTGGATGGCATGGACGAGGCCGACGGCGATCTTCTTCGTCGCCATCGTCCTCATCCTCGCCGCGATGACCGTCTGGCAGGCGCTCGCGCCAAGCCCCGAGCGGCGCGGCTTCCTGCCGATCCGCACCACCCCGGGCGACCGGCTGTTCGTCGGCCTGCTCTCGAGCGCCTACATTCACCTCGCCTGGCTCGGGCTGACCGACCTCAGCCTCTGGTGGGCCTTCGCGATCTCGCTGATCTGGATGGCGATCCTCATGCGCTGGGGCTAGCCCGGCGCGGCGAGCACGGCTCTGGCCGGCGGGGCTTCGAGGCCTTCGCGCCGCCGGCGGCGTCCGGGCGACCGGGCCGATTCGAAGGCCGGAGGAGGCAGTGCAATGAGCAGAGCGACAAGCGCACGACGATGGCGCGACGGGCTGATCGGGGGGCTGGCGGCGGCGTCGCTGGCCACCGCCATCCCGGCGAGCGCCGACATGGCCGCGGCCCGCAAGTGGGTCGAGAGCGAGTTCCAGCCCTCGACGCTGAGCAAGGAGGAGCAGCTCAAGGAGATGGAGTGGTTCATCCAGGCGGCCGCGCCCTTCAAGGGCATGGAGATCAAGGTCGTCTCGGAGACCATCCCGACCCACAGCTACGAGTCCAAGGTGCTCGCCAAGGCGTTCCAGGAGATCACCGGGATCAAGGTCACCCATGACCTGATCCAGGAGGGGGACGTCATCGAGAAGCTCCAGACCCAGTGGCAGTCGGGCAAGAACATCTACGACGCCTACATCAACGACTCCGACCTGATCGGCACCCACTTCCGCTACGGGTTCGTGGTGCCGCTGTCGGACTGGATGGCCGGCGAGGGCAAGGACGTGACCCTGCCGACGCTGGACGTCGACGACTTCATCGGCAAGTCGTTCACCACCGGGCCCGACGGCAAGCTCTACCAGCTCCCGGATCAGCAGTTCGCGAACCTCTACTGGTTCCGCTACGACTGGTTCCAGCGCCCGGACTTCAAGAAGCGCTTCAAGGAGATCTACGGCTACGAGCTCGGCGTCCCGGTCAACTGGTCGGCCTACGAGGACATCGCCGAGTTCTTCACCGTCTACGTCAAGGAGATCGACGGCAAGCGGGTCTACGGCCACATGGACTACGGCAAGAAGGCCCCGGACCTGGGCTGGCGCTTCACCGACGCCTGGCTGTCGATGGCCGGCGCCGGCGACAAGGGGATCCCGAACGGCAAGCCGGTCGACGAGTGGGGGATCCGCCTCGAGGGCTGCCGGCCGGTCGGCTCGAGCGTGGCGCGCGGCGGAGCCACCAACGGCCCGGCGGCCAAGTACGCGCTGCGCAAGTACATGGAGTGGCTGCGCAAGTACGCACCCCCCGGGGCCCTCGGCATGGACTTCTACCAGTCGCTGCCGAGCCTCGCCAAGGGCAACGTCGCTCAGCAGATCTTCTGGTACACGGCGTTCACCGCCTCGATGGTCGAGCCGCGCAGCAAGGGCAACAACACGGTCGACGAGAACGGCATGCCGCTGTGGCGGATGGCGCCCTCGCCGCACGGTCCCTACTGGGAGGAGGGCATGAAGCTCGGCTACCAGGACGCCGGATCGTGGACCCTGTTCAAGAGCACCCCGGTCAAGCGCCGCAAGGCGGCCTGGCTCTACGCCCAGTTCACGGTCTCCAAGACCGTGTCGCTCAAGAAGTCCCACGTCGGGCTGACCTTCATCCGCGAGAGCGACGTCCAGGACCAGTCGTTCACCGAGCGCGCGCCGAAGCTCGGCGGACTGATCGAGTTCTACCGCAGCCCGGCGCGGGTGGCCTGGACGCCGACCGGCATCAACGTGCCCGACTACCCGAAGCTCGCCCAGCTCTGGTGGCAGAACATCGGCGAGGCGGTGGCCGGCGAGGTCACCATCGACCGCGCGATGGACAACCTGGCCCGCGAGCAGGACCGGGTGATGCAGCGCATCGCCCGCAGCGGCGCGCAGGGCGAGTGCGGCCCGAAGCTCAACCCCAAGAGCGATCCCGCCCAGTGGCTGAGCAAGCCGGGCTCGCCGAAGGCCAAGCTCGCCAACGAGAAGCCCCAGGGCAAGACGGTCGACTACGACCAGCTCATCCAGGCCTGGCGCGAGGGACGGGCGATGTAGCATTCCGGCTCGGCCGGGACCTTGGCGGCCGCCTGCGGGCGGCCGTTTTTTCTGGCACCCCTCCCCTCTCACCGATCCCCGGCTGCAGGCGCCGATCCCACTAATGCTTCGATCCCGTATCATCCCACCCTCCCCGCCGCCCCGGGGCCGATGATCAGACGCCTGCTCGCCGCGCTGCTGGCGCTGCCCGCCCTCGCCGCCCTGACCCTCTGGCTGTGGCCGGCCGCCGAGCTGCCCCCCGCTCCGCCCGGGCGCTACCTCGACCTGCACGCGCACGCGGCCGGGATCGGCGCCGGGGGCAGCGGCTGCTTCGTCTCCGCGGAGCTCGCCGGCAGCTACAAGCTCGGCTTCTACCTGCGCGCCTTCGGGGTCACCATCGAGGAGCTCGAGCGCGCCGGGGACGATCTGCTGCTCGCCCGGCTGGCCGAGCGGCTGGCCGGCTCGCGGCGGGTCGGGAAGGCCGTGGTGCTGGCCCTCGACGGCGTCTACGACGAGGCCGGCGAGCTCGACCGCGCGCGCACCCAGGTCTACGTCCCCGACGAGTACCTCGGGCCGGCGCTGCGCCGCTACCCGAACCTGCTCTTCGGAGCCAGCGTCAACCCCCACCGTCGCGACTGGCGCGCGGCGCTCGATCGGGCGGTCGCCGATGGCGCGGTGCTGATCAAGTGGATCCCGGCGATCATGGCCATCCGCCCCGATGACCCGCGCCTCGTGCCGTTCTACGATCGGCTCCGCGAGCTCGGCCTTCCGCTGCTCACCCACACCGGCTCGGAGCGCTCGTTCGCGGCCGCCGACGATCGGCTCGGCGACCCGCGCCGCCTGCACCTGGCCCTCGAGCGGGGGGTCACCGTGATCGCGGCCCATCTCGGAGCCAGCGGGCACAACGACGGGAGGGAGGACTTCGAACGCCTCGTGGAGATGCTCGAGCGCTACCCCAACCTCTACGCGGACATCTCCGCGCTGACCCAGATCAACCACCTCGGCTACCTGCGCCGGGCGCTGGCCCGGCCCGCGATCGAGTCCAGGCTGCTCTACGGCAGCGACTGGCCGCTGCAGCTCTTCCCCCTGGTCTCGCCCTGGTATCAGCTTCCCCACATCTCTCCGGGCATCGCCAAGGCGATCGCCGCGATCGCCAACCCCTGGGATCGCGACGTCGCCCTCAAGGAGGCGCTCGGTGTGCCGGCATCACTGCTCGGCCGGGGTGCGGCGCTGCTCGGGGTGGATCCCTAGGTGCCCGTGCCCCCTCGGCCGCGCGTCCCGCGCCACCGGCGCCACCGCCTGGTGATCCTCGGCTACCGGCTGCTGCGCTGGGGCGAGCGGCGCCTGCCCCCCGGGGTGCGCACCCTGGTCGGGCTGGCGCTGATGGCCGGCGGGGTGCTCGGCTTCCTGCCGGTCCTCGGCTTCTGGATGTTCCCGCTCGGGGTGGCGGTGGCGAGCAGCGACTTCCCGCCGCTGCGCCGGCGCATCAGGCGCTGGCTGGCCCGCACCCGCCGGCGCTACCGCGACGAGCTCGACGGGCGCGGGGAGTGACCCTCGAACCGCAGCGGTGAGCGATGCGGGGCCTGGCCCTCTAGG
>CAZRGU010000054.1:0-15936 GCA_964599705.1 uncultured Ectothiorhodospiraceae bacterium | reverse complement strand
AGCGCGCGACCGGCGCCCGTCGGGGCGCTGAGAGCGCTCAGGCGCCGCCCGCGGGGCCGCCCGGAGCGGCTTACGGGTAGAGGGGCCAGAACGCCGGGATCAGGAGCAGCGCCAGGGCGCCGAGCAGCGCCGAGAGCGGCAGACCGAGGCGCAGGTAGTCGGCGAAGCGATACCCCCCCGGGCCGTAGACCATCAGGTTGGTCGGGAAGCTGATCGGGGTGGCGACCGCGGTAGCCGCCGCGATCAGCACGGCGATCGCGAAGGGCCGGTAGTCGGCGCCGATCTCGGCGGCCGCCGAGATCGCGATCGGGAGCATCAGCACCGCACCGGCCTTGGCCGTGATCAGGTTGGCGAGCAGCATGGTGAGCCCGAGCACCGCGCCGAGCACCGCCAGCGGCTGGGCATCGCCGAGCGCGAACAGCGCCCCGGCCGCGGCGCTGGCCAGCCCGCTCTGATCGACCGCCTCGCCGATGCCGAGCGCGGCGGCCACCGCGAGCAGCACCGGGCCGTCGATCGAGCGCCGCGCGCTGTCGACCGTGCAGCAGCCGCTGACGATCATCGCCGCGGCGGCCAGCGCGGCGGCCGGCAGCAGGTCGAGGAGCCCGCTGGCGGCGACCCCGACCATCGCCGCGAGCACCGCCAGGGCGAGCCGCGCGCGCTCGTAGCGCGGCGGGGTCGAGTCCTCGACCGCCGAGACCAGGTAGAAGTCACGGTTGCTGCGCTGGCGGCTGGCGAAGGCCGGCCCGGTCTCGAGCAGCAGCGCGTCGCCGGGGCGCAGGCGGATGTCGCCGACCTTGCGCCGGATGCGATGGCCGCTGCGCGCCACCGCGATCACCACCGCGTTGTAGCGGGTGCGGAACCGCCCCTCGCGGATGGTTCGGCCGATCAGCGGCGAGGTATCCGAGACCACCGCCTCGACCAGGCAGCGCTGGTGGGCTGGGGAGTCGAGCGCGAAGAGGTGGTCGGTGGCCGGGCGCAGGCCGCGGAACTTGCGCAGGTCGGCGACCGACTCGACCACGCCGACGAAGATCAGCCGATCGCCGGGACGCAGCCGCTCCTGCGGGCGGACCGCGGGAATGACCTGCCCGTCGCGGTCGATCTCGGCGAGAAACAGCCCCGGCAGGTGGCGCAGCCCGGCCTCGGCGACCGTGCAGCCGGCCAGCGGGCTGTCCTCCTCGACCAGCATCTCGACGGTGTAGCGGCGCGGATCGGCGAACTCGCGCTGGCCCGGGGCCTGGCGGGGCAGCAGCCGCGAGGCGGCGAGCAGCACGAAGCCGATGCCGGCCAGCGCCAGCGGCACGCCGAGGCGCGAGATCTCGAACATCCCGAGCGCCTCGCGGTCGCCGAAACGGGCCACCAGCCAGCCGTTGACCACCAGGTTCGAGCTGGTTCCGACCAGGGTGCAGGCCCCGCCGAGGATCGAGGCGTAGGACAGCGGCAGCAGCAGCTGGGAGGGGGCGATGCGCATCCGCCGCGACCAGTCGCCGACCACCGGCAGCAGCATCGCCACCAGCGGGGTGTTGTTCATGAAGGCGCTGAGGGTGGCCGCCGGCAGCATGATCCGGGTGCGGGCACGGCCGAGATCGGTGGTGGTGCCGAGCAGCCGGTGGGCCAGGCCGGTGAAGGCACCGGTGTCGCGCAGCCCGGCCGCGACCACGAACAGCACCCCGATGGTCGCCACCCCCTCGTTGGCCAGCCCGGCGAGCGCCGCCGGCACGTCGATGACCCCGGCCCGCCAGCCGCCGGCCACCGGCACCGGAACCACCACCAGCGCGGTGAGCGCCCCGAGCAGCACCAGGTCGGGGTGGCGGCGGCGCACGGCGAGCAGCACCACCGCTGCCAGCACCACGGCCAGCGTGATCCAGCCCGCTGCGCTCATCGGGCGAGCGCCGCGGCCAGCACCTCGGCCACGTGGCGGGCCTCGCGCCCGCAGCCGTCGCGGATCTGGTGCCGGCAGCTGGTGCCGTCGGCCACCACCAGGGTTCCGCGAGGGGCGGCGCGCAGCGCCGGCAGCAGCTCGAGCTCGGCCATCGCCATCGACAGCCGGTAGTGCTCGGCCTGGTAGCCGAACGCCCCGGCCATCCCGCAGCAGCCCGCCTCCAGGGTCTCGACCTCGAGACCCGGGACCAGCGCCAGGGTCCGCTCGACCGCCGCCATCGCCCCGAACGCCTTCTGGTGGCAGTGGCCGTGGAGCAGCACGCGACCGGTGCCGTGCGCCCGCAGGGCGAGCTCGAGACGCCCCCGCTCGTGCTCACGGGCGAGGAACTCCTCGAGGAGCAGCGCTCGCTCGGCCAGCCGCCGGGTCGCGGCGCCGGGGAGTATCGCCAGATACTCGTCGCGAAGGGTGAGCAGACAGGACGGCTCGAGGCCGATCACCGGGAGGTCACGCTCGAGGTAGGGGGCGAGGACGGCGAGCAGGCGGCGGGCCTCGCCGGCGGCCTCCTCGAGCAGCCCGGCGGCGAGCAGCGGCCGGCCGCAGCACAGCGGCGCCTGGCCGGCAGGCGCTCGGGCCACGTGCACCCGGTAGCCGGCCGCGCCGAGCACCGCCAGCGCGGCGTGGGCGATCTCGGGCTCGAACCAGGTGCTGAAGGTGTCGGCGAGCAGCACGCAGTCGGCCGCCTCGGGGGCGAGCGGCGCCGGCGGTCGGAACCAGTCGCGGCGCCAGCGCGGCAGCGAGCGCCGGGCGCTGATCCCGAGCAGCCGCTCGCCGAGCCAGGGCAGCCCGGGGAGGTGCTCGCGCAGGTTGCTGAGCGGGGCGAGCGCCGCCAGCCGTGGAGCGTGGCGGGGCAGCGCCGCGATCAGCCGCTCGCGCGGCCGCGGGCGGCGCCGGGCGCGGTAGTGGTGGAGGAACTCGAGCTTCATGCGCGCCATGTCGACCCCGGTCGGACACTCGCGGCGGCAGGCCTTGCAGCCCACGCAGAGCGCCATCGCGCGCTCCATCTCCTCGCTGCCGAGCGCCTCCGCGCCGAGCTGCCCGGTCAGCGCCAGGCGCAGGACATTGGCCCGCCCGCGGGTCAGGTGGCACTCCTCGCCGGTGACCCGGAACGAGGGACACATCACCCCCGCGGCCCGCTTGCGGCAGGCGCCGTTGTTGTTGCACATCTCGACCGCCCCCAGGAACCCGCCCCACTCCGACCAGTCGAGCCGGGTCTCGACGGCCAGCGGCGCGTAGCCCGGGTGGTAGCGGAACAGGGTGCGGTCGTCCATCCGGGGCGGGCGCACGATCTTGCCCGGGTTGAGCAGGCCGGCGGGGTCGAAGACCTCCTTGAGCTCCTCGAAGGCGCCGACCAGACGCGGGCCGAACATCGCCTCGTGGAACTCCGAGCGCACCAGCCCGTCGCCGTGCTCCCCGGAGTGCGAGCCCTTGAACTCGCGCACCATGGCGAAGCACTCCTCGGCCACCGCGCGCATCTGCGCCGCACCGCGCGGTTCCTTGAGGTTGATGATCGGGCGCACGTGCAGGGTGCCGACCGAGGCGTGCGCGTACCAGGTGCCGCGCGTCCCGTGGCGCGCGAAGATCGCCTCGAGCCGCCGGGTGTACTCGGCCAGGTCCTCGAGGCGCACCGCGCAGTCCTCGACGAACGAGATCGGCTTGCCGTCGCCCTTCATCGCCATGACGATGTTCAGCCCCGCCTTGCGCAGCTCCCAGATCTCGCGCTGCAGCCCCGGCTCGACGGCCTCGAGCACGGCGCCCGGGAGCCCCAGGTCGGCCATCTGCTCGCCGAGCCGGGCGAGCGAGGTGCGCAGCGGGGCGAGCTCCTCGCCGGCGAACTCGACCAGCAGCAGGCAGTCGGGGCGGCCGCGCACGAAGCGCCGCAGGGAGTCGCGGAAGGCCGGGATCCCGGCGGCCAGGTCGAGCAGCGAGCGGTCGACCAGCTCGACCGCGCTCGGGCCGAGCGCCACGATCCGGCGGGTCGAGTCCATCGCCTGGTAGAAGCCCGGGAAGTGGCACACCCCGAGCACCCGGTGGGCGGGGATCGGGGCGAGCTCGAGCTCGAGCTCGGTGAACAGCGCCAGGGTGCCCTCCGAGCCGACCAGCAGGCGGGCCATGTTGTGCCCGTGCGGGTCCACGGAGTCGAGGTTGTAGCCTCCCACCCTGCGCATCACCTTGGGGAAGCGGCGCTCGATCTCGTCGTGCTCGCGCGCCGCGATGGCCCGCACCCGCTCGATCAGCTCGCGGTAGCGCGGCGGGCCGCCTCCCGGGTCGGCTGCCACCTCGGCGAAGCGCAGCGGCGTGCCGTCGGCGAGCAACGCGTCGATGGCGCGCACCCGATCGGCCATCATCCCGTAGACGATCGAGCGCGCCCCGCAGGAGTTGTTGCCGGCCATCCCGCCGATGGTCGCGCGGCTGGCCGTGGAGACGTCGATCGGGAACCACAGGCCATGGCGGCGCAGGGCGGCGTTGAGCTCGTCGAGCACCACCCCCGGCTCGACCCGCACCCGGCCTCGCTCGCGGTCGAGGTCGCGCACCGCCCGCAGGTGCCGGCTGGTGTCGATCACCAGCGCCTCGCCGACCGTCTGCCCGCACTGCGAGGTGCCGGCCCCACGCGCCAGCACCGGCACACCCGCCTCGCGAGCGCACTCGAGGGTCGCGGCGAGGTCCGCGGCGCTGCGCGGCACCACCACCCCGATCGGCTCGATCTGGTAGATCGAGGCATCGGTGCTGTAGCGCCCGCGCGAGAAGGCGTCGAACAGCACCTCGCCCTCGACCGCCGCGGCCAGCCGGCGGGCGAGCGCCGGGTCGCCCGGCCGGGCGCGGCGGGGCTGGGGTGCGCGGTGGCTCATGAGGCGATCGACTCCTGGGTCGCGGCGCGGTGGGGCGCCATTGTACGATTAACCGATGGCGGCCCCGGCCGAGCCGGGTGGCGGGGACGGGCGGCTCTCCGCGCGGAGGCGGCACGATGCGCGATCAGCGGAGCGGACACGACGCGCAGGCGGGAACCTCGCCGCACGGCAGGCCGGCCGGGCGCGGCGAGCGTCCGATCGGGTTCTTCCTCGCCCCGGACTTCTCGATGCTGCCCTTCATCTCGGCCATCGAGCCGCTCCGGGTCGCCAACCGCCTCGCCGGCCGGGCGCTGTACAGCTGGCACGTCTTCAGCATCGACGGCGCTCCGGTGGCTCCGACCAGCGGCATCGAGGTGGCCGCCGAGGCCGCCATCGACTCGATCACCCGCTTCCCGGTGGTGATCGTCTGCGGGCCGCACGACCCCAAGCACTACCGCGAGGAACGGGTATTTGCCTGGCTGCGGCGTCTGGCCAAGCAGGGCACCGAGCTCGGAGCCCTCGACACCGGCAGCTACCTGCTGGCCCGCGCCCGGCTGCTCGAGGGGCGCCGGTGCACCACCCACTGGGAGACCATCCCCGGCTTTCGCGAGGCGTTTCCCTCCCTCGAGGTGACCTCCGAGCTCTTCGAGCTCGACCGCGGCCGCTTCACCTGCGGTGGCGGGACCGCGGCGCTCGACATGATGCTCACCCGGATCGCGGCCGAGCAGGGTCGGACCCTGGCCACGGCGGTCTCCGACATGTTCCTTCACGAGGTGATCCGCGAGGCCGGCGCGCCGCAGCGCATGAGCCTGCGGGTGCGCACCGGGGTGAGCCAGCCGCGGCTGCTCGAGGCCTTGCGGCTGATGGAGAGCCACATCGAGCAGCCGCTGCTCCCCGAGGACCTGGCACGCTGCATCGGGGTCTCCAAGCGCCAGCTCGAGCGCCTCTTCCGCCGCCACCTCGGCGCCACGCCGTCGCAGCACTACATGCGACTGCGCCTCGAGCACGGCAGGCGGCTGCTCGAGCAGACCGCGCTGCCGATCGTCGAGGTGGCGCTGGCCTGCGGGTTCGCCTCCCCCGGCCACTTCAGCCACCGCTTCCGGACCCTGTTCGGCTGCGCGCCGCGCGAGGCCCGTGGGCCGGGCGGTCGCGGCAGTTGAAGTGAACGTCGCTCTCACGGGTCCGGCCGCGATCGAGGCGGCTCATCATCGGCCACCGCCAACCGGGCGAGCCCGCCGGCAGGCGGTCGGGCGAGATCGGTGGAGGGTCGAGGCGATGAGCGAGAGCGAGACCCGCAGGCGGCGCACAGGCGGGCGCAGCGCCCGGCGCGAGGCCCGCTCGGCCCCGCTCCCCGGCGGCGACCGCCCGGTACGCCCCGGGCTGGCCGGCGGGCGCTACCAGCCGCTGAGCGCCCGCGACATCGAGCGCATCCACCACGCTGCCCTCGACGCCCTCGAGCACATCGGCCTGGCCCAGCCGATCCCGGCCTGGGCCGAGCGGGTGTGCGCTGCCGGCGGGCGGCTCGACGAGCACGGGCGGCTGCGCTTCCCGCGCGCCCTGGTCGAGGATACGGTGGCCCGGGCGGCCCGCGACATCGTGCTCCACGCCCGCTCCCCGGAGCACGACATGGAGCTCAGCGGGACCCGGGTCTACTTCGGGACCGCCGGGGCGGCGGTCCACGTGGTCGATCCGGTGAGCCGCGAGTACCGCGACTCGACGCTGCGCGATCTCTACAACATCGCCCGGCTGGTCGATGCCCTCGAGCACATCCACTTCTTCCAGCGCCCGCTGGTGGCCCGCGATCTGGGCGACCCGCGCGAGCTCGACGTCAACACCTGCTACGCCTGCCTCGCCGGCACCGGCAAGCACATCGGCCTGAGCTGGGGCCGGCCCGAGCACCTCGCCGAGAGCCTGGAGATGCTCCACGCGCTGGCCGGCGGCGAGCGGGCCTGGCGGGAGCGGCCGTTCGTGAGCATGTCGAGCTGCTTCGTGGTCCCGCCACTGCGCTTCGCCGAGGATGCCTGCCGGGTCCTCGAGGCCGCGGTGCGCGCCGGCATCCCGGTGCTGCTGCTCGCCGCCGGGCAGGCCGGAGCGACCAGCCCCGCGGCGCTCGCCGGGGCGGTCGTGCAGGAGGTCGCCGAGGTGCTCGCCGGGCTGGTCTGTGTCAACCTGATCGCGCCGGGCCATCCGGCGATCTTCGGCTCCTGGCCGTTCGTCGCCGACCTGCGCACCGGGGCGATGAGCGGCGGCAGCGGCGAGCAGGCGGTGCTGATGGCCGCCTGCGCGCAGATGGGCCGCTTCTACGACCTGCCGACCGGGATCGCGGCCGGGATGAGCGACTCGAAGCTGCCCGATGCCCAGTCCGGCTACGAGAAGGGCTACACCGACGTGCTCGCCGGGCACTCGGGTGCCAACCTGGTCTACGAGGCCGCCGGCATGCAGGCGAGCCTGCTCGGCTGCTGCTTCGAGAGCTTCGTGATCGACAACGACATGCTCGGGGCGATCAACCGCACGGTGCGCGGCATCGAGGTCAACGAGGACACCGTCTCGCTGGAGGCGATGCGTGAGGTCTGCATCGGCGGGCCGGGGCACTACCTCGGCCACCCGCAGACCCTCGGGCTGATGCAGCGCGAGTACGTCTACCCGCAGGTCGGTGACCGCTCGAGCCCCAGGGAGTGGCGCGAGATCGGCGCCCGCGACGCGGTCGAGCGGGCCCGCGAGCGGGTCGCCGCGATCCTCGGCGAGCACTTCCCGCGGCTCCTCGATCCGCGCCTCGACGCCGCGATCCGGGCTCGTATGCCGATCCGGCTCGACCCCGTGGACATGCGCCCGTGGTCCGAGGCGCGGATCGAGGAGCGTCGCGCCGAGCGCGGCCTGCTGGGGGGAGGCGACTGATGAAGACGCAGGCGAGGGTGGTGGTGATCGGTGGCGGGATGATGGGCGTCGGGCTGCTCTACCATCTGGTCAAGGAGGGCTGGTCGGACGTGGTGCTGATCGAGAAGGGCGAGCTGACCTCGGGGTCGACCTGGCACGCGGCCGGCCTGGTGCCGCACTTCGTCGGCAGCCTCGCCATGGCCCAGGTCCACGCCTACGGGATCGAGCTCTACCGGCGCCTCGAGGCCGAGACCGGGCAGGCCACCGGCTGGCACGAGTGCGGCGCGCTGCGCCTGGCCGTGACCCCCGAGCAGGCCGACTGGTACCGCCAGGTCAAGGGGATCCTCGACTACGTCGGCGCCGAGAGCCACCTCGTCGGTCGCGAGGAGATCCGCGCCATTCACCCCCTGCTCGACCCGCACGGGGTGGTGCTCGCGGTCCACACCCCCGGCGACGGTCACACCGACCCGAGCGGCACGACCCAGGCGCTGGCGATCGGCGCGCGCTCAGGCGGCGCCGAGATCTACCGCCACAACCGGGTCCTCGAGATCCGCCCGGGTCGCGGTGGCGAGTGGCAGGTGATCACGGAGGCGGGCACCATCGTCTGCGAGCACGTGGTCAACGCCGCCGGCTCGTTCGCCGACCGGGTCGCGGCGATGGTCGGGCTCAAGGCGCCGTTCGTCAACATGGTCCACCAGTACCTGGTCACCGAGTCGATCCCCGAGGTCGAGGGCCTCGAGCGCGAGCCGCCGGTCACCCGCGACCCGTACGCCTCGTGCTACTACCGCCGCGAGGGTGGGGGGCTGATCGTCGGTCCCTACGAGATGCGCGGCGCCGAGGCCTGGGCGCTCGAGGGGGTCGACTGGGGCTTCGACATGGAGCTGCTCGAGCCGCGCATGGAGCGCCTCGAGCCGTGGCTGGAGCGGGCCATGGAGCGGATCCCGGCCTTCGCCGAGGCCGGCATCAAGCGGGTGGTCTGTGGCCCGATCACCCATACCCCGGACAGCAACTTCCTGCTCGGTCCGGCCCCCGGACGGCGCAACTTCTGGATGTGCTGCGGGGCGAGCATCGGCATCACCCAGGGCGCCGGAGCGGGCAAGTACCTGGCCCAGTGGATGGTCCACGGCCAGGCCGAGATCAACATGAGCGGCTTCGATCCGCGCCGCTTCGGCGACTGGGCGGTGGGCGAGTACACGCTGGCCAAGGCGGTCGAGGACTACCAGCACATGTACCAGGTGCTGCTGCCGGGCGAGGAGCGCGAGGCCGGGCGGGGGATGCGTACCCCCCCGATCCACGCGCGCCTGCGCGAGCGCGGTGCGCGGTTCATCGAGGTCGGCGGCTGGGAGCGCCCGAAATGGTTCGACCGGACGGGCGAGGGCGAGCGCTACAGCTTCCGGCGCAGCAACGTCTTCGCCGCGGTGGCCGAGGAGTGCCGGGCGGTGCGCGAGCGGGTCGGGGTGCTCGACCTGAGCAGCTTCGCCAAGCTCGAGGTCAGCGGCCCGGCGGCGCACGCCTTCCTCGATCGGGTCTGCGCCAACCGCCTGCCGCGCGGCGAGGGCGGCATCGTGCTCACCCAGATGCTCGGCGAGCGCGGCACCGTCGAGTGCGAGGCGACCGTCACCCGCCTGGCCGCCGACCGCTTCTACCTGCTCTCCGCGGCGCTTGCCCAGGTCCACGACCGCGACTGGTTGGAGCGCCAGCGCCGTGACGGCGAGGCGGTCGCGATCGAGGACGTGACCGATCGCTACGCAACGCTGGTGCTGGCTGGCCCGCGCGCCCGCGAGGTGCTCGCCCGGCTGACCGCCGCGCCGCTCGACAGCGGCGCCTTTCCGTGGCTGCGGGCCCGCGAGATCGAGGTCGCCGGGGTGGCGGTGCGGGCCCTGCGGATCTCCTACGTCGGCGAGCTCGGCTGGGAGCTGCACCACCCGATCGAGCACCAGCCGGCGCTCTACGAGGCGCTGCTCGAGGCCGGTGCCGAGCACGGCATCGCCGACTTCGGCACCTATGCGGTCAACTCGCTGCGCATGGAGAAGGCCTACCGGGCCTGGGGGGCGGAGCTGACCAACGAGGTCACCCCGCTCGAGGCGGGAATGGGGCGCTTCGTCGACCTCGGCAAGCCGTTCGTCGGCCGCGAGGCGCTGATCGAGCAGCGCCGGCGCGGTCTGCGGCAGGTGCTCGCCTACCTCGAGGTCGAGGCCGGCGATGCCGACCCGGCCGGCAGCGAGCCGCTCTGGGCGGAGGGGCGGATCGTCGGGATCACGACCAGCGGGGGCTACGGCCACGCGGTCGGCAAGAGCCTCGCCTTCGCCTACCTCGAGCCTTCCCGCGCCGCCATCGGAACCGAGCTCGAGGTCGCGCTGCTCGACGAGCGGCGCCCGGCGCGGGTGATCGCCGAGCCCGCCTACGACCCGGACAACGCCCGGCTGCGGGCCTGAAGCCTCGATCTGCTGCACGCCGCACCGCGCCGCGACGCGCGCCACCAAGCCCTCGCCCCGAGGACAGTGTTGCTCGGGGAGGGTCTGGAGGCCGAGTGGCCCGCGCGGCTACCGCTCCCCGCGCCTTCCCTGGCGCGGCTCGCTGCGGGTCGGCGCCGCTCCGGCATCCTGCCTCCCGCGCCGCCTCCACGCCGCCGCGCGGGCCACCCACCCTCCAGACCCCTGGGGGCTTGCCGCCCACCGGTAGGCTTCCCGTTCGGGCGCCGACGGTCGAGCGGTGCGTCGTGCAGTGGGGTATGGCACGGAGCGAGCTTGGCGAGGCAGGATGCCGCGCGTGTCGCGCCGGGCCACAGCGCGCTGCGCGGCGCACCGGGCGGCACCGCCCGTCACAGGTCTTGGCTCCGAGGACGGTGGTGCTCGGGGAGGGCCTCGAGGGCAGGGCAACGGCTCCACGGCTACGCGGGCACCGCGTGGGGGCCGGCGGCGCGCGCGGCCAGCGCGTGGCCGCTCGCGAGGGCCTCGAGGTTGCGCTCCCGGAAGCGCTCCGGGGTGCGCTCGCGGACCGCCTCGGCGAGCGCCTCGAGCGGGTAGGCGCCACCCAGGGCGCTCATCGCGCCGAGGGCGACGATGTTGGCTGCCCGGGGATTGCCTGCGCCGCGCGCGGTCTCGGCGAGCGGCAGGCGCTCGAGGCGAAAGTCGCCGTCCGGCGGATCCGTGACCCGGCCCTCGTCGACCAGCACCAGCGCCCCGGGACGGAGAAGATCGGTCGAGGCGCCGGCGGCGAACTGGTCGAGGATCAGCAGCTCGTCGAGGGCGCTGGCCAGCGGATACTCGACGCCGCCGCGCCCGGCCACCACGTCGCTGCGGCTCAGTCCCCCGCGCGAGGTCGGCTCGTAGCTTCGCGACAGGGCGGCCCGCATGCCGATGCGCATCAGGGCCAGGGCCAGGATCTCGCCGGCCAGCACCAGCCCCTGCCCGCCGATCCCGCTCAGCCGCACCTCGAGCGTGTCGCCTGCCATCCGCTCAGCCCTCGCCGTCGCCGATCAGCGCCCGGTAGCTCGCCCCGTACTCGGGACGCGGGTTGCGGGCCAGCACCCCGGTCGCCCAGCTCCCCGGGCGGAACGGCTGCTCGACGGTGTTGTGGTAGGCCTCCGGGCGCACCGCCGCCTTCTGGTGGAGGACCATCTCGGCCGAGCTGCCGAGCTCGTTCTTGCGCCCGTAGATCTCGGTGCAGTCCGAGATCACCTCGACGAAGGCGAAGCCGGGATGGCGGATCGCCTCGACCAGCAGGTTCTTAAGCGAGGGCACCTGCAGGGTGATGCCCCGCCCGACCAGCCCGGCGCCGGCCGCCTCGGCCAGCCGGCAGGCGTCGAACTGTGGCTCGTGGTTGCCCATCGGGGTGGTGGTGGTGAAGCGCGCATCGCTGGTGGTCGGCGAGACCTGCCCGCCGGTCATCCCGTAGATCTCGTTGTTGAGCATCATGCAGGTGATGTCGAGATTGCGCCGGCAGGCATGGATCAGGTGGTTGCCGCCGATCGCCAGGCAGTCGCCGTCACCGGTGATCACGATCACGGTGAGATCGGGGCGGGCGAGCTTGAGCCCGGTGGCGTAGGCGAGCGGGCGCCCGTGGGTGGTGTGGATGGTGTAGGCGTCGATGTAGGCGCCGACCCGCCCCGAGCAGCCGATCCCGGAGACCACCGCCAGCCGGTCCTTGTCCACCTCGAGCTCGTGGATCGCCCAGAGCAGCGCACGCAGGGCGATCCCGTGCCCGCAGCCCGGGCACATGAAGTGCGGCATCAGCTCGAGGCGCAGGTAGTCCTCGATCGCGAAGCCCGCGCGCGCCTCGTCATTCATCGGCGGCCAGCTCCCTGATCCGGGCCTCGATCGCGGCCGGGGTGATCGGCTCGCCGTCGAAGCGATTGATTCGTTCGATGCGCCGGCCCGGGCACAGGCGCTCGACCTCGAGGACGATCTGCCCGGCGTTCATCTCCGGGACCAGCAGCGTTCGCGCCGTCGCGCCGAGCTCGCGCAGGCGCCGCTCCGGGAACGGCCACACGGTGATCGGGCGCAGCAGGCCGGCCGCGATCCCCGCCTCCCGGGCCCGGCGCACCGCGCGCAGCGCCGCCCGGGCGGTGATCCCGTAGGCCACCACCAGCACCCGGGCGTCGTCGCAGTCGCTCTCCTCCCAGGCCTCGATCGCGGCGCGATGGCGCTCGATCTTGTCGAGCAGGCGGGCGCTGACCCGCGCCACGGTCGCCGGCTCCTGGGTCGGGAAGCCGCTCTCGTCGTGGGTCAGCCCGGTCACGTGGACCCGGTAGCCGGCGCCCGGGCGGGCCATCGGCGGCACCCCGTCGGGAGCCGGCGCATAGGGCCGGAAGCGCTCCGGGGGCTCGCTCGCCCAGGCCCGCTCGACCTGCTCGACCTCGCCGGGCAGCTCGACGGTCTCGACCAGGTGACCGATGATCTCGTCGAAGAGCACCACCACCGGCACCCGGTAGCGCTCGGCGAGCGCGAAGGCGCGCGCGGTCTGCTCGTAGACCTCGCCGACCGAGGCCGGGCAGAGCACCACGATCGGGTGGTCACCGTGGGTGCCCCAGCGCGCCTGCATGAGGTCGCCCTGGGCAGGGCGGGTCGGCATTCCGGTCGAGGGCCCGCCGCGCATCACATCGACGACCACGCACGGGACCTCGGTCAGCGCCGCGTAGCCGAGGTTCTCCTGCTTGAGCGAGAAGCCCGGCCCGCTGGTCGCGGTCATCGCCTTGACCCCGCCGAGCGAGGCCCCGATCACGGCGCCCATCGAGGCGATCTCGTCCTCCATCTGCACGAACACCCCGCCGACCCGCGGCAGCTCGCGGGCCATGTGCTCGGCGATCTCGGAGGACGGGGTGATCGGGTAGCCGGCATAGAAGCGGCAGCCGGCGGCCACCGCTCCGAGCGCGCAGGCCTCATTGCCCTGCAGGTTGCGCGTCTCGCCGGGCGGCGCGCCACCGCTCACGCGGCACCCTCCAGGTGCACGCGGATGGCGAAGTCCGGGCACAGCCACTCGCAGAGCCGGCAGCCGGTGCAGGCCTCGGGCACCGCGAGCTCGGCGATCTGGGCCGCATCGAGACGCAGGCAGCGCTCGGGGCAGACCTTGACGCAGATGTCGCAGCCCTTGCACCAGAGCGCGTTGATCGCCAGCTCGACGCGCCGCGGCGTGGCACCCGCCAGCGGCCCGGCCGGCGCCGGCGTGCTCTCGTCCAGCCGCTCGCCCGACAGCGCCCAGGCCCGTCCCTGCTGGAAGGCGCGGCGGTTGACCTCGCGGGTGCGCGGCGGCACGAACTGCTCGAGGGTCTCGAGCCAGTCGCGCTCGGGGAACTCGAGCGCGGTCGACAGCGCGCCGAGCAGCACGGTGTTGGCGGCGCGCCGGTTGCCGAGCCCCTCGGCGATCCCGGCGGCATCCAGCGCCAGGCTGTTCGGGACCCGCTCGAGGACCTCGCGCAGGCCGGCCTCGACGTAGCCGGTGCGCGCCCCCCAGCGCCGGTCCCGGCAGGCGAACGGCGGCACGATGCGCTGGGTGTCGGCGATGAAGGTGCCGTGCTCGGGGTCGAGGAAGGGCAGCCAGCGCAGGCCCTCGGCCCACTCGAGGGCGACCACCACGTCGGCCTCGCCCATCGGGATGGTCGGCGAGAAGACCCGCGGCCCGAAGCGCACGTGGCTGAAGACCACGCCGCCGCGCTTGGCCATGCCGTGGACCTCGTTCTGCTTGACCTCGTGGCCGTGGCGCTGGCACAGGGCCGCGATCGCCTTGGAGACCATCACCACGCCCTGGCCGCCGACCCCGACCACCAGCACGTTGGTGGGACGGGCGGCGCGCGCCGAGTCGATGCTCGCTCCTTCCCCGGCGCAGGCCGCGGCCGGCCGCGTGGCGCTCATTCGCCCACCGTCCCGGGCTCGCTGCTGCGCAGCACGCCGGCGCCGGCCGCGGCGGGCCCCGGGGCGGCGGGGCGCGCCGGCTGCGCGGGGGCGATGGCGTCGCTCGGGCAGACCTGCATGCACAGGCTGCAGCCCATGCAGGCGGCCTCGTCGATGCGCACCTTGTGGTGACCCTCGTGCATGGTCTCGCTCCACAGCAGCGCCGGGCAGCCGAGGTTCATGCACGCCTGGCAGGCCACGCAGTCGCCCTCGCGGACCGTGAACGGCGGGCCCTTGACCTTGACCGGGTCGAGCACGCAGGGGCGGTTGGAGATGACCACCGCGACGCCGCGGTGCTCGGTGGCCTCGCGGTAGGTCTGGTAGACGCGGGCCAGATCGTAGGAGTCGACGGTCCGCACCCACTCCACGCCGCAGGCGCGCACCATCTGCTCGAGGTCGACCCGGTGGGTGGGCTCGCCGCGCAGGGTCCTCCCGGTCCCCGGGTGGTCCTGTCCGCCGGTCATCGCCACGATGTGGTTGTCGAGGATGATGACGGTGATGTCGACTTGGTTGTAGACCGCGTCGATCAGCGCCGGAATGCCGGCGTGCAGGAAGGTCGAGTCGCCGATGGTGGCCACGATCGGGCGCGACTCGACGCCGGCGCGCGCCAGCCCGATGGCGTTGCCGATGCTCGCCCCCATCGCCACGCAGGTGTCGATGGCCTCGAGCGGCTCGATGGCGGCCAGGGTGTAGCAGCCGATGTCGCCGGTCACCCGCGCATCGAGGGCCCGCATCGCCATGTAGGTCGAGCTGTGCGGGCAGCCCGCGCAGAGCACCGGCGGGCGCAGCAGCGGCTCGCTCTGGAGCAGCGCCGGGCGGGTCGCCGGCTCGAGCGCCCCGGCCGCCTCGAAGCCGCCGCGCACGGTCTCCGGGGAGAGCTCACCGGTGCGCGGGAAGTAGCGCTTGCCCTCGACCTCGAGACCGAGCCCGCGCAGCGCCTCCTCGACCACCGG
This sequence comes from uncultured Ectothiorhodospiraceae bacterium, assembly GCA_964599705.1. Taxonomy (GTDB): domain Bacteria; phylum Pseudomonadota; class Gammaproteobacteria; order HK1; family HK1; genus CAZRGU01. The sequence goes on along the minus strand of CAZRGU010000054.1, from coordinate 956 downwards.
CTCGAGCTCCTCGACCACCAGCACCCGCTCGACCGAGGCGCAGAAGGCGCGAGCCGTGGCCTCGTCGAGCGGATAGGAGCAGCCGAGCTTGAGGACGCTGGCCTCCGGCAGCACCTCCTTGACGTAGTGGTAGGGGGTGCCCAGGGTGATCACGCCGAAGCGGGTCTCGCCCCGCTCCCAGCGGGTCAGTCCGCTCTCGGGCAGCGCCTCGCGGAAGCGCTCGATGCGCTCGAGCACCGCCGGGTGGCGCTGGCGGGCGTAGGCCGGGATCATCACGTTCTTGCCCGGGCGCTCGAGGAAGCCGAGCGGCTCGTGTTCCTCGCGCTCGCCGAGGCGCACCGGCGAGCGGGTGTGCGACAGGCGGGTGGTGCTGCGCACGATCACCGGGGTGTCGTAGGCCTCGCTGAGCGCGAAGGCGCGGCGGGTCAGCTCGAGGGCCTCCTGGGCATCGGCCGGCTCGAGCACCGGCACCATCGCCATGCGCCCGAGCAGCCGGGTGTCCTGCTCGTTCTGCGAGCTGTGGATCCCGGGGTCGTCGCAGACCGCCAGCACCAGCCCGCCGTGGACTCCGATGTAGCTCACCGACATGAACGAGTCGGCGGCGACATTGAGCCCCACGTGCTTCATCGCGGCGAGCGCCCGGGCGCCGCCGAACGAGGCCCCGATGGCCACGTCGAGCGCGACCTTCTCGTTGGTCGACCACTGGGCGTGGACGTCGCCGGCCGGGAAGCGGGCCAGGCTCTCGAGGATCTCGGTGCTGGGGGTTCCGGGATAGGCCGCCGCGACCCGCACTCCGGCCTCCCAGGCGCCGCGGGCGATCGCCTCGTTGCCCATCAGCGGCCGCGCGCCGTCGGCCTCGCTGCCGATCCGCGCCCGCGGGCCGGCATCCCCCCCGGATCGGGCTCGGGCGGCGGCTTGGCTCATCGGCGTGTCTCCCCGGGATGCGAGCGAGTCAA
>CAZRGU010000053.1:3355-16251 GCA_964599705.1 uncultured Ectothiorhodospiraceae bacterium | reverse complement strand
GGCACCGGTCAGGGCGAGGTCTGGCACCGGTCAGTGCGCAAGCGGGCAGGTCGCCGCGGATGCACCTTCGTTGCGCAGTCCGGGGACTCAATGGCTGAGTCGGGGTTCGATGAAGGTGGGTGAAAAAACCGCCCGCCGTGGCGAGGGCGTTCGTGGGTGACCCGGACAGGTCGCGGGGGGGAGGAGCGTACTGGAGTACGTGACTCCATGTTGGGGGTCCCCGCAGCAATCGGCCGGAAGCGGATTGGGTCGCGCGCAGCGCGCCCGCAGGGGCCGGGCCTGAGAAGGCCCGGAACAGCGCCCCCGGGGCGACCCGGGGCGTCCGCAGCAGGCGGGCGACTTTCCCCCCACCGTCTCAACGCAGGCGGGCTCAGTGCAGGCGGGGCGAGCGCTGGCAGGCGAGGCGATCGGCCGACTCGACGTGCAGGGTGCCGATCGGGGTGCCGTCGCGCACCACCTCGAGGGGGACCTCGACCCCGGCCGGCCCGAGTGCCCAGATGCCACGGAACAGCTCGCCGAGCGAGGCCACCGGGCGCCCGCCGACCGCGGTGAGGATGTCGCCGGGACGCAGCCCGGCACGGGCCGCGGGACAGCCCTCGTAGAGCGCCACCACCTCCAGGCGGCCCTCGTCGGGCTGCACGAACATCCCCAGCCAGGGGCGGGCCGGCGCGATCCGCCGCCCGCGGGTGACGAGCTCGTCGAGCACCGGGGTGAGGGTCTCGACCGGGACCATCATGTTGGCCGCCCCGGGCTCCTCGCCGCTCTCGACCTGGACGAGCAGCGAGCCGATCGCGCACAGCCTGCCGGCCGCGTCGAGCAGCGCTGCGCCGCCCCAGCTCGGGTAGGCGGGGGCGGTGAACAGCGCCTCCTCGATCAGGTACTCCCAGTAGCCGGCGAACTCCTGGCGCGCGACCACCCGCGCCGCGGCCGGCTGCTCGTCGAAGCCGGCCACCGTCACCTCGCTGCCCGGCTCGAGCGCCGCCCCGCGGCCGAGCGCCAGCGGGGCGAGCGCCAGGGGGGTCAGCGGGCGGACCAGGGCGAGGCCGCTCTCCGGGTCGTGGGCGAGCAGATCGCCGGGGGCCAGCCGGCCGTCGCGGTCGCTCAGCCAGATCTGCTCGGCCTCGGCGACCAGGTAGCCGACGGTGAGCAGCAGCCCGTCGGCGCGGATGCACACCCCGCTGCCGCTGCGCTCGGTGCCGAGGACCCCGGCGGTGAGCGCGTCGTCGGGCACGGTGCTGCGCACCCCGACCAGCGCCCGGCTCGGTTCGTCCATGCCGCTCTCGCCCTCGGGTGGTGACTGCCGGGGCGCCGCCGCCCGCGGCGGGCGGCAGCGCCGGATGCCGGGGCATCCCCCGGAGCGGGTGATCATAGCGACACCTCGCGAGGGATCCATCTTCCCGGGGTTGTGCTATTTTTGTCGCGCAAGGCTGGTGAGCGCGAGATGAGCGCCGAGGGAGCGGCGCGCAGCTCGGCGCAGGGAGCGCGGAGGATGGCAGGGGCAAGCGTGTCGGCCGTGGTCGAGAACGGGCTCGTGCGGGCGCGCGACGGCAAGCAGTGCGTCTACTATGACGGCTACTGGATCCGCTACTACGCGCCGCCCGAGGAGACCCTGGCCAACAAGCGCCGGCTGATCCACCACCTCGCGCGGCGCGTCTTCCACCACACCGAGCCCGGGATCAACACCCCGCCGGACCGGGTCGAGGAGGCCCGCGCGGCCTACGCCGCGCAGCACGACCCGGCGCTGCGGCGGGTCAACGGGGCGATGCTGGCTGGCGCCCTCTTCAACAAGGCCTGCGAGATCTTCGACATGATCGTCGGCCTGGCCGAGCAGGGCGTCGAGGTCGGTCACGACGACGCGGTGATGAAGCAGTGCAGCGCGCACTTCCGCGAGGCGCTCGATCTCGGCATGCGCTACGTCAAGCACCGCAGCGGCGAGGAGGGGATCGACGAGCTGTGGGGCGAGCCGTTCAAGGCCTTCACGATGACCATCGCCCACTTCTACGAGACCCGCTACATCAAGATCGCCCAGGCGATGCGCGACATCGACGGGGTGGCGGCGGGCCTGGCCGGCTCGTTCGCCGACGACCAGGCCTTTCGTGGGCTCGAGCCGCTGGTCGCCGAGTACGCGCGCACCGCCCGCCAGGCCAGCGAGACGATGAAGTCCGACCCGGTGATCTTCGAGGTCTGGCCGCGCTTCGTGGCCGCCGGCGAGGCGCTGCTCGCCTTCCGGCCGCGGGTCTCGCGCCGCTGCACCCAGGGACGACACCGCGAGGTCGAGCACGGGCTGGCCCTGATCCGCGAGGGCAAGGCGCTGATGCAGCACCTGGCCGACGCCCGGGTGCCGATGCCGAAGAGCACCGCGGCCTTCCTCGAGCGCTGCACCGCCTACGCCGAGAAGCGCCGCGCGCGGCGCGCGCGCAGCGCCCAGATCGCGGCCCGTCGCCAGACCCGGCGGCTGGCGGCGGCCGCGGGGGTGGCGGGACGGCCGGCGCCGCGCTGAGCGGCTCGCTGCGGGTCTCCCGGCCGCGCGCTATCCTTTCCGGCAATCAGGCAGGGACGGCGCGCGCTCGCCGCGCGCCGGCTTAACACGCCCTCCCCCGGTGGGGTGCTGCCGAATCGACCGGGGCGGCCCCGCTGCGGCGGGGCCGTTTTTCCTCGAGGCTCCGGTGCGAGCCCGAGTCGGGGCTCGCCAGCCGCGCTCCTGTTGCCTCCCCGCCCCGCGACGCCGCGAGCGACGGCGGGGCGGGTCACGGGGCGGCGCGCAGCCCGGGGCGCGGGCGCTCGAGCGCCGGATCGGTGGCGAAGAGCCGCTCGAGGGCCGCGGCGATGGCGATCAGGCGCCGCTCGCCGTGGCGCCGGGCGCCGACCACCTGGATGCCGAGCGGGGTGCCGGTGGGGTCGCGCCCGCAGGGGAGCTGCACCACCGGGTGGCCGGTCAGGGTGATCGCGGCCGTGATGTCGACCCATTGGATGTAGCTCTCCAGCGCCACGCCGTTGATCTCGGCGCAGTAGAGCTGCTCGACCGGGAAGGGCGGCACCGCGGTGCTCGGGCAGAGCAGCACGTCGAACTCCGAGAAGAACGACTGGAAGCGCCGGTAGATGCGGGTCTGCTCGGCCATCGCCCAGCCGATCTCCTCGGGGCGCATCGCCAGCGCGGCCTCGACGTTGGCGACCACGTTCGGCCCGAGCAGCTCGCGGTGCTCGCGGTAGTTGCCGAGCTGGGCGGCGAGGAAGTGGGCGCCGCGCAGCAGCCAGAAGACCCGCGAGGCCTCGGCCATCTCCGGGTCGCGCTCGACACAGCTCCCGAAGGCGGGGCGGATCGCGGCGACGCGCTCGCGGAAGGCGGCGCGGATGCCCTCGTCGATCAGGGCGAAGCCGAGGTCCTCGCTGACCGCGACCCGCAGGGTGGCGAGATCGACCTCGCCGACCTCGGCGAGCGCGGCGGGCTCGAGCGGGGCGCTCATCGGGTCGCGGGGGTCGTGGGCGGCCATCGCCGAGAGCATCAGCGCGGCATCGGCCACCGAGCGCGCCATCGGCCCCTGCACGCCGTAGGTGGAGAGCCCCACCGCGCGGCGCTCCGAGGGCACCACCCCCGGGGTCGAGCGGATCGAGACCACCCCGCAGAAGGCCGCCGGGGTGCGCAGGCTGCCGCCGGTGTCCGAGCCCGAGCACAGCGGCAGCATGTCGCAGGCGAGCGCCACCGCCGAGCCCCCCGAGGAGCCCCCGCAGGTGCGCGCGGTGTCGAAGGGATTGCGGGTCGCCCCGTAGACGTCGTTGACGGTGTTGGCCCCGGCGCCGAACTCGGGGGTATTGGTCTTGGCGACCACGATCGCTCCGGCACGGCGCAGCGCGGCGACCAGCCGCTCGTCGCGCTCGGGGACGTGCTCGGCGAAGATCCGCGACCCGAAGGTGGTGCGCAGCCCGGCGGTCTCGTTGAGGTCCTTGATGCCGACCGGCAGGCCGTGCAGCGGCCCCAGCTCGGCGCCGGCGACCAGCGCCGCCTCGGCCGCGCGCGCCTCGTCGCGGGCCCGCTCGTAGCAGGTCGCGACGACCGCGTTGACCCGCGGGTTGAGCGCCTCGATGCGCGCCAGGCAGGAGTCGAGCAGCTCGACCGGGGAGAGTGCGCGGGCGCCGATCAGGCGCCGCGCCTGGCAGGCGGACAGCTCGCAGGGCTCGCTCATCGGGTGCTCCTCCGCGCCGGGGTGCCGGGCTCGCCGAGGTCCCAGTACAGCCCCGCGGTGATCGCCAGCGCCTCGCGGGTGAGATCGACGAGCAGGTGCTCGTCGGGGGCGTGCTGCGAGCAGCCGGCGTACGAGTGGGGGATCCAGATGGTCGGCAGGCCGAGGTGGTCGGCGAAGATGTAGTTGCAGATCGAGCCGCCCGAGTTGGGCAGCACGATGGTCGGCTCGCCGGTGGTGCGCTCGATGGCCGCCGCCGCCCAGCGCGCCCAGGGGTGCTCCGGGTCGGTGCGCGAGGCGCGGAAGCCCCCGGCGTTGCCGGGCGGGGGGTCGGCGATGGTGACCTGGGAGAAGCCGTGCTCGTCGAGGTGGCGGCGCAGCGCGGGCAGGAAGCGCTCGGGGCGCGAGCCGGTCACGAAGCGGATCTGGCAGTGGGCCACCGCGCGCGGCGGCACCGCGTTGACCGGGTTGTCCGGGTCGCCGGTCGCGAAGGCGAGCACCTCGAAGGTGTTCCAGGCATAGATCTTCTCGGCCGCGGTCAGCCCCGGCTCGCCCCACTCGGGATCGATCTCCGGGGCCTGCTCGCCGCCCTCCGGGACCACCCCGGCGAGCGCCGCGCGCACCGACTCGGGGATCGAGCCGGGCAGCCAGTCGCGGATCCGGATCCGCCCGCGGGCCTCGACGATGGTGGCCAGGGCGTGGGCGAGGATCACCCCGGGGTTGGCGAGCACCCCGCCCCAGTTGCCGGAGTGGTGGCCGCCGTCGCGCAGGTTGCACTCGAGGGTGAAGTTGAGCGCGCCGCGGTTGCCGAGGGTCAGGTTGGCGCGGCGCCGCTCGACCCGCGGGCCGTCGGAGGCGATGAACACGTCGGCGGCGAACGCCTCGCGGTGGGCGACGATGAGCTCCTCGAGCCCCCGCGAGCCGTTCTCCTCGCCGGTCTCGATCAGGAACCGGAGGTTGAAGCCGAGCCGCCCGCGGGTGGCGAGCACCGCGGCGAGCGCCCCGGTGTGCACGGTGTGCTGGCCCTTGTTGTCGGCGGTGCCCCGCCCGTAGACGCGCTCGCCCTCGCGGGTGAGCCGCCACGGGGAGAGTCCCTGGCGCCAGCGCTCGGCCTGGCCGCGGACCACGTCGCCGTGGCCGTAGCCGAGCACCGTGGGCAGGTCCGGGTCCTCGATGCGCTCGGCGAGCAGCACCGGGCCCTGCCCCTCGATCGGGTTGGGATAGACCTGGCAGGTGAACCCCAGCGCCTCGAAGCAGCCGCGCATCTCCTCCTCGAGGTAGCGGTGGAGCTCGGGGAGGCGCCCGGGCTCCTGGCTCTCGGTGGGGATCGCGACCCGCCGGGCCAGGTCCTCGAGGTAGCCACCGCCGTCGAACCAGTCGAGGGCCGTGTCGATGGCACGCTGTCTGCTCATGGATTCTCCTCCCTGGGGTTCGTCGCGCTGTCCGGCCCGTCCCGGTAGAGGTGGCACTCGACCCAGCCGCCGCCGGGGGTCGGCAGCGGCTCCGGGGGCTCGCGCGCGCAGCGCTCGTCGGCCTGCGGGCAGCGCGGATGGAAGGTGCAGCCTGAGGGCGGGTCGACCGGGTTGGGGTAGCTGGCGCCGAGCTGGGCGTCGGGCACCCCGAGGTCCGGCTCGGGGGTCAGCACCGAGTCGAGCAGGGCGCGGGTGTAGGGGTGGCGGGGCGCGGCGAAGAGCTGCGCGCGCTCGCCCAGCTCGACGATCCGCCCCAGGTACATCACCGCGACCCGGGTGGCGATGTGCTCGACGATCGCCAGGTTGTGGCTGATCAGGATGTAGGTGAGCCCGAGCTCGGCGCGCAGCTCCTGGAGCAGGTTGAGGATCTGGGACTGCACCGAGACGTCGAGCGCCGAGGTCGGCTCGTCGCAGATCACCACCCGCGGGCGGTTGATCAGGGCCCGCGCGATCGCCACCCGCTGGCGCTGCCCGCCGGAGAGCTGGCTGGGGTAGCTGTGGTAGAGGCGGCGCGGCAGCCCGACCCGGTCGAGCATCTCCTCGACCCGGGCCCGCCAGGTGGCCCGATCCGAATCACGCTGGACCTCGAGCGGCAGGCGGACGATGGCGCCGACCGGCTTGCGCGGGTTGAGCGAGGAGTAGGGGTCCTGGAAGATCGGCTGGACCAGGCGCGCGACCTCGAGGCGCGAGAGCCCGGCGATCGGGCGCCCGTCGATGCGGATCTCGCCGCCGCTCGGTGCGAGCAGCCCGAGCAGCATCTTGGCGAGCGTCGTCTTGCCGCAGCCCGACTCGCCGACCAGCCCCAGCACCTCGCCACGGGCGACCGCCAGCGACACGCCGTTGACCGCGTGCAGCGCCCGCTTGCCGCGAAAGGCCCCGGCGCTGACCAGGAAGGTCCGGTGGACCTCGCGGGCCTCGAACACGGTGTCGCTCACCAGCGCGCCTCCCCGCGCCGCTCGCCGGGTGGAATCCGGCAGCGGTGGTGGTGGCCGTCGTCCACCGGGCGCAGCTCCACGGCGGCCTCGGCGCAGGCCGGCTCGGCGTACGGGCAGCGCTCGGCGAAGCCGCAGCCGGGCGGCTCGCCGATCAGCGACGGGACCATGCCCGGGATGACGCCGAGCGGGCTGCCCGGCGGGGTGCGTCCCGGGATCGGGATGCAGGCCAGCAGCCCCTCGGTGTAGGGGTGGGTGGGACGGGTGAAGACCTGCTTGGCCGAGCCGGTCTCGACCAGCTCGCCGGCGTACATCACCGCCACCCGGTCGGCGACCCGCGCCACCACCCCGAGGTCGTGGGTGATCAGGATCAGCGCGGCGTCGAACTCGCGCTGCAGCTCGGCGAGCAGCAGCAGGATCTGGGCCTGGATGGTGACGTCGAGGGCGGTGGTCGGCTCGTCGGCGATCAGCAGGTCGGGGTCGCACATCAGCGCCATGGCGATCATCACCCGCTGGCGCAGCCCGCCGGAGAGCTGGTGGGGGTACTGGCCGAGGCGGCTCGCCGCGGCCGTGATCCCGACCTTCTCGAGCAGCTCCACGGCCCGCTCGCGGGCCGCGGCAGCGCTCACCCGGCGGTGGCGGCGCAGCACCTCGACGAGCTGATCGCCGATCGTGTAGGCGGGATTGAGCGAGGTCATCGGGTCCTGGAAGATCATCGCCATCCTCGCCCCGCGCAGGTCGCCCATGCGCCGCTCGCCGAGCCCGAGCAGGTCCACGCCCTCGAAGGCCAGGCGCTGCGCGCGCCGCTGCGCCCGCCTCGGCAGCAGCCCCATGATCGCCAGCGAGGTCAGCGACTTGCCGCAGCCCGACTCGCCGACGATGCACAGCGTCTCGCCGCGTGCGACCGAGAAGCTGACGTCACGGACCGGGTGCAGGGTGCCGGTGGCCACCGGGATCTCGACCCGCAGGCCCTCGACCTCGAGGATCGACTCGCCAGGGCCCATCGCTCAGCCGCGGCTCTCGGGCGCGCTGACGTCGCGCAGCCCGTCGCCGAGCAGGTTGATGGCCAGCACCAGGGCGAACAGCGCCGCGCCCGGGATGCCGATCAGCCAGGGCTCGAAGAACATCATCCCCTTGGCCTCCGAGACCATCAGCCCCCAGCTCGGCGCCGGCGGCTGGACCCCCAGCCCGAGGAACGAGAGCGCCGCCTCGAGGAGGATGGCGTGGGCCATCTCCAGGGTCGCGACCACGATCAGGTGGTTGACCACGTTGGGCATGATCTCGCCGAGCAGGATGCGCAGCGTCGAGCAGCCGGTGGCCTGGGCGGCGGCCACGTAGTCGAGGGCGCGCACCTGCTGGGTGGTGCTGCGCATGACCACCGCGAAGCGGTCCCAGATCAGCAGGCCGAGCACCCAGATGACGATCCACAGCGAGCTGCCGACCAGCGAGACCACGGCCAGGGCGACCAGCACCACCGGCATCGACAGCCGGGTGGTGATGATGAAGTTGACCACCATGTCGACACGCCCGCCGAAGTAGCCGGCGGCCACCCCGAGGGTGGTGCCGATGACCCCCGAGATGAGCATCGCGGTAAACCCGATGAGCAGCGAGATGCGCGCCCCGTGCATCAGCCGCGAGAGGTAGTCGCGCCCGAACGGGTCGGTGCCGAGCGGGTGCGCCCAGCTCCCCTGGGGGTGCCAGACCGGCGGGATGAGGCGCTGGGTGAGGTCCTGGTCGAGCGGGTCGTAGGGCGCGATCAGCGGGGCGAGCAGGGCGGTGGCGATGATCACGGTGAGCACCACCACCCCGGTCATCACCCCGACGTGGCCGAGCACCCGGCGGCGCAGCAGCGCCCCGGGACTCGGCTCGAGGACCTGGGCGACGGTCGGCAGGGCGTCGGCCGAGGTCGAGGGCAGGGCCATCTCAGCTCACCCGGATGCGCGGATCGAGGAAGGCGTTGAGCATGTCGGCGAGGAAGGTCAGGACGATGTAGAAGCAGGCCAGCACCAGCACGATGGCCTGCATCATCGGCAGGTCGGCACGCTGGATCGACTCCCAGGCGAGGAAGCCGAGGCCGTTGATCGCGAAGATCGTCTCGATGACGATCGAGCCGCCGAGCATGAAGCCGAACTGCACCGCCGAGAGCGCCACCACCGGGATGATGGCGTTGCGCAGGGCGTGCTTGAAGAGCACCGTGAGCGGGCGCAGCCCCTTGGCGCGCGCGGTGCGGATGTAGTCCGAGGCCAGCACCTCGAGCATCCCGGCGCGGGTCAGGCGCATCACCGCCGGGGTGACGTAGTAGCCGAGCGCGACCGAGGGCATGATGAAGTTCTTCCAGCTCTCGGTGCCGGTGATCGGCAGCAGCCGCCAGCGGATGCCGAGCCAGAAGATCAGGATCAGCGCGAACCAGAAGCTCGGCAGGGCCTGGCCGACCACCGCCAGGCCGAGGGCCAGGCGGTCGATGAGGGTGTTGGGGCGGATCGCGGCCAGCACCCCGAGCGGGATGGACAGCGCCAGGGCGAAGGCCAGCGCGCTCGCCCCGAGGATCATGGTGGTCGGCAGGCGCGCGAAGATCACGGTGGCGACCTCCTCCTTGAGGTAGTGCGAGCGGCCCAGGTCGCCGCGCAGCGCGCGGCCCAGCCAGGCCACGTACTGGACGATGAACGGGCGGTCGTAGCCGTAGACCCGGCGGATGTTGTCGATGTCCTCCTGGGTGGCGGTCTCGCCGGCGAGCGCAATGGCCGGATCGCCGGTCAGGTGGATCAGCGAGAAGGAGATGACCGAGACGGTGATCGCGACCAGGATCGCGACCCCGAGGCGCCTGACGGTGTAGGCCAGCATCGCGGCAGCGAACCGGCACCCGCCCGTGCGGGCGGGTGCCGGCGGCGGCTCAGCCTACTTCCACTTGGCGTTGTAGAAACGCGGGATCTCGTCCGGCGTCGGCCGGAAGTCGAGATCCTTGGAGTAGGCGTAGTACTTGGCGTAGGTGAACATCGGCAGCCAGTAGAGCTCGCTGGCGATGCGCTCGAGGGCCTTCTTGTAGTAGGCCTTGCGCTTCTCCGGGTCGACCGAGGTGTCGGCGATCTCGAGCCACTGGATCACGTCCGGGTCCTTGGCGAAGTCGTCGCGCCCGCCGGAGAAGAAGTGGCTGGTGATCGCCGAGACGTCGGGGATCGAGTTCGAGCCCCAGGTCATGTGGTTGGCCGGGGTCTTGTTCTTCCACACCAGGTCGCGCAGCGCCCGGTACTGCATGAACTTGAGGTTGGCCTTGATGCCGACCTTGGCCAGATCGCCGATCACGGCCTCGGTGTACTCGCGCTGGCGGTAGGCGTACAGGTCGAAGGTGAAGCCGTCCGGGTAGCCGGCCTCGGCGAGCAGCCGCTTGGCGAGCGCCGGGTCGTAGCTCCAGGTGGTCACGTCCTGGGCGCAGCCGAACTGGTCGGGGTGGCAGGCCGACGGGATCACCACCGAGGCCGGGCCGACCAGGTTCTTGGCGATCGACTCGCGGTTGACCGCGTGGGCGAAGGCCTCGCGGACCTTCTTCTTGGTGAAGTAGTCGACCCCCGACTTGCCGTTGACGTCGAACTGGATGTAGGAGACCCGCATCGTCTTGGCGTTGGTCACCGTGACCTGGGGCATCGCCGAGAGCCGCTCGGCCTGATCCTTGGGCACGTCCCAGATCCAGTCGACGCCGCCGGTCAGCAGCTCGGCGATCTGGGTGTTCATCTCCTTGATGGTGCGGAAGACCAGGGTCCCGATGCGCGGCTGCCCCTTGGGGCCGCCCTTGAAGTAGCGGCGGTTGGCCTTCATGACGATGCGATCGCCGGGCACCACCTCGGTGATCTGGTAGGGCCCGGTGCCGACCGGCTGGACCGCGCCGTAGTCCTTCTTGCCGTCGGCCCGGGTCGGCGCCGAGTCGTAGTGCCCGGCCGGCATCATGAACACCGCGTTCGCCAGGTAGGCGAAGGCCGCCGGGAAGGGCTTGTGCAGGTAGATCCGCACCTTGTAGGGGCCGAGCTTCTCGGCGCTCTTCATCCAGCTCACGTTGCGGTAGGTGAGTACGCCGTTGTCCTTGTTGGCGACGAAGTTCACCGTGTAGACGACGTCGTCGGCGTCGAACTTCGAGCCGTCGTGGAAGAGCACGTCGTCGCGCAGCTCGAACTCCAGGGTCAGGTTGTCGACCCACCTGAAGCTCTTGGCGAGCAGCGGCTTGTACTCGCCGGTGTCCAGATCGCGGAACAGCAGCCCGTCCCAGACCGTGTTGCCGATGATCACCAGCTCGCGGGTGTTGTTGTAGTAGGGGTCGGCGACCGCGTTCTCGCGGTCGGTCGACCAGACCAGGGTGTCGTTGGCCTTGCCGGCGAGCGCCGGGGCGCTGGCGGCCAGCCCGAGCAGCAGCGCGGCAAGCGCTGCGGGAAGTCTCGTTCTCATCGTTCTCCTCCTCTCCTCGCGGGTGGTTTGCGCGCCGCGGGCGGCGGCTGCGGGGCGCCCGGGCGAACCCGGACGGCGATTATTCGCCCATTGCCGAGAGCGGATCAACGGCCCGCCCCTTCACACTGCCAGCGCCATGCCGTCGCGGCCCGGGTCGGCCGCGCCGCGCCAGCCCGCCCGGTCGCTGGCGATCAGGTGGACCCCGGCGAAGGTGTAGGACAGCGGGCTGCGCGCCACCGCATAGCCCTGGTCCTCGAGCGCGCCGGTGACGAAGCGCGGGATCCGGTTGCAGACGTCGATGACGTCGCTGTTGGCGGTGAAGCGCGGGGCGGCGACCGCCTCGAGCGGCGACATCCCGAAGTCGATCAGGTTGAGGATGACCTGGAGCACGCCCATGGTGATCCAGGTCCCGCCCGGGGCCCCGAGCACCAGCCAGGGGCGCTCGTCGCGGAACACCAGGGTCGGGCACATCGCGGTGAAGCGCCGCTTGCCGGGGGCGAGCGACCCGGGGCGCCCGGGACGGGGGTCGAAGACCCCCATGCAGCCGTTGTACATGAAGCCGAGCCCGTCGCTGATGACCCCCGAGGGCATGCCCAGCGAGTGGGTCAGCGAGACCGCGTTGCCGTGCTCGTCGACGGCGCAGACCTGGGTGGTGTCGCGCGGCTCGCCGGCGCCGGGCAGGCGCTCGACGTGGATCGGCTCGCGCCGCGCGATCCGCTCGGCTGCCGCGGCGGCGTGCTCGGCGCCGGCGAGGCGCTCGAGCGGCACCTCGACGAAGTCCGGATCGCCGATCAGCACGTCCTTGTCGGCGGTGGCCTGCTTCATCGCCTCGCCGACCACCCGCAGGTACTCAGGGCTGTTGTGGCCGAGCGCGGCGAGGTCGAAGTGGGCGAGGATGTTGAGCATCTCGACGAGCAGCACCCCGCCGCCCGGCGGGCGGTTGGTGGCGATGCGATGGCCGCGGTACTCGCCCCACAGCGGCTCCTCGCGGGTGGTGCGGTAGCCGGCCAGGTCGGGGTAGGCGAGCAGGCCGCCGTGGGCGGCGATGTCGGCGCACATCTCCTCGGCCAGGGCGCCGCTGTGGAAGAGCTCGGGGCCGCCCTCGGCGAGGCGCTCGAGGGTGGTCGCCAGATCCGGGTTCTCGACCCGCTCGCCGGGGCGCTTGGGGGCGCCGTCCGGGCGCAGGAAGCAGCGCCTGCCGGTGGCGCTGAAGCGCAGCTTCTCGAGCGTGGTCACCCGGCCGAAGTCGTCGGGCTGGGTCCAGAAGGCGTGCACGTGGGGGCGCACCATGAAGCCCTCGCGGGCCTGCTCGAGGGCCGGTGCGAGCGCCTCGCGCCAGGAGAGGGTGCCGTGCTCGGCGAGCGCCTCGGCCAGGGCGCGCACGGTGCCCGGGGCCATGATCGCCTGGTAGCCGATCTCGTTGACCCGCCCGCGCAGGAAGAAGCCGAAGCCGTCGCGGGCCTCGCCCTCGATGCGATCGCTCCACATCTCGGGGGTGACCGCGGCCGGGGCGCGGGCGTGGAAGTCGATGAAGCCGTGGAAGCCCTTGGCGGGCAGGAACAGGTGCAGGGTGCCGAAGCCGGCCAGCCCGCACATGCAGGGGTCGACCACGGTCTGGACCAGGGCGCAGACCACCGCGGCGTCGACCGCGTTGCCGCCGCCGGCCAGCACCAGCGCGCCGGCCTCGACCGCCTCGGGCTGCGGCGCGCACACCATCCCGTGGGTCATGCCTCCTCCGCGGGCGCTTCCATCCGGCCGGTCACCTCCCTGGGCAACCGGCGAGCGTGACCATAGCCGCGATCGCCGCCCGCGGCCAGCCTGTATCTCTTCTCACATCTCCCCTTACTTCCTCTCCCTCCCTCTCTCCCGCTCTCCCACCGCCG
>CAZRGU010000053.1:0-3255 GCA_964599705.1 uncultured Ectothiorhodospiraceae bacterium | reverse complement strand
TCTGTCCTGGCGGGCGGCTCAGCGGGGTGCGGCCGAGGGAGGGGCGAGGCCGGCGAGGAAGGCGCGGATCGCCTCGCGGTAGGCCGGGTCGAGGGCGAGGTCGTCGTGGCCGGCCGCCGGGATCCGGACCCTGCGCCGGGGGCCGCCCCAGGCCTCGATCAGGGGCCGCGAGCGGCGCTCGGGGATGATCCGATCGGCGCCGGCCGTGATCGCCAGCAGCGGGGCCTCGATGCGCGGGGCAAGCGCCAGCGAGTCGAAGGGGTGGCGCAGCAGCCAGCGCACCGGCACCCACGGGTAGAGCTCGGCGGCCAGCGCGCGCAGGCTGTCGTAGGGGGAGACCAGGATGACGCCGGCGAGCGGGCGCGCGGCGGCGAGCTGCACCGCGACCCCCGAGCCGAGGCTGCGCCCGAAGGCGACCACCCGCGCCGGGTCGACGTCGGGGCGGGCGCGCAGCCGGTCGTGGAGGAGCAGCGCGTCGGCGGCGAGCGCCCGCTCGCTCGGGCGCCCGCCGCTCGCCCCGTAGCCGCGGTAGTTGACCAGCGCCACCGTCCAGCCGGGCGGCCAAAGGGGGTCGCCGACCAGCCAGGAGACCTCCTCGGCGTTGCCGCCGAAGTAGATCAGCAGCGGGGCCCGCCCGGCCCCGGCCGCGCGCACCAGCCAGCCGCGCAGGCGCACCCCGTCGGGGGTCTCGAGCACCAGCTCCTCGGCGGCCGGGAGCTCGCGGGCGATGCGCGCCCGCTCGGCCTCGGCGAGCGGCTGGGGGAGGAAGATCAGGCGCTCCTGGGCCAGGAACAGGACCAGCAGCAGCCCCCCGTAGGCGAGCACCCCGGCGGTGACGAGGCCCGGGAGCACCTGCGCCAGCCCGCGCCGCGCCGCCATCTACCGGCCGCGCCGGCGCGCCGGCGAGGAGCGAGAACGGGCGCGGGCGGGCGGGGCGCTCACCGGTAGCGGGCGCGCAGGCGCTTCTTGTCGATCTTGCCGACGCTGGTCTTGTCGAGCGCGGCCACCACCTCGACGCGCTCCGGGACCGCCCAGCGCGGCAGCGCGCCGCGCTCGACCTCGGCGCGGACCCGCGCGCGGATCGCCTCGGGGTCGAACTCGGCGCCCGGGCGCGGCACCACCAGCAGCACGGGGCGCTCGCCCCAGCGCTCGTCGGGGACCCCGATCGCGGCCACCTCGGCGACCGCCGGGTCGCGCGAGGCGCAGTCCTCGAGGGCCAGCGAGGAGATCCACTCGCCGCCCGACTTGATGAGGTCCTTGAGCCGGTCGCTGACCTTGAGGTAGCCCTGCGCGTCGATGTGGCCGAGGTCGCCGGTGTGCAGCCAGCCGCCGCGCCACAGCGCCGCCGAGCCCTCGGGGTCCTTGAGGTAGCCCTGGGTGAGCCACGGGGCGCGCACCAGCACCTCGCCCTCGCTGCGCCCGTCGCGGGGCCGCTCGCGGCCGTGCTCGTCGACCACCCGCAGCTCGACCAGCGGCAGCGGCCGCCCGGCCTTGCAGCGCAGCTCGAGCTCGCGCTCGGAGCCGTCGCGCATCGCCTCCTCGAGCTGCGCCTTGACCAGGATCGGGCAGGTCTCGGAGAGCCCGTAGCCGCCGAACACGTCGATGCCGCGCTCGAGCGCGGCGCGGGCCAGCCCCGGGGGCAGGGCGGCGCCGCCGATCACCACCTTCCAGCCGCTCAGGTCGACCGCGGCGGCCGCCGGCGAGCTGAGCAGCATGTGCAGGATGGTCGGCACGCAGTGCGAGAAGGTCACCCCCTCGCGCTCGATCAGGGCGAGCAGGCGCTCGGGCTGGTAGCGGCCGGGGTAGACCTGCTTGACCCCCATCACCGTGGCCACGTAGGGCAGCCCCCAGGCGTGGACGTGGAACATCGGGGTGAGCGGCATGTAGACGTCGCCCTTGTGGAAGGTGCCCTGGCCGGCCCCGGTGCCGAGACCGGCCATCGCCGCCAGGGTGTGGAGGACGAGCTGGCGGTGGCTGTAGTAGACGCCCTTGGGGTTGCCGGTGGTGCCGGTGGTGTAGAAGGTGGTCGCGCGGGTGCGCTCGTCGAGCTCGGGGAACGCGTAGCCGGGGTCGGCGGCGGCGAGCAGCGCCTCGTACTCGCCCGCGGCACCGAGCCCGGCGGGCACCCCCTCGCCGTCGTCGAGGGCGATGACCGGCAGCGGGCGCGCGAGGCGCTCGCCGACCTCGGCGAGCAGCTCCGCGAAGTCGCCGTGGACCAGCAGCAGGTCGTCCTCGGCGTGCTCGATGGTGTAGGCGATCTGGGCCGGCGAGAGGCGCACGTTGATGGTGTGCAGCACCGCGCCCATCATCGGCACCGCGAAGAAGGCCTCGAGGTAGCGGTGGCTGTCCCAGTCCATCATCGCCACGGTGTCGCCGCGGCCGATGCCGAGCGCGGCGAGCGCCGAGGCGAGCCGCCCGATGCGCTCGCCGAGCGTCCGGTAGTCGTAGCGCAGCCGCCCCGCGTAGCAGATCTCGCGCTCGGCGGCGACCGCCAGCGGGGTGTGGAGCAGGTGCTTGACCAGCAGCGGGTAGTCGTAGGCCTCGGCGGCCGGCGGGATCGGGTCGATCGGCATCGCGGGGCTCCTCCTGCGGGGACTTTCAGCTCAGCATCCCGACCACGCTCGCCGTCGAGGCGGTGGCCAGGGTCCCGGCGACCAGCGAGCGGGCGCCGAGGGCGACGATCTCGTCGCGCCGCTCGGGGGCCATGGTGGCCAGCCCGCCGATCAGGATCCCGAGGCTGCCGAGGTTGGCGAAGCCGCACAGCGCATAGCTCATGATCAGGCGGCTGCGCGCCCCGAGCGCCTCGGGCGGCAGGGCCGCCATCTGCAGGTAGGCGAGGAACTCGTTGAGCACCGTCTTGGTGCCCATCAGCGCCCCGGCGGTCGCCGCCTCGCGCCACGGCACCCCCATCAGCCAGGTGAACGGGGCCATCGCCCAGCCGAGGGCGCGCTCCAGGGTCAGCGGCGCGCCGCCGATCGCGGGGAGCAGGCCGAGCGCGCCGTTGACCAGGTGCACCAGGGCGACCAGGACCACCAGCATCGCGGTGACGTTGAGCAGCAGCGCCAGCCCGCCGGCCGTCCCGCGGGTGATCGCGTCCATCGCCCCGCTCGCTCCGCGCTCGGGCACGAACGGGGCCTGGTCGGCGGCGGCCGGCTCGCCCGGGACCATCAGCAGGGCGACCGTGATCGCGGCCGGGGCGCTGAGGATCGAGGCGACCAGCAGGTGCCCGGCGGCATCGGGCAGCACCGCGGCGAG
>CAZRGU010000052.1:0-16545 GCA_964599705.1 uncultured Ectothiorhodospiraceae bacterium | reverse complement strand
ATCGAGGCGGCCAAGCGCAAGGCCGAGGAGGAGAGGAAGCGAATCGAGGCGGCCAGGCGCAAGGCGGCCGAGGAGAAGAGGCGCATCGAGGAGGCGCGGCGCCGGGCCGAGGCCGAGCGCCTGCGCCAGGAGGAGGCCGTGGCGCGTGCCCAGCAGCTCGCCGAGGAGGAGCAGGCGCTCGAGGCGGCCCGCCTGCGCCGGCTCGAGCGCCAGCGCGCCGAGTATCAGGCCTCGATCAAGGCCAAGGTGGAGCGAAGCTGGATCCGCCCGGTGGGGATCGCCAAGAACCTACAATGCACGGTACGGGTCACACAGATCCCGGGTGGCGAGGTGGTCAAGGTCGAGATCATCAAGAGCAGCGGCAACGTGGCCTTCGACCTCTCGGTGGAGAATGCGGTCTGGAGCGCCTCGCCGCTGCCCCGCCCGCGGGACCCGGCCCTGTTCTCGCGCGAGATCGTCTTTGTCTTCGAGCCTACGGGAAAGCCATGATGAGAAAGCTCCTGGCACTGCTGTCCGTCTTGCTCGGGTGGATGCTGGCCGGCGATGCCGCCGCGGTGCTCACCATCCGCATCACCCAGGGGACCGAGGGCGCCCAGCCGATCGCGGTGGTGCCCTTCGGCTGGCGCGGCCCGGCCGGCCAGGCCCCGGAGGATGTGGGGGCGATCATCCGCGCCGATCTGACCCGCACCGGTCAGTTTCGCCCGGTGGCGGTGGCCGACCTGCCGGGTCGTCCCGACGAGGCCTCGGCGATCAACTTCAGCGACTGGCGGCTGCTCGGCACCGCCAACCTGGTCATCGGGCGCCTCGAGCCGCTCCCCGGGGGGCGCTTCGCGGTGAGCTTCCGGCTCTTCGACGTGTTCCGCGCCCGCCAGCTCGCCGGCTACCGGGTCGAGGTCGGGGCCCGCGCCCTGCGCCGCACCGCCCACCAGATCAGCGACATCATCTACGAGAAGCTGACCGGCGTGCGCGGCGCCTTCGACACCCGGATCGCCTACGTCACCGAGCTCACCCTGGCCAGCGGCAAGCGCTACGCGCTGAGCGTCGCCGACAGCGACGGGTTCGACCCGGTCACCGTGCTCGAGTCCTCGCAGCCGATCCTCTCGCCGGCCTGGTCGCCCGACGGGCGGCGCCTGGCCTACGTGTCCTTCGAGGGCGGGCGCCCGCGGGTCTACGTCCAGGAGCTGGCCAGCGGCCAGCGCCGCCGGGTCGCGGCCTTCCCGGGCCTCAACGGGGCCCCGGCCTGGTCGCCCGACGGGCGGCGCCTGGCGCTGACCCTGTCCAAGGACGGCAATCCCGAGATCTACCTCCTCTACCTCGACGGCAACCGCCTGCAGCGCCTGACCGCGAACCCCGCGATCGACACCGAGCCGGTCTGGTCGCCCGACGGCCAGTGGCTGGTGTTCACCTCCGATCGCGGCGGCACCCCGCAGCTCTATCGAATGCCGGCCAGCGGCGGTCGTCCGACCCGGCTGACCTTCGAGGGCAGCTACAACGCCCGGGCCAGCTATGCGCCCGACGGAACGCGCCTGGCGCTGGTGCACAGCGAGCGCGGCGCGTTTCGGATCGCGGTGCTCGACCTCGAGACCGGCACGCTCAACGTGCTCACCGACACCACCCTCGACGAGTCGCCCAGCTTCGCGCCGAATGGGGTTATGATTCTGTATGCCACGACCGATGCCGGGGGTGCGACGCTGGCCGCGGTATCGACGGACGGACGGGTACGCCAGCGGCTCGCGGGACAGGAAGGCAGCGTGCGCGAGCCGGCCTGGTCGCCGTTTCGCGAGCGTTGAGCGGGGCCGGCGCGAAGCCAAGCAGCAAGGAGAGAAGAGCACATGCACAGCGGGATTCGGACTGTATGGATCGCGGCGCTCGCCGCCCTCGTGCTGGCCGGCTGCGAGGGCACCCTCGGTGGCAAGAAGGAGGAGCCCGGCGCGGCCGAGGCCGCGGTGGTCGAGGGCGCCCAGGCCGGCACGCCCGGCGAGCAGGGCGGGGCCGGCACGACCAGCCCGGTCGGCGCCGGCGGGGGCTTCCAGGGGCATCCGCTCGATGATCCGTCGAGCCCGCTGGCCACCCGCACCGTCTACTTCGACTTCGACAGCAGCGTGATCAAGGACGCCGATCGCCCGGTGCTCGAGGCCCATGCCCGCTACCTGGCCAGCAACCCGTCGGCCTCGATCACGCTGGAAGGGCACGCCGACGAGCGCGGGACCCGCGAGTACAACATGGCCCTCGGCGAGCGCCGGGCCAACGCGGTGCGCCAGCTCATGACCCTGCTCGGCGCCAGTGGCCAGCAGATTCGGGTGGTCAGCTACGGCGAGGAGCGCCCGGCCGCACCCGGGCACGACGAGTCGGCCTGGGCGCTCAACCGGCGCGTGGAGATCATCTACCGGACCCGCTAGTCGGGGGCGCGGGCGGTGAGCCAGCGATCGCGCATCGGAGCGCTTGCCGGCCTGCTGGTGGTCGCGGCGCCGGCGCTCGCCCAGGCCCCGGTGGTGAGCGCGCCGGCGCCGCTCGAGCAGCGCCTCGAGCGCCTCGAGAGACTGCTCGACAGCCGCGGCCTGCTCGATCTGCTGCAGCGCGTCGATGCGCTGGAGGTCGAGCTGCGGGCCCTGCGTGGCGAGCTCGAGGTCCAGGGGCACGGCCTCGATCAGCTCCGTGCGCGCCAGCGCGAGCTCTACCTCGACATCGACCGCCGCATGCAGCGCCTCGAGCGCGCTCCGGCGCCGGCCGCGGCCCCCGGCGGAGCAGTGCCTCCCGCTGGAGCAGTGCCTCCCGCTGGAGCCGTGGCCCCCGCGCCGGCGCCCGCCGCGGCGGCGCCGCCGGTGACCGCTCCGGGCGCCGCCCCGCCGGCCGGCGGCGCGGTCCCGGCCCAGGCACCCGGCGGCGTCCCGGCCGCCGCCCCGCCGGCCGCGCCGACCGAGGCGGCCGCCCCGGCGGCGCCGGCGACAGCCGGGGCCGGGCAGCCGGCGGCTGGCGAGCCGCCACCGGCCGTCGATCCGGCCGCCGAGCAGCGCGCCTACCAGGAGGCATTCGATCTCCTCAAGGCCGGCCGCTACGAGCAGGCGAGCAAGGCCCTTGCCGAGTTCCTCAGCCGCTTCCCCTCGGGCGAGTACGCCGACAACGCGCAGTACTGGCTCGGCGAGAGCTACTACGTGACGCGCCGCTACGAGGCCGCGCTCAAGGAGTTCGAGACGCTGGTCCGCGACTTTCCCGACAGCCCCAAGCTGACCCACGCGCTGCTCAAGATCGGCTACGTGCAGGCCGCGCTCGGACGCCGCGAGGAGGCGGAGCGGATCCTGTCGGACCTCATCGAGCGTTATCCGCAGACCACCGCCGCGGGGCTCGCGCGCAAGCGGCTCAAGCAGCTGCGCGGCGGGTGAGCGCCGCGCATCCCGCCCGCCGGGGGGGACGGGCATGGTCTCGATAAGGGAGTGGTTCGAGCGCCAGTTCGCCGATCCCCAGGTCGTGGGGCTGGCCGCGCTGCTGCTCGGCGGCTTCGTGCTCGTCTACATGACCGGCGACATGCTCGCGCCGGTGATCGCCGCCGGGGTGATCGCCTACCTGCTCGAGGGCGTGGTGGGGATGCTCGAGCGCTACCGCGTGCCCCGCCTGCTCGCCGTGATCCTGGTCTTCGGGCTGTTCATCGCCTTCATCCTGTTCCTGATCTTCGGGCTCCTGCCGCTGCTCTCGCGCCAGCTCACCCAGCTCATCCAGCAGCTCCCGGCGATGATCGCGCGCGGCCAGGAGGCCCTCCTGACCCTCCCCGAGCGCTACCCGGAGCTGTTCTCCGAGGCCCAGGTCAACGACCTCATCGCCACCATCCGCGCCGACGTGCTCGGCTTCGGGCAGCACGTGGTCTCGCTGTCGCTGGCCTCGGTGGTCGGGGTGCTCACCGTGGTCGTCTACCTGGTGCTGGTCCCGTTCATGGTGTTCTTCTTCCTCAAGGACAAGCAGCGCATCATCCACTGGCTGAAGCGCTACCTGCCGCGGCGCCGGCGGCTGGTCCGCCAGGTCTGGCGCGACGTCGACCGCCAGATCGGCAACTACGTGCGCGGCAAGTTCTTCGAGATCATCATCGTCTGGGCGGTGACCTACGCGACCTTCGCGATCCTCGGCCTGCAGTTCTCGATGCTGCTCGGCGTGGTGGTCGGGCTGTCGGTGCTGATCCCCTACATCGGCGCCGCCGCGGCGACCCTGCCGGTGGCGCTGATCGCCTACTTCCAGTGGGGGCTGAGCACCGACTTCGCCTACGTGGTGGCCGCCTACGCGGTCATCCAGGCCCTCGACGGCAACCTCCTGGTGCCACTGCTCTTCTCCGAGGTCGTCGATCTGCACCCGGTGGCGATCATCGTCGCGGTGCTCTTCTTCGGCGGGCTGTGGGGGTTCTGGGGGATATTCTTCGCCATCCCCCTGGCGACCCTGGTGCAGGCGGTGCTCAAGGCCTGGCCGCGGCCGCCGGCGCACGACGGGAAGGTCGAGAAAGGCGCGTGAGCGGCTCGCCGCGCTGCATGAGCCGGGCGGGGAGATCTTCGCAGGCCAGGCGAGGCCTCGTCGCCTTGGGAGATGGGTCGGCGAGCTTTCGCCCCAGCAGCGTGGCAAGCCGGGTCGGGGAGCGGGGCGGGAGGGCGCTCCGCTACAGCTCGCGGTGGCGCAGCAGGACCTCGGGGCGCTGCTCGCGGAAGTGCTCGGCGAGCCGCTCGGCGACGTACACCGAGCGGTGGCGGCCGCCGGTGCAGCCGACCGCGACGGTCAGGTAGGCGCGGTTCTCGGCCTCGAAGCGGGGGATCCAGGGCTCGAGCAGCCCGGTCAGGTCGGCGATCATTTCCGCGACCAGCGGCTGGCGGGAGAGAAAGCGCACCACCTCGGGGTCGCGGCCGCTGAGCGGGCGCAGGGCCGGCTCCCAGTAGGGGTTGGGCAGGCAGCGCACGTCGAAGACCATGTCGGCGTCCCCCGGCAGCCCGGCACGGTAGGCGAACGACTCGAAGAGCAGCGACAGGCGCCCTGCGGGACGGCGATCGATGCGCTGCACCACCATGGCGCGCAGGTCGTGGAGGCGGGTCCGCGAGGTGTCGATGCGCAGATCGGCGCGGTCGCGAAGCGGGGCGAGCAGCTCGCGCTCGCGCTCGATCGCCTCGCGCAGCGAGGTCGCGCCGCCGCTCAGCGGGTGGCGCCGGCGGGTCTCGCTGAAGCGCGCGATCAGCACCTCGTCGCTGGCCTCGAGGAAGATCACCTCGACGGCGACCCGGCGGGCCGCGATCGCCTCGAGGATCGCGGTCACCTGCTGCCACGGCGCGCCGGGGTTGCGGGCATCGATCCCGACCGCGGCCCGGGCGTGCGCGCCGTGGCTCCCGAGCTCGGCGGCCAGGGCCTCGAGGAGCCCGAGGGGGAGGTTGTCGACGCAGTAGTAGCCGAGGTCCTCGAGGGCGTGCATGACCACGCTCTTGCCCGCCCCGGACAGGCCGCTGACGCAGATCAGCCTCACCGCTGGCGCGTCGCTCCGCTCATCGCCCGGGCCTGGCGCCGGGCCAGATCCTCGGCCGCCTCGTAGCCCTTGGCACGCAGGATGTGATTGCGCACCGTGCACTCGGTGAGCACCGCGAGGTTGCGACCCGGCGCCACCGGCAGGGTGACCTCGGGGATCGCGACCCCGAGCACGTCGCGCTGGCTGCGGATGCCGTGGAGGCGCTCCTCGGGGGCGAGCTCGCGGCCGGTGAAGTGCTTGAGGGCGATGATCAGGCGCAGCAGCCGGCGTCGCTTGACGGCGCTGTCGCCGTAGAGCTGGCGCACGTTGATGATCCCCAGCCCGCGCACCTCCATGAAGTCCTCGAGCTCGGCCGCGCAGCTCCCCTCGACGGTCTCCGGGCCGGTGCGCCGGAAGCAGGGTGCGTCGTCGGCGATCAGCCGGTGGCCGCGGCTGACCAGCTCGAGGGCGAGCTCGCTCTTGCCCACCGCGGCGTCGCCGGTCAGCAGCACGCCGACGCCCATGACCTCGATGAACACCCCGTGCAGCGAGGCGCTCGGCCCGCTCTTGAGCTCCGCGGCGAGCTCCTCGGTGACCGCCGCCGCGCTGGCCGCCGCGCGCAGCACCGCCACCCCGTGGGCGCGGGCCGCGGCGAGCAGCCCGGCGCCCGGCTCGAGGCCGTCGGCGACCACCAGGCACAGCGGGCCGAGCGCGCAGAGGTGCGCGGCGGCCTCCGGGATCGATTCGAGGTAGCTCGCCTCGCGCTCGCCGATGACCGCGATCGGCGCCGGGCGCACCGGGTCGAGGTGGGCCACCAGGGTGTCCGGGCGCAGGACGACCTCGGCCGGGTCCCGTGCCCCGCGATAGGCCCAGCTCAGCTTCAGGCGCCGGACCTGGCGGGCGTGCAGGGTGGCCAGCGAGAGCACCGCCGGCTACCGGGGCGCGGCCGCGCCGAGCAGCACCGCGCGGGCCTGCTCGGCGGTGCCGGCCGCGCGCAGGCGCTCGCGCACGGTGCCATCGGCGAAGCCCTCGGCCACCCGGGCGAGGATCTGCAGGTGCTCCTCGGTCGACTCCTCGGGGACCAGCAGCCCGAAGACCAGGTCGACGGGGACCCCGTCCGGGGCGTCGTAGTCGATCGGCTGGGCGAGGCGCAGGAAGGCGCCGAGCGCGCGGGTCAGCCGGGGAACCCGGGCGTGGGGCAGGGCGACGCCGTCGCCCAGCCCGGTGCTGCCGAGGCGCTCGCGCGCGAACAGCCGCTCGCTGACGTCGTGCCCGCGCAGCCCGGCGTCGGCCTGCGCGATCAGCTCGCCGACACTCTCCAGCACCCGCTTCTTGCTGGTTGCGGGGAGGTCGAGCTGGACCCGTTCGGGGGCCAGGATCTCGGCAATGCTCATGGCTGCTCGCCCCTCCTGGGCGGGTGGCTTTCCGGGTCCGTGGATCTCGGTGCGGGCGCTCCGCCGGCGCTCACTCGCCGCGCGCGGTGCGCCCCCCCTCGGCGCGGTGATGGTCGGTGAGCTTCTCCTTGTGGCGCCTGATCTGGCGATCGAGCTTGTCGCCGAGGGCGTCGATCGCGGCGTACATGTCGGCGTGCGCGGCATCCGCGTAGAGCTCGCCGCCCGAGACCCGGATGGTGGCCTCGGCCTTGTGCAGCAACTTCTCCACCGTGAGCACGACCTTGACGCTGGTGACGTTGTCGAAGCGCCGCTCGAGCCGGCCGAGCTTGGCCTTGACGTAGTCGTTGAGCGCCGGGGTCATGTCCACATGATGGCCGGTCACGTTGATCTGCATCGTCGTTCCTCTTGCTGCGATGACGGGCGTCCCGCTCGGCTCGCGGGCACGCCGGACCCAATCCCTATAGCAGGCTCTTGCGTTCGTTGGAGGGCGGGATCGCCATGGCCTCGCGGTACTTCGCCACCGTGCGCCGGGCGACGTTGATGCCCTGGTCGGAGAGTATCGACGCGAGCTTGCTGTCGCTTAACGGGTGGTGCGGGTTCTCGGCCGCGATCAGCTTGCGCAGCAGGGCCCGGATCGCGGTCGAGGAGCACTCGCCGCCGCTCCTGGTCGAGACGTGGCTGGAGAAGAAGTACTTGAGCTCGTAGATCCCGCGCGGGGTGTGCATGTACTTGTTGGTGGTGACCCGCGAGACGGTCGACTCGTGCATGTTGATGGCGTCGGCGACGTCGTGGAGCACCATCGGCCGCATCGCCTCCTCGCCGTGCTCGAGGAATCCGCGCTGGCGCTCGACGATGCAGGTGGCGACCTTGAGCAGGGTCTCGCTGCGGCTCTTGAGGCTCTTGATGAACCAGCGAGCCTCCTGCAGGTGGGCGCGCAGGAAGTTGTTGTCGGCGCTGCTGTCGGCGCGGCGCACCAGGCTGGCGTACTGGGCGTTGACCCGCAACCGCGGGGCGGCCTCCGGGTTGAGCTCGACCTTCCAGACCCCGTTGTCCTTGAAGACCAGCACGTCGGGGATGATGTACGGGGAGGGGGTCGGGTGGATCTGCGCGCCGGGGCGGGGCGAGAGGCTCTGGATCAGGGTGAGCACCTGCTGGAGGTCCTCGCGGCCGATCCCGAGCGCGCCGGCCAGGGCCTCGAAGTCGCGCGCGGCGAGCAGATCGAGGTGCCGGCGGGCGAGCTCCATGGCCTGCTCCCGCCAGGGCGTGCCGACCGAGCGCTGGCGAAGCTGGAGGAACAGCGACTCGCCGAGGTTGCGCGCCCCGACTCCGGCCGGGTCGAGGTTCTGGATCTGGTGGAGAACCGCCTCGACCTCCTCGACGCCGACCTCGAGCCCGTTGCCGGCCAGGGTCTCGCGGAGCTCCTCGAGGGAGGCGCTGAGATAGCCGTCCTCGTCGATGGCGTCGATCACGGTCGCCCCGATCAGCCGATCGGTGTCGCTGAGGTGCAGCAGGTTGAGCTGCCAGGCGAGGTGCTCGTGGAGGCTCTCGCCGCTGCTCCCGTGGACGTCGAGCCCGCTGCCCTCGGCCTCTCCTCCCGAGCCGTACCCGGCCCCGTCGTAGATGTCCTCCCAGCCGCTGTCGACCGGCAGCTCGGCGGGGATGTCGACCGGGGTGACGGCGCTCTCACCGGCCTCGAGGCGGCTGCCGTCCTCCTCCTCGACCTCGAGCATCAGGTTCGACTCCAGCGCCTCCTGGATCTCGGTCTGCAGCTCCATGGTCGAGAGCTGCAGCAGGCGGATCGCCTGCTGCAGCTGCGGCGTCATGGTCAGGTGCTGTCCCAGCCGGAGCTGGAGCGACTGCTTCATGGGCAGCTCGGTTCGGGCCTCGATCTTGCACGGTGAATTCTAGCCCGGATTGCCCGCCGGCGCGCGCAGCGAGGGCGCCGAGGCGCGCTCCCTCAGAGGCGGAACTGGTGGCCGAGGTAGACCTCGCGGACCTGCTCGTTGGCGAGGATCGCCTCGGGTGAGCCCTCGGCGATGATCCGGCCCTCGTTGACGATGTAGGCCCGATCGCAGATGCCGAGCGTCTCGCGCACGTTGTGGTCGGTGATCAGCACCCCGATGCTGCGCTCGCTGAGGTGGCGGATGATGCGCTGGATGTCCGCGACCGAGAGCGGGTCGACGCCGGCGAACGGCTCGTCGAGGAGGATGAAGCGCGGCTCGGCGGCCAGCGCCCGGGCGATCTCGACCCGGCGCCGCTCGCCGCCCGAGAGGCGGTCGCCGCGGTGGTCACGCAGGTGGGTGATGTGCAGCTCGCGCAGCAGCACCTCCAGGCGCCGGCGCCGGTGGGGCTCGCCGAGGCCGGGACGGGTCTCGAGGATCGCGAGGATGTTCTCGGCCACGGTCAGGCGCCGGAACACCGACGGCTCCTGGGGCAGGTAGCCGAGCCCGAGGCGCGCGCGGGCGTGCATCGGCAGGCTGGTGAGGTCGCGGCGGTTGATGTGCACGGTGCCGCGGTCGCTCGCCACCAGGCCGGTGATCATGTAGAAGCTGGTGGTCTTGCCGGCGCCGTTGGGGCCGAGCAGGCCGACCACCTCGCCGCTGCGCACCGTCAGGCTGACGTCGTCGACCACCGCGCGGGAGTTGTAGCGCTTGGCCAGGTGGCGCGCGGCGAGCACGCTCACCGGCTCTTCTTCCTCGGCATGATCTTGATGCGGACCCGCCCGCCGTCCGGCTTGCCGGCCTGCTTCCCGGCGCCGGCGGGGGCCCGGGCCGCGCTGTCGGCCTTGATCCGGCTGCGCCGCGAGTCGTAGACGATGCGCTCGGCGGTGATCCGGTCCTTGCCC
Source organism: uncultured Ectothiorhodospiraceae bacterium (assembly GCA_964599705.1). Taxonomy (GTDB): domain Bacteria; phylum Pseudomonadota; class Gammaproteobacteria; order HK1; family HK1; genus CAZRGU01. Next base: position 6,845 of record CAZRGU010000052.1, on the reverse strand, counting down.
TGGCCGTAGGCGGCCTTCCCGAGCAGCACGATCAGGTCCTGCTTGGCGTAGTACTCCATGCGCTGGGCGCGCGCGCGCCGGTACTCGCTCTCGCCGTCCGGGAGCTGGCGGAAGCGGGCCGGCCGGCCGATCGAGACCAGCTTGGTCAGCTCGCCGCTCTCGTCGAAGTAGATGGTCACGGTGTCGCCGGTGATGCGCAGGGTGCCCTGGTCGAGGATCACGTTGCCCTGGTAGACGGTGACCCGGCGGCTGTCGTCGGCCTCGGCGCGGTCGGCCTCGATCTCGATCGGCTGGTCGCGATCGGTCGACAGCGCCCAGGCCGGCAGCCCCAGGGCGGCGAGCAGCGCCCCGGCGAGCAGCCCCGTGGCCCGCGCCGGGCGCCAGCGCGGGGCGGCGCGGCGCCGGCTAGCGCCGCGCGGGCGCATAGCGGGTGCGCACATTGGAGAGCAGCTCCACCCGGCCCTGGCGCAGGTAGGCGCGCATGCCCACTCCCTGCGACACGCTCCTCGGGGTCTCGATCACCACTGGCTGGTCGGTCTCGCCGTAGTCGGTCTGCGGCAGCACCCGCAGGTCGCGGGTGCGGATCTCGATGTCCTTGCCGCCGTCGGGCGCATTACGCCAGATGCGCACCGCGCCAAGCAACAGCATGACGTCGTCATTGGCCGAGATCCAGCCGCGCTCGGCGACCACCCGCCAGGGCTCGGCGCCGTCCCGGTAGAGGATCACCTGTGGCCGGGACAGCTCCTTGGTGTCGGTATCCGGGAAGTGGGCCAGGTACTCGGCCTCGATCCGGCGCCGCGGGCGCCCGGAATCGTCCATCACCGTGGTCACGAAGCGCTCCAGGTAGTAGTCGGGCTCGTGGGGAGCGGATCGCTGGACGCGGACCTGCGGCATCTCGAGGACCCGCACCGTCCAGGCGCTGGCCAGGGCCAGGGTGAGCAGCAGCCCGAGGGGGAGGTGGCGGCGCAGCCGGGCTACGGTGAGGGTCGCCACGCTCAGCCACCACCGGCTCCGCCCAGCCAGCGCCGGTAGCAGGCATCGAGCTGGCCGCGGGCCTCGAGCACCAGCTCACAGACCTCGCGCGCCGCACCCTGCCCGCCGCCCAGGCGGGTGCACCAGTGGGCGTGCTCGCGCACCAGCGGGTGGGCATCGGCGACCGCCACCGCGAAGCCGGCGCGGGTCATCGCCGGCAGGTCGACCAGGTCGTCACCGACGAAGGCCGCCGCGCCGGGCGCCACGCCGAGCTTGGCGCACAGCTCGCCCAAGGCGGCGCCCTTGTCGACCCGGCCCTGGAGCAGGTCCTCGATGCCGAGCTCGGCCATGCGCCGCTCGACCACCCGCGAGCGCCGCCCGGTGATCACCGCGACCCTGACCCCGGCGGCGGCCAGCATCCGCAGCCCCTGGCCGTCGCGGGCATGGAAGGCCTTGGTCTCGACCCCGTCGTCGCTCAGGTAGAGCCGGCCGTCGGTGAGCACCCCGTCGACGTCGAAGACCACCAGCGCGGTGGCCGCGGCACGCCTGAGCACCGCCTCCATCTAGAGCACGCCGGCGCGCAGCAGATCGTGCATGTTGAGCGCACCGCACAGCCGTTGCTCGGGGTCGACGACCAGGAGGGCGTTGATCGCGCGCTGCTGCATGATGTGCAGCCCCTCGGCGGCGAGCAGGCCGGGCTCGACGGTGATGCACCCGGGGGTCATGACCTCGCGGACTCGGGTCCGGTGGACGTCGATCTCGCGCTCGAGGGCGCGGCGCAGGTCGCCATCGGTGAACACCCCGGCGACCTGCCCGTCGGCGCTGACCACCGCGGTCATCCCCAGCGAGGTGCGGGTCATCTCGACCAGCGCCTCCGAGACCAGCGCCTCGGGACCGACCTGCGGGATCCCGTCGCCGGTGTGCATGATGTCGCTGATGTGCAGCAGCAGCCGGCGGCCGAGCCGGCCGCCGGGATGCGAGCGGGCGAAGTCCTCGGCGTTGAAGCCGCGCGCCTCGAGCAGGGCGATGGCGAGCGCATCGCCCATCGCCAGGGTCGCCGTGGTGCTCGCCGTCGGGGCGAGCCCCAGCGGGCAGGCCTCGCGCGCGACGCTGACATCGAGGATCGCGTCGGAGGCCCGCGCCAGGCGCGAGTCCGGGTTCCCGGTCAGGGTGATGACCGGCACCCCGAGGCGCTTGATCGAGGGCAGGATGGTGACGATCTCGGCGCTGGTGCCCGAGTTCGAGATCGCCAGCAGGCAGTCCTCGCCGGTGACCATGCCGAGGTCGCCGTGGCAGGCCTCCCCGGGGTGGAGGAAGAACGCCGGGGTGCCGGCGCTGGCCAGGGTCGCGGCGATCTTGCGCCCGATGTGTCCGGACTTGCCCATCCCGGTGACCACCACCCGGCCGCGGCAGGCGAGCATCAGCCGGCAGGCCTGCGCGAACGGCGCCCCGACCCGCGGGACGAGCTCCTCGAGGGCCCGGGCCTCGGTGCGCACGACCTCGGCCCCCGAGGCGATCAGCGCGGCGTCGCTGACCGCCGGTGGGGCCGCTTGCGGCTCGGCGCGGCTCACCGGCGCGGCTCCGGGCGGGGCTCGCACGGCTCACCGGTGCGTGCGGCGAGGGCTCCGAGGCGCCCCCCCGGGGCGAGCGGGCCGGCGACCGCAGCCGTCGGTCGGTGGGAAGCGCGGGCCAGTGCCTCAGTGCTCATGTCGAGGAGAAGTACAGGAGAACCTGGTAGGCGGCGAAGCCGAGCAGCAGCCCACCGCCCGCGACCCGCCCGATCCCCGATCGCCCACGCCGCCCGTAGGCGATCGCGAACAGCGCCAGGCTGCTCGCCAGCATCACCGGGAGGTCGCGCACCACCGCCTCGCGCTCGACCTCTCCGGGGGCGAGCAGACCCGGCATCGCGAGCACCGGCAGGAGATTGAACATATTTGACCCCAAGACGTTGCCGATCGCAATGTCGCTCTCGCCCTTGAGGACGCCTGCGATCGAGGCGCCGAGCTCGGGAAGGCTGGTCCCGACCGCGACCACGGTCAGCCCGATCACCAGGTCGCTGACCCCGAGCGAGCGGGCGATGTCGACCGCCCCCCAGACGATCGCGCGCGAGCCGAGCAGCAGCACGACCAGGCCGGCGCCCGACCACAGCAGGGCCCGGGCGGTGCTCTCGGCGGGCTCCATCTCGATGGCCAGCTCCTCGACGAGCGGATCCGGAGCGCGGGCCCGGCGTGCGGTCCAGACCAGCGCCCCGATCACCACCACCGTCCCGCCGAGCAGCAGCGCGCCCTCGCCGCGCCCGAGCTCGCCGTCGTGCAGCATCCAGGTGGCCAGCGCCATCACCGCGAACATCAGCGGGAACTCCCGGCGCAGGGTGGCCGAGCGCACCACCAGAGGCCGGACCAGGGCGGTGGCGCCGGCCACCAGGCCGACGTTGGTGATGTTCGAGCCGAGCGCGTTGCCGATCGCCAGTCCCGGGTTGCCGTCGGCCGAGGCGACCGCCGAGACCAGGATCTCGGGTGCCGAGGTGCCCACCCCGATCACGGTCAGGCCGATGATCATCGGGCTGACCCCGAGGTTGCGGGCGGTCACCGCGGCCCCGTGGACGAAGCGATCCGAGCCCCATACCAGCAGGGCGAGACCGGTGAGCAGCACCAGCGAGGGCAGCAGCATCGGCGGGGGCTTGAGCTTCCGGATCGGTTCAGGGGGGGCGCATGGTACCGGAACGGCGGTCCGCCCCGGTAGGCGGGTTTGTGTCCCGCGCGCCGCTCGGCGGACAATGCCCCGTGCGCGGGAACGCAAGGGGCTGGCAGTGGACACGCCCGGTGGGCGAGATGCGTTGATCCGGGACTGGATCGCCGGGCTGCTCGGCCACCGCCGCTTCCGCCTCGAGCCGGCCTCGGCCGATGCCAGCTTCCGGCGCTACCTGCGCCTGCGCGTCGGGCGGACCACCCGGATCGTCATGGACGCCCCCCCCGAGCACGAGTCCTGCGCGCCCTTTCTGGCGCTCGGCGGGCGGCTGCGCGCGGCCGGCATCCACGCCCCGCAGGTCTTCGCCGCCGACCCCGCCCGCGGGCTGGTGCTGCTCGAGGACCTGGGGGCGACGAGCTATCTCGACGCCCTGCGCGGGCATCGCCACGGCCCGGCCCCCGAGGTGGGCGCGGAGCGGCTCTACGGCGACGCCCTCGAGACGCTGGTACGGATGCAGGCGCGGGTCGGCTGTGACGGGCTGGCGCGCTACGACCGCGCCGCGCTCGAGGCCGAGATGGAGCTCTTCCCGGTGTGGCTGCTCGGCCGTCACCTCGGCATCCGCCTCGCCGGGCGTGATGCGGGGCTGCTCGTTGAGGCCCGCGCCGCCCTGGTCGCGGCCGCCGTCGAGCAGCCGCAGGCATTCGTCCATCGCGACTACCACTCGCGCAACCTGATGTACTGCCCGGGCGCCAACCCCGGGGTGCTCGACTTCCAGGACGCGCTGCGCGGCCCGCTGAGCTACGACCTCACCAGCCTGCTGCGCGACGCCTACGTTGCCTGGCCGCAGGCGCAGGTGGAGGCCTGGGCGGAGCGCTACCTCGAGCGGGCCCGGCGCGCCGGGCTGCTCTCCGGGGTCGGCCCCGGGAAGCTGCGGCGCTGGCTCGAGCTCACCGGTGCCCAGCGCCAGCTCAAGGTCGCCGGGATCTTCGCCCGCCTCTGGTATCGCGATGGCAAGCCGGGTTACCTGGCCGACATTCCGCGGGTCCTCGGCTACCTGCTCGCCGCCGCGCCGCGCCACCCCGAGATCCGCCCGCTCGGCGAGCTGCTGGCGCGCCTCGAGGTGATCGAGCGGGTCGAGGCGCGCAACGCGGAGCTGCTCGGCGAGCCGGAGGGCGGGCGGTGAAGGCGATGCTGCTCGCCGCCGGGCGCGGCGAGCGGCTCCGTCCGCTCACCGACCACTGCCCCAAGCCGCTCATCGAGGTCGGCGGCGAGCCGCTCGCCGCGCGTCTCCTCGGCCAGCTCGCCGCGGCCGGGGTCGAGGAGGTGGTGGTCAACCTCGCCTGGCTCGGCGACCGGATCCGCGCCGCCCTCGGCGACGGCTCGCGCTTCGGCGTGCCGATCCGCTACTCGCCGGAGCCTCCCGGCGCGCTCGAGACCGGCGGCGCCATCCGTGCCGCCCTCGGCCTGCTCGGGCCGGCCCCGTTCCTGGTCGTCAACGGCGACCTGTGGACCGACTACCCGTTCGAGCGCCTGCCCCCGGCGCCCGCCGGGCAGGCCCACCTGGTGCTGGTCGACAACCCCGAGCACCGCCCGGGCGGCGACTTCGCGCTCGAGGGCGAGCGGGTTCGCCTCCCCGGCGATCCGTCCGCCTCGCCGGGCGCGGCGTGCCTGACCTTCGCCGGCATCGGGGTCTATCGCCCGGAGCTGTTCGCCGGCGCGCGCCCGTCGCGCTTCGCGCTCGCCCCGCTGCTGCGCGCGGCGATCGCGGCCGGGGCGGTCAGCGGCGAGCACTACCGCGGGCGCTGGTACGACTGCGGGACGCCCGAGCGGCTGCGCGCGGCGCGGCGGGACTGCGCCGGGGAGGCGCGCTGAGGGTCTGTGGCGCCGCGCGCCTCCCCCGGCGCCCGCCTACCTGGCCTGCCGGACGGTGAGGTTGGCGCGGCTGCGCTCGACGGTGCGCGCGCCGATGCCGCGCACCTTGGCGAGCTCCTCGACGCTCGTGAAGGGGCCGTGCTGCTCGCGATAGGCGACGATCGCGCGGGCCTTCTTGAGACCGACGCCGCTGATCGCCCGGGCCAGCGCCTCGGCCCCGGCGGTGTTGATGTCGACCGGCTCGCCGGCCTGGACGAGCGCCGCGGCGCCGAGCGCCAGGGCGCAGACGAGGTTGCGGATGATGCTCATGGTCCAGCCTCCCTGAGTGCCACCAGAGCCCCGCCGCGGGCGCGGCGGGGACGGGAGCAGGCTAGCCAGCGGCCGGGGCGAGGGCCATCGACGGGCGGCCGCGGCGCTGTAGGCGTGCCGCGCGCCCGCGCCGGGCGATCGGGAGCTACCAGCCCTCGAGCAGGGCCTCGACCTCGCAGACCCCGCGCACCACGGCGTCCGGCTGGGCGCCTCCGGGCCACGGGCGGAGCCGCGGATTGACCCACACCGCACGCATCCCCACCGTGGCGGCGGCGAGCACGTCGCGCTCGGGGTCGTCGCCGACGTGGACCGCGCGGGCCGGCTCGACCCCGGCCGCGGCGAGCGCCGCCTGGAAGATCCGCGGCGCCGGCTTGGCGGCGCCGACCGCCGCGGCGGTGATCACGAAGTCGAAGTGATCGGCGATCCCGATCCGGTGGCAGTCGGCGTTGCCGTTGGTGATCGCCCCGAGCGCGTAGCGCCTCGCCAGGCGCTCGAGGGTCTCGGCCGCGCCGGGGTAGAGCTCGACCCGGTTGCGCTCCTCGAGAAACAGCGCGAAGGCGGTCTCGGCGAGCCCGGCGCGGTAGCCGTGCTCGGCGAGCAGCGCGGCGAGCCAGCCACGACGCAGCGCGCTGAGGTCGTGGGCGAGCTCGGGGTTGCGCTCGTAGTACGCCTGCCGGTGGGCGAGCAGCGCCGCCTCGTCGCCGGCCACCCGGATCCGCGGGCAGTGCTCGAGCAGCCAGCGGCGCAGCCTCTCCTCGGCGCGCAGCAGCACCGGCGTGCACTCCCAGAGGGTATCGTCGAGATCGAAGGTGATGCACTCGATGGCCATCGCTGGGAGTGTAGCGCGGCGATGGAGCGAGGGTGGCCGGACGCCGTGCTGGCGGGGCGCGGCGAGCTGCCTTCCCCTGGCCGGGTTGGGCAACGGGGCGCGGCGAGCTGCCTTCTCCGCGCCGGGTCGGGGAGCGGGGCGGGGTGCGCAGCGACACGCTGCGAGCACGTCCCTG
>CAZRGU010000051.1:0-16575 GCA_964599705.1 uncultured Ectothiorhodospiraceae bacterium | reverse complement strand
TCCTCGTAGCCCGGGCTCTGCCCGGGATCGGGCGCGGGATCAGCGTCGTTCACAGCCTTTGTAATCAACGGCTTAGCCTATGTTCGATGAAAGCGTACGACAATACCGCCCGCCTGCCGCGCCCGCCCGGCGCGCGCCGGCTCACTCGCCGAGCAGCGCCTTGAGGGCGGCCTCGTCGATGACCTCGATGCCGAGCGCGCGCGCGCGCTCGAGCTTGGCGCCGGGTTCCCGCCCCGCCACCACCAGGTCGGTGCGCCGCGACACGTTCCCGGTGACCCGCGCCCCGAGGGCCTCGAGGCGCTCGCGGGCCTGCTCGCGGGTCAGCGACTCGAGCGCCCCGGTGAGGACCACGGTGCGCCCGGCCAGCGGCGCCTCGGCCGGGCGCTCGGCGCCCGGGGCCTCGATCTCGAGCTCGCCGAGCAGCGCCTCGACGACCTCGCGGTTGCGCTCCTCGGCGAAGAACGCGCGCACCTCGCGGGCCACCACCGGGCCGACGTCCGGTACCGCCAGGAGCGCCTCCTCGTCGGCCGCGCGCAGCGCCTCGAGGCTGCCGAAGCGCTCGGCCAGGGCCGCCGCGGTGGCCTCGCCGACCTCGCGGATCCCGAGCGCGTAGAGCAGCCGCGCCAGGGTGGTGCGGCGGCTGCGATCGATGGCCGCGACCAGGTTGGCCGCCGAGCGCTCGCCCATCCGCTCGAGCCCGGCCAGGCGCTCGGCGTCAAGCCGGTAGAGGTCGGCGACCGTGCGCACCAGGCCGCGCTCGACGAGCTGCTCGGCGAGGCGCTCGCCGAGCCCCTCGATGTCCATCGCCCGGCGCGAGCAGAAGTGCAGGATCGCCTGGCGGCGCTGCGCCGGGCAGTACAGCCCGGCGCTGCAGCGGCTGACCACCTCGCCCTCGCGGCGCACCACCTCGGCGCCGCACTCCGGGCAGCGATCCGGCATCCGGAAGGGCTCGCTCGCCGGCGGGCGGCGCTCGAGCAGGACCCGCACGATCTCGGGGATCACGTCGCCGGCGCGGCGCACGTACACCGTGTCGCCGACCCGCACGTCCTTGCGCTCGACCTCGTCGGCGTTGTGCAGGGTGGCGTTGGTGACCGTCGCGCCGGCGACCCGCACCGGCTCGAGCCGAGCCACCGGGGTCAGCGCCCCGGTCCGTCCGACCTGCACGTCGATGGCCAGCACCCGGGTGATCTCCTCGCTGGCCGGGAACTTGTGGGCGATCGCCCAGCGCGGCGCCCGCGCCCGCACCCCGAGGCGCTCGCGCTGTACCCGGTCGTCGACCTTGTAGACCACCCCGTCGATCTCGTAGGGGAGCGCGTCCCGGCGCCCCTCGAGCTCGCGGTAGAAGGCCAGGCAGCCGTCGATGTCCTCGGCCGCGCGCCGCTCCGGGCAGACCGGGATCCCGAGCGCGGCGAGCGCGGCCAGCAGCTCCAGGTGGCTGGCCGGGACCTCCCAGCCGCGCGCCTCGCCGAGCCCGTAGGCGAAGAAGCTCAGCGGGCGGGCCGCGGTCACCGCCGGGTCGAGCTGGCGCAGGCTGCCGGCGGCGGCGTTGCGCGGGTTGGCGAACTCGCGCTCGCCGCGCTCGCGCTGCGCGGCGTTGAGGCGCTCGAAGCCGGCGCGGGTGATGAACACCTCGCCGCGCACCTCGAGCAGCTCGGGGGCCGGCTCGGCGAGCAGGCGCAGCGGCAGCGAGCGGAGGGTGCGCACGTTGGCGGTCACCTCCTCGCCGCGCTGCCCGTCGCCGCGGGTCGCGGCGCGCACCAGCACCCCACCGGCGTAGCGCACGGTCACGGCGAGGCCGTCGAGCTTGGGCTCACAGGCGTAGCGCACCCGCTCGCAGCCGAGCCCCTCGCGCACCCGGCGGTCGAAGTCACGCACCTCCTGCTCATCGAAGGCGTTGTCGAGGGAGAGCATCGGGACGGCGTGGACGACCTCGGCGAAGCCCTCGGCGGGTGCCCCGCCGACCCGCTGGGTCGGCGAGTCGGGCGTGACCAGCTCCGGGTGGGCGGCCTCGAGCTCGGCGAGCTCGCGCCACAGCCGGTCGTACTCGGCATCCGGGATCTCGGGGTCGTCGAGCACGTAGTAGCGGTGGTCGTGGTAGGCGATCTGACGGCGCAGCTCGGCGATCCGCCGGGCCAGCGACTCGGGGGCGCTCACGGGTGCAGCAGCCGGCGCCGCTCGTGCTCGGCGACCCGCTCGCGCAGGTGGTTGAGCGCCTGCTCGGTCAGCGGGTTGCGCGCCCCGTCGCAGACCCGGGCATCGAGCGCCGCGGCCAGCGCGCGCGCCGTGGCGACCATCTCCTCGAGGGCCGCGCGCGGCTCGCGCGGGCCGGGCAGGCACAGGAACAGGGCCAGCCCCGGGGTCGCCAGGGCGGCGGCCTCCTGGGGGTCGAGGGTTCCGGGCTTGAGCACGTTGGCGGCGCTGAAGCGGGTCTCGCCGGCCACCTGGCGGTGGTAGATCCCCATCGCCCCGTGCTCCAGCCCGGCCTCGGCGAGGGCCTGGTGGATCGCCACCCCCGCCAGGCGCCGCTCGCCGGGCGCGATCACCGTGATCGCCAGCACCTCGCGGCGATCGCCCGCCGCCGGCTGCTCGCCGGGCAGCGCGCTCAGCCCGCGCAGGCGCTCGAGCGCCTCGCCGTCGGGCTCCTGGTCCTCGGCGAGCAGCGGCCGAACCGCGCCCTCCGGGGGCAGGACCAGCTCGTCCTCCTCCCAGGGGGCCGGCTCGTGCCGGCGCGCCCGGCGCCGCTGGACGACCTCCCACAGGTAGATCGCGGCGAGCAGCACCGCCCCGATGATCAGAAGAACGAGCCGCAGATCGTTCATCGCCCGCCCCGGCGGCCGCCCCCGGCTACTGCGCGGCCATCGCCGCCGCCTCCTCGAGATCGACCGCCACCAGCCTCGAGACCCCCGGCTCGTGCATCGTCACCCCGATCAGCTGCCCGGTGATCTCCATCGTGGTCTTGTTGTGGGTGACCACGATGAACTGGACCCGCTCCGACATCTCGCGGACCAGATCGCAGAAGCGCAGCACGTTGGCATCGTCGAGCGGCGCGTCGACCTCGTCAAGGAGGCAGAAGGGGGCCGGGTTGAGCTCGAAGATCGCGAACACCAGGGCCACCGCGGCGAGCGCCTTCTCGCCGCCCGAGAGCTGCTGGATGCTGCTGTTGCGCTTGCCCGGCGGGCGCGCCATGACCGCCACCCCGGCGCTGAGCAGGTCGTCCCCGGTCAGCTCGAGGTAGGCGCGCCCGCCACCGAACAGGCGCGGGAAGGAGCGCGCCAGCCCGGCATTGACCCGCTCGTAGGTCTCCTTGAAGCGCGCCCGGGTCTCGCGATCGATCTTGTGGATCGCGGCCTCCAGGGTGGCCAGGGCCTGCTCGAGATCGGCGTGCTGCTCGTCGAGGTAGCCCTTGCGCTCGGCGACCTGCTCGCGCTCCTCGATCGCGGCGAGGTTGATCGGCCCGAGGCGGGCGATGCGCCGCTCGAGCGCCGCGAGACGCTCCTCCCAGGCCGCCGGCTCGGCCCCGTCCTCGATCTCGGCGAGCAGCGCCTCGGCGGCGAAGCCGGCCGCGGCGAGCTGCTCCTCGACGGTCTCGCGGCGCACCCGGCTCTCCTCGCCGGCCAGGCGGAGCTCGGCGAGCGCCTCGCGCTCGCGGCCGACGGCCTCCTCGCGGGCGTGGCGGCTGCGCTCGAGCTCGCGCACCTCGCCCTCGAGCGCCTCGGCACGGGAGCGTGCCGCGTCGAGCTCTCGCTCGCGCCCGGCCCGCTCCTCGAGGAGGCGCTCGAGCTCGGCGCGGGCGCTGGCCACCGGCGCCTCGGCGGCGGCGAGCTGCTCCTCGACCTCGGCGAGGCGTCCCTCGAGCGCGGCCAGCCGCTCGGCCTCACGCTCGGCGCCCTCGGCGAGCCCGTGGGCCCGGGTGCGCATCGACTCGAGGCGCACCCCGCTCGCATAGACCTCCTCGCGCAGCCGCTGCCACTCGGCACGCGCCTGCTCGAGGCGCTCCTGGTGGCGGGCGCGCTGCTCGAGCCAGCGGGAACGCTCGGCGCTGGCCGCGGCCAGCTCGCGCCCGGCCTGCTCGACGCTGCGCTCGGCGCGGGCCAGGGCGGCCCGCTCGGCGGCCAGCCGCTCCTCGATCCGGGCCGCCTCGGCGGCCAGCGCCGCGCCACGCTCGCGCGCGCCCTCGGCCCGGGCCCGGGCCTCGGCGAGCGCCGAGCTGAGCTCGGCGAAGCCGCGGCTGCCAGCGTCATGCTCGCCCTGGAGCTCGCCGAGCTCGCGCTCCGCGGCGCCCAGCGCCTCGCTCGCCGCGGCCAGCGCCTGCTCGCCGGCGCCGACCTCGGCGGCCAGCCGTTCGACCGCGGCGGCCTGCTCGCGCAGCGCCTGCTCGCGCTCGAGCACGCCCTGCCCGTCGCCGGTGCGCCGTCGCACCCGGATCCAGTTCCGCCCCAGCCACTCGCCGGCGGCGGTCACCACGCTCTCCCCGTCGGCAAGCCCGGCGCGGCTGGCCAGCGCCTCCTCGAGGCTGTCCGCGACCCGCACCCCGCCGAGCAGCGGGGCGAGATCGACCGGCGCCCGGACCCGTTCGAGGAGCCGTTCGGGCGCGCCCGGGCGCCGTCCCCCGGCGCCGCGCTCGATCAGCCCGAGGGCGCCGCGCTCGAGCCCGCCGAGCGCCTCCCCGTGGGGGTCGAGCCGCTCGGCGCAGACCGCCTCGAGGCTGCCCTCGAGGACCACCTCCAGCGCCCACTCCCAGCCCGGCTCGACCTCCAGGCACTCGGCCAGGCGCGGCGCATCGCCGAGCCCCTGCCGGGCGAGCCAGGCGCGTCCCGCCCCGTCGCCCGCCCCCAGCGCCTCCTCCTGGAGGGCCTGGAGCGAGGCGAGCCGCCCGCGGGCATGCTCGAGACGCTCGCGCAGCCGGTGCAGCCGCTCGCCGGCCTGGCGGCTCTGCTCGCGGGCCTCGCGGACCCGCTCGCGGGCCGCCTCGAGCGCCGCGGCGAGCTCGGCGAGGCGCTCGCGGGCCGCCTCGACGCGCCGCTCGCAGGCCTCGGCGGCGGCCTCGGCGGCCGCGCCGTCGAGTGAGGCGAGCGCCTCGGCGGTCCGCGCGGCGCGCTCCTCGAGGGCGCGCACGCTGGCGGCGAGCTGCTCGACCCGGGCGCCCTCGGCGTGCACCACCCGCTCGGGTCCGGCGGCCGCCTCGTTGAGCACCTGGTAGCGCCCCTGCCACGCCTCGAGCTCCCGCTCGCAACCCTCGAGCACCTCGCGGGCCCGCGTGGCGGCCGCCTCGGCCTGCTCGAGCGCCGGGGTCTGGCGCTCGATCTCGGCGGCCAGCGCCTCGCCCTGGCGGCGCTGGCCAGCGAGATGGGCCCGGGCGGCCTCGATCTCGCGCCGCTCGCGGGCGCGGCGCGCCTCGAGCTCCTCGCGGCGGCGCCGCGCGGCCTGGATCGCCTCCTCGGTGCGCGCGATCGCCGCCCCGGCCTCGAGCACCGCGCGGTAGCGCTCGTTGAATGCCTCGACCGCGCCGGCGTGCTCGACCCGGCGCCGCTCGAGGCGCGCCTCGACCTCGCGCTGGGCGGCCAGCGCCGCCTCGAGCCGGGTCTCCTGCTCGCGCAGGGCGACCTCGCGGCGCTCGCCCTCGGCGGCCAGCTCGCGCCAGCGCAGGGCGTGGAGCTCGGCGCCCAGGCGCCGCTCCTCCTCCCTGAGCCGCTTGTAGCGCTCGGCGGTGCGTGCCTGGCGCTCGAGCTGGCCGAGGCGGCTGGCAAGCTCGGCGCGCAGATCGGCGAGCCGCTCGAGGTTCTCGCGGGTGTGGTGGATGCGGTTCTCGGTGTCGCGGCGCCGCTCCTTGTACTTCGAGATCCCGGCCGCCTCCTCGAGGAACTCGCGCAGCTCCTCGGGGCGGCCCTCGACGATCCGCGAGATCATGCCCTGCTCGATGACCGCGTAGCTGCGCGGCCCGAGCCCGGTGCCGAGAAACAGATCCATCACGTCGCGGCGCCGGCAGCGGGTGCCGTTGAGGAAGTAGGCCGATGGCCCGTCGCGCCCGACCTGGCGGCGCACCGAGATCTCGGCGAAGCCGGCGAAGCGCCCGCCGGCCCGCCCGTCGCTGTTGTCGAAGATCAGCTCGACCGAGGCCTGGCCGACCGGCTTGCGCGCGCTCGAGCCGTTGAACACCACGTCGGCCATGGTCTCGCCGCGCAGGTGGCGTGCCGAGACCTCCCCCATCACCCAGCGCACCGCGTCGATCACGTTCGACTTGCCGCAGCCGTTGGGTCCGACGATCCCGATCAGGTCGCCGGGCAGGGAGATGGTCGTGGGGTCGACGAAGGACTTGAACCCCGCCAGCCGGATCTTGCGCAGACGCATCAGGGGCCAGCGACACGGTGGCAGCGCATCGGCGAATGGTACACTAACTCACCGCCCGGGAGGTCCCCCGCGGGCGGCCCGGGAGACCACCGCCAGCCACCATGAGCAGCAAGCCGGGCGCCGAGCTGAGCACCTTCGACAACCCGCGCCCGGCGCGGGACTACACGGTGCGCGTGCGGGTGCCCGAGTTCACCTGCCTGTGCCCGCTGACCGGCCAGCCCGACTTTGCCACCCTGCGCCTCGAGTACGTCCCCGACCGGCGCTGCATCGAGCTCAAGTCGCTCAAGCTCTACGTCTGGTCGTACCGCGATCGCGGCGCCTTCCACGAGGCGGTGGTCAACCAGATCCTCGACGACCTGGTGGCCGCCTGCGCGCCGCGCTTCATGCGCCTGGAGGCCGAGTTCAACGTCCGTGGCGGGCTCTACACCACCGTGGTCGCCGAGCACCGGGCCCCCGGGTGGGAGCCGGCGGCAGCGGTACGGCTGCCGTGATCGAGGGCCTGCGGCCGAGCCGCGCCAACAGCCCGCTGGCCGGCGCCGGCTACTTCCTGCGCGGGCTGGGCCTGATCTGGCAGCCCGGGGTGCGACGCTTCGTGGTCGTGCCGCTGGCCATCAACGTGGCCTTCTTCACCGTCGCGGTCTGGCTCGGTCTCGATCGGCTCACCGCGCTGATCGAGCGGACGCTGCCCGGCTGGCTGATCTGGCTCGAATGGCTGCTGGTGCCGGTCCTGCTGCTGGTCGCGGTGGTCGCCGGGTTCTTTCTCTTCAACCTGGTCGCCAACCTGGTGGCCGCCCCCTTCAACGGCCTGCTCGCCGAGGCCGTCGAGCGCCGGATCGGCGGCCGGGTGCGCCCCGGCGGCGGCTGGAAGGGGCTGGTCCGCGATCTGGCCCTGACCCTGCGCTCGGAGCTGCGCAAGGCCGCCTACGTGCTGGTGCGCGCCGTGCCGCTGCTGGTGCTGATGCTGGTGCCGGGGATCAACGTGCTCGCCTCGGCGGTCTGGCTGCTGCTCGGCGCGTGGATGCTGGCGGTGACCTACGCCGACTACCCGATGGCCAACCACGGCCTGAGCTTCCGCGAGCAGCGCCCGCTGCTCGCCCGCCACCGGCTGCTCGCCCTCGGCTTCGGCGGCTGCGTGATGGCCGCGCTCGCCATCCCGCTGCTCAACTTCCTGGTCATCCCGGCGGCGGTGGCCGGGGCCACCGTGATGTGGCACGAGCGCCTCGCTCCCCAGGGGCCGGCCGGCGGCGGGCAGCGCGCGCGAGGCACGTAGCCGGCGGTGCGCCGGGCATGCCATACTATTGGGTCTCGATTGCGTCTGCCCGGGGCTTCTGGTATACAGCCCCGCCCCGCGAGGGCGCCGGAAGAAGCGGGTGGCGGGGCCAGGTGAGGAATGCGGGCTAGGCGCGGACCAGGCGCGCGCGGCACGGCCCGAGGAGCAGCGAGATGACGGACACAGCGACGCCGGGGCTCGAGTTCAAGCCGTACAAGGCCAGGCGCGGCGAGTCGTACATGAACGAGCGCCAGGTCGAGCACTTCCGCTCGATCCTGCTCGACTGGAAGCGCAAGCTGATGGAGGAGGTCGACCGCACCCTCAACCACATGCAGGACGAGGCGGCCAACTTTCCCGATCCCAACGACCGCGCGACCCAGGAGTCGGAGTTCACCCTCGAGCTGCGCACCCGGGACCGCGAGCGCAAGCTGATCCGCAAGATCGACGAGTCGCTCGCCGCCCTCGAGAGCGGCGATTACGGCTACTGCGAGTCGTGCGGGGTCGAGATCGGCATTCGCCGCCTCGAGGCCCGCCCGACCGCGACCCTGTGCTACGACTGCAAGGTACTCGACGAGATCCGCGAGAAGCAGATGGGTTGAGGCCGCGCCCCGGGCCATCCTCGGCCCCAGGGCGCCCCCCTCACGGCCGCTTCGCCCCCTCCCCCACCGGTCCGCTCCATCTCGGCTCGCTGATCGCCGCGCTCGGCAGCTACCTCGACGCGCGCGCCGCCGGCGGGCGCTGGTCGCTGCGCATCGACGACCTCGATGCGCCGCGCTGCGCGCGCGGCGCCGAGGCCGCGATCTGCACCGCCCTCGAGCGCCTCGGCTTCGCCTGGGACGGCGAGGTGGTACGCCAGCAGCCGCGCCGCGAGCGCTACCGCGAGGCCCTCGCCGCCCTCGAGGCCGCCGGCCTGACCTACCCGTGCGGCTGCACCCGGCGCGAGGTCGCCGGCCGCCCCTACCCGGGGACCTGCCGGGGCGGGCTGCCCGCCGGGAGGGTCGCCCGGTCGGTGCGGGTGCGCGCCGACGGGCCGCCGATCGCGCTCGACGATCGGGTGCAGGGCCGCTACCGGCAGGACCTTGCCGCCGAGGTCGGCGACTTCGTGGTGCGCCGGGCCGACGCCATCTTCGCCTATCACCTGGCCACCGTGGTCGACGACGCCGATGCCGGGGTGACCCGGGTGGTGCGCGGCGCCGACCTGCTCGCCTCCACGCCTCGCCAGATCCACCTGCAGCGCCTGCTCGGCCTGCCGACCCCCGAGTACGCCCACCTGCCGGTGGCGATGGGGCGCGACGGGGCCAAGCTCAGCAAGCAGAACCATGCCCCGCCGATCGACCCGGCCGAGGGCTCCCGGCTGCTGTGCGCGGCGCTCGCCTTCCTCGGCCAGCGCCCGCCGGCGGGGCTCGAGCGCGCCCCGCTCGCCGACTTCTGGGCGTGGGCGCTCGCCCACTGGCGGCTCGAGCGCGTCCCGCGCCGGGCCGCCGCGCAGCCCGCCCGGACGGGTGCCGGATCGGTGCGCCCGGCGGGGACGCGCTGAGCTACACTTCGCGCGGCGTCTGCGGGGGAGGACAAGGCATGACGAGGGCATGCGCGGACTGGGTCGAGCCGCTGCTCGCCGGGCTGCGCCGCGAACAGGTCCGCCAGGTCGGCTACGTGCCCGATGCCGGGCTGGCCGAGCTGATCGGTGGGCTGCGCGCGGCCCGCGGGGTGCGCGCCGTGGCGCTGACCAGCGAGCAGGAGGGCGTGGCGCTGGCCTGCGGCGCCTGGCTGGGCGGGCAGCGCGCCGTGCTGCTGATGCAGTCGAGCGGGGTCGGCAACTGCGTCAACGTGCTGGCGATGGCCCGCGAGTGCCGCTTCCCGCTGCTGATGCTGGTCACGATGCGCGGCCAGTGGGGCGAGTTCAATCCCTGGCAGGTGCCGATGGGTCAGGGCGCGCGGGCGGTGCTCGAGCAGGCGGGGGTGATCTGCTATCCGGTCGACGAGCCGCGGCGGGTGGCCGAGACCGTGGCCGCCGGCGGTGCGCTCGCCTGGTCGAGCGAGCGGCGGGTGGCGGTGCTGATCGGGCAGCGGATCGTGGGAGCGAAGCGGTGGCGCTGAGACGGGGGACGCTGCGCCGCCGCGCGGTGGTGGGCGAGCTCCTCGCCGCGCGCGGGGACGCCCTGGTGGTCAGCGGGCTCGGCGGCACCACCTGGGATGTCGCCGCCGCGCTCGGCGACGAGCCGACCCACTTCCCCCTCTGGGGGGCGATGGGCGGTGCGCTGATGGTCGGACTGGGGCTGGCGCTGGCCCGGCCGCGGCGCCGCGTCCTGGTGGTCACCGGCGACGGTGAGCTGCTGATGGGGCTCGGCTCGCTCGCCACCGTGGCCTGCGAGCGCCCGCGCAACCTCGCCGTGGCCGTGATCGACAACGCCCGCTACGGCGAGACCGGGATGCAGCCGAGCCACACCGCCGCCGGCGTCGATCTGGCGGGGATCGCCGCGGCGGCCGGCTTCGCGGCCACCACCCGGGTCCGCTCGCGCGCCGAGGTGGCGGCCGCCCTCGAGCTGCTCCACGGCGCCGCCGGCCCGACGCTGGCGGTCTTCGAGGTCCGGGCCGAGAGCCCGCCGATGGTGCTTCCCGAGCGCCAGGGGCCGTGGCTCAAGGAGCGCTTCCGGCGCGCCCTCGGAATCGCGCCGCGGTGAGCCGCCCGCGCCCGGCCCGCTGCCACCCGGCGCCCGCGCCGGCCGACCCCGCGCGCGCCCGGGTCACCTGAGGAACCGAGATGAGGCTGGTCAGCTACAACATCCAGTACGGGCGGGGCAAGGACGGGCGCTTCGACCTCGAGCGGATCGCCGGCGAGATCGCCGGCGCCGACCTGATCGCGCTCCAGGAGGTCGAGCGCCACTGGCAGCGCTCCGGCGACTGCGACCAGCCGGCCGAGATCGCCCGGCTGCTCGGCGACTACCACTGGGTCTACGGCCCCGGGGTCGACCTGCACGCCGGGGCGGCCGAGCCGGGGGCGGCCAGCGGCATCCGGCGGCGCCAGTTCGGCAACATGCTGCTGGCGCGCACCCCGATCCTCGCGGCCCGCAACCACCTGCTCCCCAAGCGCGCCAGCCTCGGCCCGATGAGCCTGCAGCGCAGCGCCCTCGAGGGCGTCATCGAGACCGCCGTCGGGCCGCTGCGCTGCTACTCGGTGCATCTGACCCACCTCTCGGCGGCCACCCGTCTGCCCCAGGTCGAGGCGCTGCTCGCCATCGACGCCCGCGCCCGCCACGAGGGGGCGGCGATCGCGGCCGGCGACGACCTCAAGGAGGAGTGGCGAGCCGAGGGGCTGCCCCCGGAGATGCCGGGCGCTGCCATCATGATGGGCGACTTCAACGCCCAGCCCGACTCCGAGGAGTATGCGCGGATCGTCGGGCCATGCTCCGAGTACGGTGGACGGGTGGTCAACCCGGCCGGCTTCTGCGATGCCTGGGTCGAGGCCGGCCACCGCGAGGACGAGGGGGTGAGCGCCGACGTGCGCGGGCGCCCGGCGCGGCTCGACTACTGCTTCGTGGCCGCGAGCCTGCGCCGGCGGGTGCGCGCGGCCTGGATCGACGAGGCCGCCCAGGGCTCGGATCACCAGCCGCTGTGGGTCGAGATCGACCTCTGAGGGCGGCTCGGGGCGGCAACCGAGCGCGCTATCTGTGAACCAGACGCTGTCGCAGCGCCCCGGGCCATGCCAACATCCCGGCGCGGAGGCCGCGCACGCCGCCCACCGCTGCCCGGCCCGCGGGCCGGCGGCCGCGGGCCGCTGAGCGCCCCGCGCAATCCCCGGAGGAAGTCATGAAGACACTGCTCAAGGCGCTCGGCGCGCTGCTCGCCGTGATCGTGGTGCTGGTCGTGGCCGCGGCCGTGATCGTGCCGATGGTCCTCGATCCCGAGGACCTCAAGGCCCGGCTGGTCAGCGAGGTGCGCGAGCAGACCGGCCGCGAGCTGCGCATCGGCGGCGAGATCGGGGTCTCGGTGTTCCCGTGGCTGGGCCTCGAGCTGGGCGCCGTCGAGCTCGGCAACGCCCCGGGATTCGCCGCCCCGTTCTTCGCCCGCAGCGAGCAGGTCAGCGTCCGGGTCAAGCTCATGCCGCTGCTCGAGCGGCGCCTGGAGATGGACACCGTCACGGTGCGCGGGCTGGCCCTCCATCTGGCCCGCGACGCCAGGGGGCGCGGCAACTGGGAGGACCTGGTCGCGGCCGGCGGGCCCGGCGAGCGCGAGGCGCCGGCCGGCGGCGAGGCCGGGCCGGGGCTCGCCGCGCTGGCCATCGGCGGGCTCGACCTGCGTGATGCCAGCCTGACCTGGGACGATGCCCGGGCCGGCCAGCGCATCGAGATCAAGGGCCTGGAGCTGCGCACCGGCGCCATCGCCCCGGGCCAGCCGGTCGAGCTCGAGCTCGGCTTCGACCTGCGCAGCGCCGCCCCCGAGCTGAGCGGGCGGGTCGATCTCGGGGCGACGCTGACCGTGGACGCCGCCGCCCAGCGCCTCAGCGCCAAGGGGCTGAAGGTCGAGGCCGACCTGAGCGGCCCGGACCTGCCGGGCGGCAAGGCCCGGCTCACCCTGGGCGGGGATCTGGAGGCCGACGCGGCCAGCCGCAGCGTGCGCATCGAGCGCCTCGCGCTCGCCGGGCTGGGGCTGCGCGCCGAGGGGCGCGCCGAGGTCTCGGTGGCCGGCGAGGGCCGGCTCGCCGCCGAGCTCGCGGTGGCCGAGTTCAGCCCCCGGACCCTGCTCGAGGCCCTCGGGCAGGCGCTGCCGGAGACCGCCGATCCGAAGGCCCTGAGCCGCGCGTCGCTGCGCCTGCGCGCCTCCGGGACCCTCGAGCGGGTGGCGGTCGAGCCGCTCGAGATCGCCCTCGACGACACCCGGCTGACCGGCAAGCTCAGCATCGCCCGCCCGGCCGCCCCGGCGATCGGCTTCGATCTCGCCCTCGACGCGATCGACCTCGACCGCTACCTGCCGCCGCCGGGCAAGGACGGCAAGGCGGCGGCCGGCACGCCCACCCCGGCCTCCGGCGCGGCCGGCGCCGGCGGGGCGCTGCCGCTCGAGACGCTGCGCGCGCTCGACCTCGACGGGCGGCTGCGCGCCGGGCGGGTGCGGGCCAGCGGGCTGACGGTCACCGAGGTCGCGGCGACGGTGCGCGCCAAGGGTGGCCTGATCGAGCTGCGCCCGCTCACCGCCAGGCTCTACCAGGGCAGCTACCAGGGCGCGGTCACCATCGATGCACGCAAGGACACCCCCCTGCTGGCCTTCGAGGAGCGCATCGCCAAGGTCCGGATCGGCCCGCTGCTCGGCGACCTGACCGGTGTGCAGCGGCTGACCGGCACCGCCGAGGTGAGCGCCAGGCTGCGCGCCCGCGGGGCCGACCTCGAGGCCATCCAGCGCACCCTCAACGGCGAGGGCGCCTTCTCGATCCGTGACGGTGCGTACCGCGGCGTCAACATCGCGCGGATGATCCGCGAGGCCATGGCCAAGCTCCAGGGCCGCACGCTGCCCGCCGAGCAGGGCGAGCTCAAGACCGACTTCACCGAGATCAGCGGCACCGTGCAGGTGCGCGACGGGGTGGCCAGCAACCGCGACTTGCGGGCCAAGACGCCGCTGCTGCGGGTCACCGGCAAGGGCAGCGCCAACCTGCCGGCCCGGACCCTCGACTACCGGGTGGTGGCCACGGTGGTGGCCACCACCGCCGGGCAGGGTGGCGACGACCTCAAGGACCTCGCCGGGATGCCGATCCCGCTGCAGGTGACCGGCAGCTTCGCCGAGCCGAGCTTCGGGGTCGACCTCCAGGCGCTGGCCAAGGCGCTCGCCAGGTCCCAGGCCAAGGGCCTGCTCGGCGGGGGCTCGCCCTCGGGGGTCACGGAGACGATCAAGAAGAAGGCGGGCAGCATCGGCGGGGCGCTGAAGGGCCTGACCAAGGGGCTGTTCGGGAACTAGCCCGCATCGCTCGCCCGGCGGTGCGCGAAGCGAGGGCATCGGGGCGCGGTCCTGGCACGGTGCCCGGAGGGCAAGGCGGCGCAGGCCCGGCCGCGCCTGCGGGGAGCCGGCGGCAGGGAGCACCTCCCGCCTGGCCCGAGGAACCGGCGCCCGCAGCCGTGGGTCGGCGAGCGCTGCAGGCCAGCCACCATCGCGCGCTGCCGGCCCGGCCGCGGGCGCCGATCCGCCCGCCCCGAGGCGGCCTGCCCGCTCCCCGGCAGGTGCCTGCCAAGCGAGCGCCTTCCGGCAGGCCGCGGCCCTGCGCCCCGCGCCCGGATGCCGCCCGCGGGCCGTACCCATCGCGGCCGATCTGCGCTATCTTGGCGGCGCTGCGGCGCGCCGGGCCCGCGCGGGCCGCCGGCCGGGGGAGAGGAGAGCGCGGATGAGCGAGGACGAGGAGAAGGCGGCGCTGCGCGAGCGCCTCGAGCGCTTGCGCGTCGAGCATCGCGATCTGGACGACGTGATCGCCCGGCTCGCCGAGGGCATCTACGTCGACCAGCTCCAGTTGCGCCGCCTGAAGAAACGCAAGCTCCAGCTCAAGGACTACATCGCGCGTCTCGAGAGTCGGCTGATCCCCGACATCGACGCCTGAACGCCGGGCCGCTCCCGGCGGCCCCGCCACGGCGAGCGCGGGTGCACGCCCGCAGGAATCCGAGCATGCGCCTCTGGCTGATCCGACACACACCGGTCAACCTCCCCGAGGGCTACTGCTACGGGCGGGCCGACCTCGAGCTGTCCCCGGAGTGGCGCAGCCACTTCGCGGCCGCGCGCGCCAAGCTGCCCAACCCCGCCCGCGAGCGCGCGGTGGTCTACTCGAGCCCGCTGCGCCGCTGCCTCGATCTGGCCTCCTCGCTCAGCGACCAGGTGCTCACCGACGAGCGGCTCCTCGAGCTCGACTTCGGGAGCTGGGAGCTGCGCCGCTGGGAGGACATCCCCAGGGCCGAGCTCGACGCCTGGACCCGGGATGTGTTCCGTGCCGCCCCTCCGGGCGGCGAGAGCCTGCGCTCGCTGCACGAGCGCTGCGGGGAGTTTCTCGAGGAGCTGCTCGCCGGACCGCGGGCGATGGCCGTGATCGTCACCCATGGCGGGGTGATCCGCTCGCTGCTCGCCCGCCTGCTCGGCCTGCCGCCGGCCAATGCCTTCCGGCTGCGCATCGACTACGGCGGGGTGAGCCAGGTCCGGGTCGGGCGCGAGAGCGTGCAGATCGACTACATCAACCGGTAGGTGGCGATGGGGCACCGGCTCTCGAGGATCTACACCCGCACCGGCGACGGCGGCACCACCGGGCTGGCCGACGGCAGCCGCCTGGCCAAGGACAGCGCCCGGATCGAGGCGATCGGGGAGATCGACGAGCTCAACTGCCAGCTCGGTGCGCTGCTCGAGCAGGAAGGGCTCGGCGGCGAGCTCGCCGAGGCGCTCACCGAGGTCCAGCACCGGCTCTTCGACCTCGGCGGCGAGCTCGCGGTGCCCGGCACCGCGGTGCTGGCCGGCGACGACGTGACCCGCCTCGAGCAGCTCCTCGACCGGCTCAACGCCGACCTGCCGCCGCTCAAGGAGTTCATCCTCCCGGGCGGCGGGCCGGCGGCCTGCGCCGCGCACCTGGCCCGCGCGGTGTGCCGCCGCGCCGAGCGGCGCCTGATCGCCCTGGCCCGCGAGGAGCCGGTCAACGAGGCCAGCCGGAGCTACCTCAACCGCCTCTCCGACCTGCTCTTCGTCGCCGCCCGGGTGCTCGCCCGGGCCGGGCGCGGCGAGGTCTACTGGCGGCCGCGCTAGCCCGCCACCGTCTCCCCGCGCAGGAACGCCCCGCTCAGCCGCCCGCCACCTTCCCGCCGAGCCACGCGGCGAGCGCCTCGGCGACCCCCTGGCGGTCGTTGTCGGCGACCACCGGGTAGCGCTCGCGCAGCGCCGCGACCGCGTTGCCGACCACCCGCGCCTGCCCGGCCCAGGCCAGCAGGTCGCGGTCGTTGTAGTCGTTGCCGAGCGCCAGCACCGCGCCGGGGTCGATGCCGTGGCGCGCGCACAGCCAGGCCGCGGCGCTCGACTTCGAGACCCCGGGCGGAAAGACCTCGGTCCAGCGCGAGCGGTGATCGAGCGGCGAGGTGGTGCGCACCACCTCGAGGCCACGCAGGCGGGCGGCCAGCTCGCGGTGGCGGCTCGGCCCACCGGGCGGCTCGATCGCGACGAGCTGGCTGACCCGGGTGCGCCCCGGCAGGAACCCGGGCCAGGGGCGGGCGTAGCGCCGGTAGCGGCGGCAGCGCCGCGCGAAGTCCGGGTTGGGTCGGGCGCGCCGGGCGCCGCGCAGGTAGAAGAAGTGGTGGTTGGCCGGAGCGGCGGCGTGGACCATCAGGTCGAGACCCAGCGCGCGGGCCACCCCCACCGCCTCGAGCGCCTCGCGGCGGCGCATCGCGCGCAGGCGCAGCAGCCTGCCGCGCGGCCAGGCCAGCACCCCGACGCCGGAGGAGAAGATCGCGTAGTCGATCGGCGCCTCGGGGGCGAGCACCTGGCGCAGGCTCCACAGCGAGCGTCCGGTGGCGACCACCCGCAGCACCCCGGCCCGCCCGACCGCGGCAAGCGCCGCCCGGTTGCCCTCCCCGAGCCGCCCGCGCGAGTCGAGCAGCGTCCCGTCGAGGTCGCTGACCACCATCGCGATCGCGCCGCCCACGCTCGCTCCTACCCAACCCGCGGTGAACGACGATTCTAGCCCGGATATCTCACCGATCCCCGGCTGCGGCCGCCGATCCATCTGCCCTGGCAGGACGTACTCCCTCCAGGCGCCTCGACGGAGTGCCGGCCACGCCTTCGCCGCCCTCCGGCCCCTGCGCCCCGCCAGGCCAGCATCTCGGCACCCTCGCTTCGCGCAGCGGTGAGCTATCCGGGCTGGCGGCCACCGGACCGGAAGACGGTGAAGCCTCTTAGCCCGGGGAGACGGGCCGACGAACTCTCACCCCAGCACCGCGGCAAGCCGGTCGGGGCGG
>CAZRGU010000050.1:0-16758 GCA_964599705.1 uncultured Ectothiorhodospiraceae bacterium | reverse complement strand
GATTGAGGGATACTTGAGGCCGCCGCCCGTGCCAGCCGAGGACCGTCGTGCTCTACCGGTTGCTCGCCGACCTGACCCTGGTGATCCACCTCGCCTTCATCGCCTTCGTGCTGTTCGGCGCCCTCGCCGTGCTGCGCTGGCCGCGGCTCGCCTGGCTGCACCTGCCGGCGCTCGCCTGGGGGGTGGTGGTCGAGGCGGCCGGCTGGCGTTGCCCGCTGACCCCGCTCGAGGTCTGGCTGCGCCGGGCCGCCGGGGACAGCGGATATCCGGGGGGCTTCATCGAGCACTACCTCCTCGCCGTGCTCTACCCGGCCGGCCTGACCCGCGAGCTGCAGTGGCTGCTCGCTGCCCTTCTGCTGGCCCTCAACGCCGCCCTCTACGCCCTCGTCTGGCGGGCCCGGCGGCGCGCGAGGCGGGGCGATGGAGAACCCCCGGCGAGCGGGACGGGCGGCCTGCTGGCGCCCGGATCCGCCCTGCCCCCGTCGGGCAGCCCGCGGCGGCCCGGCCGGGTCTGGCCCAGTCGAAACCCCGGGGCTGGCCATGACCGGGGGCCGGCGCAGGGGGTAGCCTTGCCGCTGCTCCGTGGCCGCGAGCAGGGGGGCGTGACGATGGCTGAGTTCGACTTCTCCACCGGCTACCGATGGGTCGATGCCGCCTTCGGCGAGGGCAGCGACACCACCCCGGTGATCGCCCAGATGCACGAGTTCGCGATGCGCTACACGCGGACCCCGGGGCGGGTGTTCTACACCGATCCGGAGAAATTCGTCCGCGGCGTGCTGGTCACCGCCCGCGACTTCGGCTTCGACGTGCCCAGCCACATCTGGGATGTCTACAACATCGAGGCCGAGGCCCTCGGCCTGAAGCTGGCGCTGTTCGACGACACCGCCCCGGCGATCGACAACAGCGTGCCGAGGATCCGCAGCGAGCGCGACCTGCTGCGGCTCAGGCCGCCCGACCCCGAGCGCAGCGCACGGATGCCGTTTGCCCGCGACGTCATCGCCCTGTTCGGCGAGCTCACCGGACGGGCGATGCCCCCGGCCTTCTGCTCCCCCTTCACCCTCGCCTCGCACCTGCTGACCTTCGAGCACCTGGTGCTCGAGATGCGCGATCACCCGGGCTTCGTGCACCGGGTGATGAGCTGGCTGGTCGACGAGGTGCTCGCCCCCTACCTCGCCTACCTGGCAAGGTGCTTCCCCTCGGCGCCGCTGATGGACGGGTCGGACGCGGTCGCCTCGCTGCCCTTCATCACCGAGGATCTGCTCGAGGAGTTCGCGCTCGGCTACCTCGAGCGCCTCCAGCGCCAGTGCCCGATCCAGGTGGTCAACGACAACTGGTGGGGGGACCGGTTCGCCGCCGACCGGGAGCGGTTCTGGCGCCAGAAGATGCGCGCCTGTCCGCCCTACTTCAAGATCCAGGACCCCGACCTGTTCGCGATCGGGCTCGACGCGCCGCTCGCCTTCGCCCGCTCGATCGAGCGCCCGATCGTGCTCGGGGTCGACAACCTGGTCCTGCAGGACGGCGACCGCGAGGCGATCACCCGGCGCGTCCACGAGTACCTCGAGGCCGCCGAGGGCTATCCGCGCAGCTGCCTCTACCTGTGCAGCCTGAGCGCCGCCACCCCCGAGGACAACGTCCGCCACGCCATCGAGGCCGTGCGCCGCTTCCGGGCCGGCGACCGCCCCTACGCGGGGCAGCGCCAGGCCGGGCAGGAAGGCCAGCGCGAGCGCCCGCCGGCCGGCGGGGAGGAAGACGGCGCGGCGGCCCGGCGCGGCCCCGCCCGGATCGCCGTGCCCGGCGTGGCGGGCAGCAACCGCGAGGCCATCGAGGAGCGCCTCGACGCCATCTACGACGCGGTGCTCGAGCTCGCCGACGAGCGGGTGGTCTCGCTCTGCGAGCAGGCCCTGGCCGAGGGGGTGGAGGTCGGCGAGATCCTCGACGAGGCGCTGATCGCGGCGATGGACGAGGTCGGCGAGCAGTTCTCGAGCGGGACCCTGTTCGTCCCCGAGATGCTGCTCGCGGCCCGCGCCATGAAGGCCGGCCTCGCCGTGCTGCGCCCGGTCCTGACCCGCAGCGCCGCACGGCCCAGGGGCACGGTGATGCTGGCCACCGTGCAGGGCGACGTGCACGACATCGGCAAGAACCTGGTCGGGATGATGCTCGAGGGGGCCGGCTACCGGGTGATCGACCTCGGGGTCAACCAGGGTCCCGAGGAGATCATCGCCGGGGCCGAGCGCAGCGGCGCCGACGTCATCGCGCTCTCGGCGCTGCTCACCACCACCATGCCGGCGATGGGCCGGATCGTCGGCGCGGCCCGCGAGCACGGCCTGCCCCAGCCGATCGTGATCGGCGGCGCGCCGGTCAACCAGGCCTTCTGCGAGGCGATCGGCGCGGATGGCTACGGCGAGAGCGCCCCGGCGGCCGTCGAGCTGGTGCAGCGGCTGGTCGCGGCCAGGCCCTCGGCGGCTCGCCCGGGCTGAGCCCCCGGGAAGGAATCACGCGCCCGCGGCGGGGCGCCCTCGCTCGCCGCCGCTACTCGCCCGGAAACTCGGTCAGCGAGAACACCGGGTAGCCCTCCTTGGTGAGGCGCGCCTCGCCGCCGACGTCGGGCAGGTTGACGATGAAGGCCATCTCGACGACCCGGCCGCCGAGCTTCTCGACCAGCGTGGCGGCGGCCAGCGCGGTGCCGCCGGTGGCCAGCAGGTCGTCGACCAGCAGCACCCGCGCGCCGCTCTCGAGCGCGTCCCTGTGCACCTCGACGGTGTCGCTGCCGTACTCGAGCCGGTACTCGTGCCGGACCGTCTCGGCGGGCAGCTTGCCGAGCTTGCGCACCGGCACGAAGCCCTTGCCGAGGGTGTAGGCGAGCGCCCCGCCGATGATGAAGCCGCGGGCCTCGATGCCGACCAGGACGTCGAAGTCCGCGCCCTCGCCGACGTAGCGCTGGGTGAAGCCGTCGATCACCAGCCGGAACCCGACCGGGTCCTTGAGCAGGGTGGTGATGTCGCGGAACAGGATGCCCTTCTTGGGGTGATCGGGGATGGTGCGGATCCGGGACTTGATCGGCATCTCGACTCCTCGGGATCGGCCGGCAGCGGGCAGCCCGGAGGCTCCGCCCACCGCTCGCCGTGCGGGCCTACAGGCAGTGGTCCTGGTACGGGGCGATGCGC
The DNA here is from genome assembly GCA_964599705.1 of uncultured Ectothiorhodospiraceae bacterium. Taxonomy (GTDB): domain Bacteria; phylum Pseudomonadota; class Gammaproteobacteria; order HK1; family HK1; genus CAZRGU01. The sequence continues at coordinate 13,594 of CAZRGU010000050.1, read as the reverse complement.
GGGATGGCGGCGCGGAACAGCCGCAGCACGTTGCCGGCGTTGCGCCGCATGGTCTCGGCGATCATCTCCCAGGTCACCGGCTCCTCGTCCTCGTGCCAGCAGTCGTAGTCGGTCGACATCGCCACGCTGGCGTAGTGGAGGTGCTTCTCGCGGGCCAGCACGACCTCGGGGACGGTGCTCATGTTGATCACGTCCGCGCCCCAGCTCCGGTACATGTGGCTCTCGGCGCGGGTCGAGAAGCGCGGCCCCTCGATGGTGATCACCGTGCGCTCGCGATGGTAGGCGAGATCGAGCTCGCCGGCGCAGTGGGCGAGCACCTCGATCAGCTCGTGGCAGAAGGGCTCGGCCATCGGCGTGTGGACCACCTCGCTCTCGTCGAAGAAGGTGGTCTCGCGCCGGCGCGTGTGGTCGATGAACTGGCTCGGGAAGACCAGGTGCCCGGGGGCGATCTCGCGGCGCAGCGAGCCGACCGCGGTCGAGGCGAGGATGTGGCTGCAGCCGGCGGTCTCGAGCGCCCAGATGTTGGCCCGGTAGTTGACCCCGCTCGGATAGATCGAGTGATCCTTGCCGTGACGGGCGAGGACCACCACCTCGACGCCGTCGACCGTGCCGCAGGTCAGCTCCGAGCTCGGTGCCCCGTAGGGGGTATCGACCTCGATGCGCCGCGCGCCGCGCAGCAGCTCCGGGTCATCGAGCCCCGAGCCGCCGATGATCCCGACCTTGACCATCGCCGCTCAGTGCCCGCCGAGGACCCGCGGGCGGTACTCGCCGGCGGCGTCCTCGAGCCAGCGCCAGGCATAGTCGGCGAAGCTGCGCGGAACATAGACCTCGTAGGCCGGCGGCTCCTCGGCGAGCTGGTGGAGCAGCATCGGGCAGCGGGCCAGGCGGGTCTGGGCGCAGCGCCCGGGCGCGAAGGCGCGCGGGTGCAGGTCGAGGCTGCAGCCCTTCATCAGCACCTCGCGGGCCCGCTCGCCCTCGAGACGGATCACGGCGCGGGCGTGGCTCACGTCGCTGGCCAGGAACCACTCCCCGGCGAGCGCCTCCTCGAGGCCGGCCACGAGCCGTGGCGCGCGCCCGTCGGGGGCTGCCACCAGCCACTCGTCGGGGCCGAGCCACAGCACGGTGATCCCGCGCCGGCTGGCGGTGGTGTTGGCTTCGAGCGGCAGCTCGAGGCCGAGCACTCCGGCCGCTGCGTCGCGAAAGGCCTTGCGATCGGGATCGCCGCGCAGCGCGATCAGGTCGCGGTGCGCGCACTCACCGAGCGCCACCCCGGCCTCCTCGGAGGCCGCCTTGGCGGCCCGCGCCTCGAGCTCGAGGTGGGCGAGCGCGCTCTGTCGCAGGTGCTTGTCAGCCATGCATGCGGGTCCCTTCAGGGTCGAAGAAGCGGGGCTCGGCGATCCGTGCCCGCACCACCTTGCCCTCGAGCGGTACCTTGACCACGGCGCCGAGCCGCCCGCGCCCCCCCTTGACCAGGGCCAGCGCGATCGAGCGGCCCAGGTTGGCGCTCCAGTAGCTCGAGGTGACGTGGCCGATCATCGCCATCGGTGGCTGCGGGCGCACCTCGTCGCAGATCTGGGCGCCCTCGGGCAGCACCTCGCCGGGGTCCTCGGTGAGCAGCCCGACGAGCTGCTTGCGCCCCTCGCGCGCGGTGTCGGGGCGGGCCAGCGAGCGCTTGCCGAGGAAGTCCTTGTGGCGGGCGCAGATCCAGTCCATCCCGAGGTCGATCGGGGTGACCGTCCCGTCGGTGTCCTGGCCGCAGATGATGAAGCCCTTCTCGGCGCGCAGCACGTGCATCGCCTCGGTCCCGAAGGGGGTGATCCCGTAGCGCGCCCCGGCCCGCATCAGGGTGGTCCACAGCGCCATCCCGTAGCCGGCCGGGACCGCGATCTCGTAGCACAGCTCACCGGTGAACGAGATCCGGCTGACCCGCGCGCGGATCCCCGCGACCGTGCCCTCGCGCAGGCTCATGAACGGGAAGGCGTCGCGGTCGAGGTCGATGTCGCCGGTCAGCTCGGCGAGCAGGGCGCGGGCCAGCGGCCCCGAGAGCGAGGCCACCGCCCACTGCTCGGTCACCGAGGTGCAGTACACCTTGAGCTCCGGCCATTCGGTCTGCAGCCACTCCTCGAGCCAGGCCAGCACCCGGGCGGCGTTGCCGGTGGTGGTGCTCATCAGGTAGTGGTCCTCGCCGAGCCGGGTGGTGACCCCGTCGTCGAAGACCATGCCGTCCTCGCCGCACATCAGCCCGTAGCGGCAGCGCCCCACGGCGAGCTTCTTCCAGCCGTTGGTGTAGACCCGGTCGAGGAGCTCGCCGGCATCGGGGCCGCGGATCTCGATCTTGCCAAGCGTGCTGGCATCGAGGATCGCCACCGCGTTGCGCGCCGCCAGGCACTCGCGATCGACTGCCTCGCGCATGCTCTCCCCGGGGCGCGGATAGTACCAGGGGCGCTTCCACTGGCCGACGTCCTCGAAGCGCGCCCCGTGGGCGAGGTGCCACTCGTGCATCGGGGTGCGGCGCACCGGGTCCATCAGCGCGCCGACGTCGCGCCCGGCGATCATCCCGAAGGTCACCGGCGTGTACGGGGGACGGAAGGTGGTGGTGCCGACCGCCGGGATCTCGGCACCGATCTCGGCGGCGAGGATCGCCAGCGCGTTGACGTTGCTGGTCTTGCCCTGGTCGGTCCCCATGCCGGTGGCGGTGTAGCGCTTGAGCAGCTCGACCGAGCGGTAGCCCTCGCGCGCGGCGAGCGCCAGGTCGGCGACCGAGACGTCGTTGTGCAGGTCGACGAAGTGGCGGCTCGCCGGCGCCCCCTCGCGCACCGGGGGCACCGTCCAGAGCGGCTGGATCGGGGTCTCCTGGCGGCTCTCGACCCGCGGCAGGGTGGGGCCGCCGCGGCGCCGGAAGCCGGCCGCGGCGGCCGCCGCCTTGCCCGCCTCGCGCCCCTCGGACAGGCAGAAGGCGAGCTCGAAGGTGCCGTTGCAGGCCCCGACGGAGCGCTCGGCCTGGACCGACTCGCCGGGCAGGAAGCAGGCCCTGGCCGGGTCCCAGGCCAGCCGCCCGCCGGACTGCGAGAACAGGTGCACGGCCGGGTTCCAGCCGCCCGAGACCAGCACCAGGTCGCAGTCGATGCGCCGCGCGCTGCCCCGCCACGCCGCCCCCCCGGGGGCCAGGGCGCAGACCTCGACGGCCCGCACCCGCCGGCGGCCGCGCGCCGCGACCAGCGCGTGGCCGGCCAGCACCTCGACGCCGCGCTTGCGCAGCAGCGCGCGCAGGTCATCGGGCGGGGTCGGGCGCGGGTCGGCCAGGGTGCACTCGAGGCCCGCCTCGGCCAGGTCGCGCGCCGCCCAGTAGCCGCTGTCGTTGTTGGTGAACACCACCGCGCGCTTGCCGGGACGGACCGCGTAGCGGTTGACGTAGGTCTGCGCCGCCCCGGCGAGCATGATCCCGGGCAGATCGTTGTTGCGGAACACCAGCGGGCGCTCGTGGGCGCCGGTGGCGAGCACCACCTGGCGGGCACGCACCTTCCAGAGCCGCTCGCGCGAGACCCCGTCGGGCAGGTACAGGCCGAGGTGATCGGTGCGCCGCTCGGCGATGGTCAGGTAGTTGTGCTCGAAGTAGCCGTAGCAGGTGGCGCGGCGCAGCACCCGGACCTCGGGCAGCGACTCGAGCTCGCCGACCGCCGCCGCGATCCACTCCTCGGCCGGGGCATCGTTGATCCGCTCGCGCCGCCCGAGCAGGGTGCCCCCGGGCTCGGGCTGCTCGTCGACCAGCAGCACCCGGGCCCCGGTACGCGCCGCGGCGAGCGCCGCGGCGAGTCCCGCCGGGCCGGCGCCGACCACCAGCACGTCGCAGTGCAGGTGCATCTTGTCGTAGCAGTCGGGGTCGGGCTCGGTCGGGCAGCGCCCGAGCCCCCCGGCCCGGCGCAGCAGGTGCTCGTAGGTACGCCACAGCGCGGGCGGCCACATGAAGGTCTTGTAGTAGAAGCCGGCCGGCAGCAGCCGCGAGAACAGCCCGGTGAGCGCGGCCAGGTCGAAGCCCAGGGCCGGCCAGCAGTTCTGGCTCGCGGCGACCAGCCCGGCGTAGAGCTCGAGCCGGGTGGCGGGCACGTTGGGCAGGGTGCGGGCTCCCTCCCCGACCTGGACCAGGGCATTGGGCTCCTCGGCACCGTCGCCGAGGATCCCGCGCGGGCGGTGGTACTTGAAGCTGCGGGCCACGAAGTGCACGCCGTTGGCGAGCAGCGCCGAGGCCAGGGTGTCCCCGGCATAGCCCTCGAGGGCCACCCCGTTGAAGCGGAAGTCGAGCGGGCGGGTGCGATCGATGCGCCCCCCGGCGGCGAGCCGGCACGGCTGGGCGCTCACCGTCCCGCCCTCCGCGGCCGCGGCGGGCGCTCGCCGATCCGGTACACGGCGAGGATCTCGTCGCTCACCGTGTCACGGCAGACGTTGAACCAGCGCCGGCAGCCGTGGCTGTGGCACCAGCGCTCGCGGTGCACCCCGCGCGGGTTGCTGCGCATGAACAGGTACTCGGCCCAGGCCGCGTCGTCGAGGCGCTCGGGGCGCCGGGGCCGCTCGATGTGGGCCTCGCCGCCGTAGCCGAACTCGTGCTCGTCGCGCGGGCCGCACCACGGACACTCGATCAACAGCATCGTCCTGCCTTCCCTAGTCGCGGCCCGCCGGGGCGGCGGCGGAGGGCCGCGTTCGCGGGGGCGCGCCGCTCCGACCGCGCCGGCGCGCGGCCGCTGGCCGGCGCGACCCGCTCAGTGCGCCACCGCCGCGGCGCCATGCTCGTCGATGAGCGCTCCACTGGTGAAGCGCTCCAGGCTGTAGGGCTCGTTGAGCCGATGGGGCCGATCCTGGGCGATGGTGTGGGCGAAGACCCATCCCGAGCCCGGGGTCGCCTTGAACCCGCCGGTGCCCCAGCCGCAGTTGAAGTACAGCCCCTTGACCGGGGTGCGGGCGATGATCGGGCTCGCATCCGGGCAGGTGTCCACGGTGCCGGCCCACTGGCGCAGCATGCGCAGGCGCGAGAAGATCGGGAACAGCTCGACCAGCGCCCCCATCTGCTCCTCGATGACCGGGTAGCTGCCGCGCTGGGCATACGAGGTGTAGTGGTCGATGCCGGCGCCGATCACCAGCTCGCCCTTGTCGGACTGGCTGACGTAGACGTGCACGGTGTTCGACATCACCACGGTGTCGATCACCGGCTTGATCGGCTCGGAGACCAGCGCCTGGAGCGGATGGCTCTCGACCGGCAGGCGCAGCTCGGCCATCGCCGCGAGCACGCTGCAGTGCCCGGCCACCGCCACCCCGACCTTGGGCGCGGCGATGTAGCCACGGGTCGTCTCGACCCCCTCGACGGCGCCGTTGCGCCGCCGGATGCCGGTGACCTCGCAGCCCTGGATGATGTCGACCCCGAGCGCGTCGGCCGCGCGCGCGAAGCCCCAGGCCACCGCGTCGTGGCGTGCCACCCCGCCGCGGCGCTGCAGCGAGGCGCCGAGCACCGGGTAGCGGGCCGCCGGCGAGGTGTTGAGGATCGGCACCATCCGCCCGACCTGCTCGGCGTCGAGGATCTCGGAGTCGATGCCGTTGAGGCGGATGGCGTGGACCCGGCGCGAGAGCTCGCGCAGGTCGTGGAGGTTGTGGGCGAGGTTGAGCACCCCGCGCTGGCTGAGCATGACGTTGAAGTTGAGCTCCTGGCTCAGGCCCTCCCAGAGCTTGAGCGAGTGCTCGTAGAGGTGGGCGCTCTCGTCCCAGAGGTAGTTGGAGCGCACGATGGTGGTGTTGCGCCCGGTGTTGCCGCCCCCGAGCCAGCCCTTCTCGAGCACCGCGACGTTGCCGATCCCGTGCTCCTTGGCCAGGTAGTAGGCGGTGGCCAGGCCGTGGCCGCCACCGCCGACGATCACCACGTCGTAGGCCGGTCGCGGGTCCGGGCTGCGCCAGGCCGCCGGCCAGTCGCGGTGGTAGCCGAGCGCGTTGCGCGCGATGCTGAAGATCGAGTATCGCATCCGGCTCCTCCCCCTCACCGGTCGTATTCTCTCACAGTCAGCACTCGATCACGTTGACCGCGAGCCCGCCGCGGGCGGTCTCCTTGTACTTGGTCTTCATGTCGGCGCCGGTCTCGCGCATCGTCTTGATCACCTCGTCGAGCGACACGAAGTGGCTGCCGTCGCCACGCAGCGCCATGCGCGCGGCGTTGATGGCCTTGACCGCGGCGATCGCGTTGCGCTCGATGCACGGCACCTGGACCAGCCCGCCGACCGGGTCGCAGGTCAGCCCGAGGTTGTGCTCCATGCCGATCTCGGCGGCGTTCTCGACCTGCTCCGGGGTGCCGCCGAGGACCTCGGCGAGCGCCCCGGCGGCCATCGAGCAGGCCGTGCCGACCTCGCCCTGGCAGCCGACCTCGGCCCCCGAGATCGAGGCGTTCTCGGTGTAGAGCACGCCGATCGCCCCGGCGGTGAGCAGGAAGCGCACGATCCCGTCCTCGGTGGCCCCCGGGCAGAAGCGCTCGTAGTAGTGCAGCACCGCCGGGATGACCCCGGCCGCGCCGTTGGTCGGCGCGGTCACCACCCGCCCGCCGGCGGCGTTCTCCTCGTTGACCGCCAGGGCGTAGAGGTTGACCCAGTCGAGGATCACCAGCGGGTCGGCGAGCGCCGCCTCGGGTCGGGCGACCAGGTGGCGGCGCAGCTCGGCGGCGCGCCGGCGCACCTTCATGCCGCCGGGCAGCACCCCCTCGGCGGCGCAGCCGGCCACCACGCACTCCTGCATCACCGCCCAGATGCGCAGCAGCCGGCGGCGGATGTCGGCGCGGCGCCGCCAGACGCGCTCGTTGGCCATCATCAGGGCGCTGACCGGCAGGCCGCTCTCGCGGCAGCGCGCGAGCAGCTCGGCGCCGCTGTGGAAGGGGTGCGGGAGGACGGTGTCGTCGGGGGCGATGCGGTCGGCGCCGGCGGCCTCCTCGTCGACCACGAAGCCGCCGCCGACCGAGTAGTAGGTGCGCGCCTCGAGCACCCCGCCAGCGCGATCGGTGGCCGTGAAGCGCATCCCGTTGGGGTGGTAGGGCAGCGAGCGGCGGCGGTGGAAGACCAGGTGCCGGCCGTCGCGAAACGGGATCTCGCGCCGCCCGAGCAGGCGCAGCACGCCGCGCGCGCGCACCGCCTCGACCCGCGCGGCGATGCCCGCCGGGTCGACCGTCTCCGGGTCCTCGCCCTCGAGCCCGAGGATCACCGCCCGATCACTGCCGTGACCCCGGCCGGTGGCCCCGAGCGAGCCGAACAGCTCGCAGCGGATCGCCGCGGTCGGAGCGAGCAGCCGGCGGGCGCGCAGCCGCCGGGCGAAGCCGAGCGCGGCGCGCATCGGCCCGACGGTGTGCGAGCTCGAGGGCCCGATGCCGATCTTGAACAGATCGAAGACGCTGATGGCCAATCCGACCCCTCCCCCTCGGAGCGCGCGCGCCATCGCGGCGAACCGGGCGCCCAGCATAGCGGGCCGCAGCGCCCCGGCTTGTCCCCCGACGACGCCGCCTTTGCCGGGCGCGCTACCGCAGGATGTTGTGCTCCGGGCCGTACGGGAAACGGGTGATGTTCTCGGCCCCGTCCGCGGTGACGATCAGGATGTCGTGCTCGCGGTAGCCGCCGGCCCCGGGCCGGCCCTCGGGGATGGTGATCATCGGCTCCATCGACACCACCATGCCCGCCTCGAGCACCGTGTCGACGTCCTCGCGCAGCTCGAGCGCGGCCTCGCGCCCGTAGTAGTGGCACAGCGTGCCGAAGGAGTGCCCGTAGCCGAACGTGCGCTGCTCGAGCAGCCCGTGCTCGGCGTAGATGGCGTTGAGCTCGCGGGCGATCTCGGCGCACACCGCCCCCGGGCGGATCAGCTCGATGCCGCGCCGGTGGACCGCGCAGTTGAGCTCCCAGAGCTCGAGCGAGCGCTCGTCGACGGGGGCGAGGAACACGGTGCGCTCGAGGGCCGTGTAGTAGCCGGCGATCATCGGGAAGCAGTTGATGCTGAGGATGTCGCCCCTGGCGATGCGCCGGGTGGTGAGCGGGTTGTGGGCCCCGTCGGTGTTGATCCCGGACTGCACCCAGCACCAGGTGTCGCGCAGCTCGCCGCCCGGGTAGGTGTTGGCGATCGCGCGCACCATCGTCGCCGTGGCGTGCAGCGCCACCTCGTACTCGGGCACCCCCTCGGCGATCGCCTCGACGCAGGCCGCGCCGCCGAGATCGGCGATCCGTGCCCCCTGGCGGATCAGCGCCAGCTCCTCGGGCGACTTGATCAGGCGCATGCGCATGGTCGCCTCGCCGATGTCGACCAGCTCGACCCCGGGCAGGAACTCGGCGAGCAGCCGCTGGCGCTCGACGGTCAGGTGGTCGAGCTCGACGCCGAGGCGGGCCCGCGGCGGGACCAGCTCGGCGAGCGCGCGGTAGAAGTTGTTGCGCTGCCAGTCGGTGAACACCAGGTTGTCCGCGTAGCTGCGCCGCCACGGCTGCCCGGCGTCGATGTTGGCGCTGATCGTGGTGTGGCGCTCGGCGCTCACCACCAGCCCGTAGGGGCGCCCGAACGAGCAGTAGACGAAGTCGGCGAAGTAGTTGACGTTGTGGATCGAGGTCAGCAGCGCCGCGTCCAGCGCGTGCTCGGCCAGGTGCGCGCGCAGCCGCCCGATGCGCCGCTCCATCTCGGCGGGAGAGAAGGTCGGTGGCGCCTTCTCGCCGTTCTCGAAGGTGATGATCCGCGGCCGCTCCATGCTCGTCTCCCCGCGCTCCCGGGCCCGGCCCGCTCAGCCGGCGCCGCCGGCCGCATAGACCGGAAAGCGCGCGCAGAGCTCGATCACCCGCTCGCGCACCGCGGCGATCACCGCCTCGTCGCCGGGCGCGTCCATCACCTCGCACATCCACCCGGTCAGCGCCCGCACCTCGGGCTCGCCGAAGCCGCGGGTGGTGATCGCCGGGGTGCCGACCCGGATCCCGCTGGTCACGAAGGGGGACTGCGGGTCGTTGGGCACCGCGTTCTTGTTGACCGTGATGTGGGCGCGCCCGAGGGCGGCGTCGGCGGCCTTGCCGGTGATGCCCCGCTCCGTGAGATCGACCAGCATCAGGTGGTTGTCGGTGCCCCCCGAGACCAGCCGGTAGCCGCGCTCGAGGAACACCTCGGCCATCACCCGGGCATTGGCCAGCACCCGGGCCTGGTAGTCGGCGAAGGCCGGCTCCATCGCCTCCTTGAAGGCCACCGCCTTGGCGGCGATGGCGTGCATCAGCGGGCCGCCCTGGAGCCCCGGGAAGACCCGCGAGGCGAGCCGGCGGGTCACCTCGGGGTTGGCGCGGGCCAGGATCAGGCCGCCGCGCGGGCCGCGCAGGGTCTTGTGGGTGGTGGTGGTGACCACGTCGGCGTAGGGAAGCGGATCGGGGTAGTGACCGGTCGCCACCAGCCCGGCGACGTGGGCGATGTCGGCCACCAGGTAGGCCCCGACCGCCTCGGCGATGGCCCGGAAGCGGGGGAAGTCGAGCGTGCGCGAGTAGGCCGAGAAGCCGGCCACGATGACCCGCGGGCGGTGCTCGCGGGCCAGCGCCTCGAGGGCGTCGTAGTCGATCCGCCCGCTGGCCGGGTCGAGGCCGTAGGGGACGGCGCGGTAGAGGCGCCCGGAGAAGTTGACGCTCGCCCCGTGGGTGAGGTGCCCGCCGTGGGCGAGGCTCATGCCGAGCAGCGTGTCGCCGGGCTCCATCAGGGCCATGAAGGCCGCCGCGTTGGCCTGCGAGCCGGAGTGCGGCTGGACGTTGGCGTAGTCGGCCCCGAACAGCTCCCGGGCGCGCTCGATGGCGAGCCGCTCGGCGGCATCGACGTGCTCGCAGCCGCCGTAGTAGCGCCGCCCCGGGTAGCCCTCGGCGTACTTGTTGGTGAGCACCGAGCCCTGCGCCTCGAGCACCCGCGGGCTGGCGTAGTTCTCCGAGGCGATCAGCTCGGCGTGCTCCTCCTGGCGGCGCCGCTCGGCCTCGAGCGCGGACCACAGCGCCTCGTCGAACCCCGCGATCCGCTCGCCTGCGTCGAACATCTTCCCTGCACCTCCGCTGTTTCCCTGCACCCGCGCCGTGGGCCCGGCCGGGGAGCGCTGCCGGCCGTGCCCGGCCCGCCCGCGGGCCAGGCGCCCCTCGCCGGGACGCTGGTCGAGGCCGGTCATCTTACCGTAAGCTGGGCGGCGAGCACCGGCACGGAGAGCGAAGCGTGGCTGCCCCGCTGAGCCGCCTCGCGGGCGCCCTCGAGGAGCGGGCGTTCGTCGTCACCTGCGAGCTCAACCCGCCGCGAGGCACCGATCTCGAGCCGCTGCTCGCCACGGCGACCCGGCTCGCGGCGCACGTCGACGCCATCAACCTGACCGACTCGCACGCCTCGCTGATGGCGATGTCGCCGCTCGCCCCGGCGCGGCGGATGATCGAGCTCGGGATCGAGCCGATCGTCCAGATCACCGCCCGCGACCGCAACCGGATCGGCCTGCAGGGCGACCTGCTCGCCGCCTATGCGCTCGGCGTGAGGAACCTGGTGATCATGCGCGGCGATCCCCCCGCCAACGGCGACCATCCGCAGGCCACGCCGGTCTTCGACCTCGACTCCGCGGCCCTGCTCGCCGCCGCCCGCGGCCTCGAGCAGGGCCACGACCTGAGCGGCCAGCCGCTGCGCGGCCGGCCGCGCTTCTGCCTCGGCGCGGTCGCCGACCCGGGAGCCCCGGACCTCGCCGCCGAGGTCGCGCGCCTGGCCGAGAAGGTCGCCGCCGGGGCCCGCTTCGTCCAGACCCAGGCGATCTACGACCCGGCGGCCTTCGAGCGCTTCGCCCGCGCCGCCGAGGACCTCGACGCCGCCCTGCTCGCCGGGATCCTGCCGCTCAAGTCGGCGCGCATGGCCGAGTGGATCCACGCCCACGTGCCGGGGCTCGAGGTGCCCGAGGCGCTGGTCGCCGAGATCGCGGCGGCTGCCGACCGCCGCGCCACCGCGGTCGCTCGCGCCGCCCGGATCCTCGCCGAGGTGCGCCCGATGTGCCACGGGGTGCACATCATGGCCCTCGGCTGGGAGCGCGAGATCCCCGGGATCCTGGCCCGCGCCGGGATCGGCATCCCGGCCAGGGGTGGAGGCGGCGCCGGGCGGGGAAAGAAAGAGGGCCCCGCGAGGGGGCCCTGAAGTCACGCAGGGAGCGTGGAGGGAGTTGGGAGGAGAATCATGCCTTCCAGAACGGCTTGCGCGCCTCGGCGAGGGCCTCGGCCGGGGTCAGGCCGATGTCGTCGAGCAGCCGCGGGTCGAGATCGAGGAGCTGCCGGCGCTCCTCGGCGCGGCGCGCCCACGCCTGCAGGGTCTGCGCCGAGCGCCGGATGGCGGCCGCGAGCCCGTCCCGGCCGGCCCGCTCCGACAGCCCCGCAGGGGCGCGGCGAGCGACGTCGTCGTAGAAGGGCGAGAGCGTGTAGGCCATCATCGAGCTCCTGAGAAATATTACTTTTCTGTTACCAGCGTCGCTTCGTGAAGAATGTCTCGTTGGGCGCTAATATAGGTACCGTTTGTGCGTTGCACAACCGACGAATTCTCATGTTTCGGATTAGATTATCTTATTAATCAGACCATGAGCCGAGGACTTCCCCCGCTGCGCGCGCTGCGCGCCTTCGAGGCCGCCGCCCGCCACCTGAGCTTCACCAAGGCGGGCGCCGAGCTGTTCGTCACCCAGGCGGCCGTCAGCCATCAGATCCGCGCCCTCGAGGAGGACCTCGGGGTGCGCCTGTTCCGGCGCATGAACCGGCGCCTGATGCTCACCGAGGAGGGGCAGCGCTACCTGCCGGCGGTGAGCCGGGCCTTCGATCTGCTGCGCGAGGCCACCACGGCGCTGCGCGCCCACGACATCCCCGGGCCGCTCACCGTCTCGGTGCTGCCCTCCTTCGCGGCGCGCTGGCTGGTCCCGAGGCTCGGGCGGTTCTTCGCCCGCCACCCCGACATCGACCTGCGCATCGACCCCTCGGTGGCGATCTGCGACTTCGCGCAGGGGGACGTCGACGTCGGGATCCGCTACGGGCGTGGCGACTACCCCGGGCTGCGTGCCGACCGGCTCCTCGACGAGGACATCTTTCCGGTCTGCAGCCCGCTGCTCAAGGCCGGCCCCCCGGGCCTGCACCGCCCCGAGGACCTGCGCCACCACACCCTGCTGCACGACGACAGCCATGCCGACTGGCGCACCTGGCTGCTCGCCGCCGGGGTCGACGGGGTGGACCCGGAGCGCGGCACCATCTTCACCGACTCGAGCATGCTCATCCAGGCCGCGATCGCGGGCCAGGGCGTCGCCCTGGCCCGCGGCGTGCTGGTCGCCGATGCCCTCGCCGCCGGCCGCCTGGTGCGCCCCTTCCGGCTCAGCCTGCCGGCCGAGTTCGCCTACTACTTCGTCTACCCGGAGCGCGTCGCCGCCCATCCCAAGGTACGGGCGTTTCGCGACTGGCTGCTCGAGGAGGCGCAGGGCGAGCGGCGGTGACCGCCCGCGAGCGGGCGCCGGGGCCGGCGCTCCGCCCCCGCCCCGCGCGGCGCGGGGCGGGAGGCGTGCGGATCGATCAGGCGGCCCGGCCGCGGGGCTTGCGTGGCCGGCGCAGCCGCTCGGCCTTCTTCGCCACCTTGCGGTCGTACTCCCTCAGGAACTTGGCCCGGAAGGCCTCGAGGGCACGGGCCAGCGCCGCCTCGCGGCGCGCCGCCGCGGTCTCCTCCCGGACCCGCGTCGCCACCTCCTCGCGCAGGCCGCGGACCGTGGCGGCCAGGGCCTGCTTGCGCTCGGCGACCTTGGCGAGCGCCGCGCGCGCGCGCTCGGCGGCCCGCGAGTTGCGCGCGCTCTTCTCGATGCGCGCCCGCAACGCCGCGCTGTGATGGGCCTCGAGCGCCTTGAGGTGCTCGATTCGCACCGCCTCGAGCTTGCTCCTCGCCTCGTCGAGCGCGGCCCGCAGCTTGAGCGTCCCCTCGGAGAACTCGACCACGATCTTCTTCGGCCCCCTCTTGGCGCCGCCGGTCTTCCTGCCCGGCGCCTTCTTGCTCGTGGCCTTCTTGGTCGCGGCCTTTTTCCTCGTCACCCCCCTGCCGGCGGTGACCTTCTTGCGGCTCGTCGCCTTCTTGCGGCTCGTTGCCTTCTTGCCGGCGACCTTCTTGCGGGTGGCCACCGTCCTGCCGGCAGTGGCCTTCTTGCGCGCCGCGGTGCCGCCCCGGGTGACTCCCGCCGCCCCGGCCTTCTTGCCGGTGCTCTGCTCGCTACCGCTCTTCCCTTCGTCGGTGATGCTCAATGACACGCCCTCGACAGACGCCGCTCGCAGCGGCCGGTGCGAACGATTATAGATTGTCCTGACAAGCCGGCGAAAGCGTGCCCGCAGGCGCGCGCCCGGGCTCGCTCCGCCCTCTCCGAGGGGCAGCAGGAATTTCGGTTCGTTACCTGATCACCATTACAGTCACGCCGCCGCGTGCGGCGATCTTCGCGGGCCGCCCGCGGCGGCCGGCATTTCCGGCTCCGCCACCCCGTTGCCGGGCCTCGGGTGCGCCGCCGGCAGCGCCGCGGCGAGGAGCGGGATGCTGCCTGGCCGGTTTGCGCACCGGCCGGTACCGTCCC
>CAZRGU010000049.1:14728-16950 GCA_964599705.1 uncultured Ectothiorhodospiraceae bacterium | reverse complement strand
GAGGGGATCGACGCCTTCCTCGAGAAGCGCCCGCCGACCTGGAAGGGCCGCTAGCTCACCCGCGGAGGCTCGGCGGCGCCCGCGGCGTCGCTCGCGAGGTCGGTCTGGTGGAGCAGGCCGCGGTAGATCTCCTCGTCGCCGACCACCCCGGCGAGGCGCCCGTCCTCGACCAGCAGCACCGGGGCGCCGCTCGCGCGGCGCAGCTCGATCACCCGGCGCATGCTCGCCTCGGGCGAGGCGCTGGCGAGCGCCGTGCCGGGCTCCAGCGGCGGGCGCTGGGGCGGCGCGATCGGCAGCTCGAGGCCGGCCCGCTCGGCGCCGAGCGGCTGCCCGCCGGGGTCGAGGCGCAGGCGCACGGTGCCGGCCCGATCGGCGAGCACCGTGCCGTCCTCGCACCGCTCGAGCTCGGCTGCCGGGGTCATCAGCGAGGCGCCGCGGAGCACGTTGAGCGGGTTCATGTGGGCGACGAAGTCGGCCACGTACTGGTTGGCCGGCTCGAGCACGATCCGCTCGGGCTCGCCGTACTGCACGATCCGCCCGCCGTCCATGATCGCGATGTGGGTGCCGAGCTTGAGCGCCTCGTCCAGATCGTGGCTGACGAAGCAGATGGTCTTGCGCAGCCGGCGCTGCAGGGCCAGCAGCTCGTCCTGGAGATGGCTGCGGATCAGCGGGTCGAGGGCCGAGAACGGCTCGTCCATGAGCAGGATGTCGGCGTCGGTGGCGAACGCCCGGGCCAGCCCGACGCGCTGCTGCATGCCGCCGGAGAGCTCGTGGGCGTACTTGTCGCGCCAGTCGGCGAGCCCGACCAGCTCGAGCTTCTCGGCGACCACCCGCTCGCGCTCGCGCCGCGCCACCCCGCGCAGCTCCAGGCCGAGCCCGACGTTCTCGGCCACGGTGCGCCAGGGCAGCAGCGCGAACTGCTGGAAGACCATCGCGATGCGCGCCGTGCGCAGGCCGCGCAGGGTCTGAGGATCGCAGCGGCACACGTCGATCATGCGCCCGGCGTCGCGCACCCGAACCGCCCCGCGGGTGGCCCGGTTGAGCCCGTTGATGCAGCGCAGCAGGGTGCTCTTGCCGGAGCCCGACAGCCCCATCAGCACGCAGATCTCGCCCTCCTCGATGGCGATCGAGGCGTCGTGCACGCCGACCACCAGGCCGGTGCGCTCGAGGATCCGGGCCCGGTCGAGCCCCTCGTCGAGCAGTGCCAGGGCACGCCCCGGGCGCGCCCCGAAGACCACGTCGACGTGCTCGAGCTCGACCGCGACCGCCACCGCTAGCGTCCCTCGCCGGGGCCCTGCGGGCCGCCGCCGGAGCGCCGGCAGACCCGATCGAGCACGATCGCGACCAGCACGATCGCCAGCCCGGCCTCGAAGCCCTTGGCGATGTTGACGCTGTTGAGCGCCCGCACCACCGGCTTGCCGAGCCCGTCGGCCCCGACCAGGGCGGCGATCACCACCATCGACAGCGACAGCATGATGCACTGGGTGAGCCCGGCCATGATGGTCGGCATGGCGTGGGGCAGCTCGATCTTCCAGAGCAGCTGGCGGCGGGTGGCCCCGAACGCCTCGCCGGCCTCGAGCAGCGAGCGCGGCACCGAGGAGACCCCCAGCCAGGTCAGCCGCACCGGGGCCGGGATGGCGAAGATCACCGTCGAGATCAGCCCCGGCACCACCCCGAGCCCGAACAGGATCAGGGTCGGGATCAGGTACACGAAGGTCGGGATGGTCTGCATCAGGTCGAGCACCGGGCGCAGCACCGCGTAGAGCCACGGGCGGTGGGCGGCGGCGATCCCCAGCGGCACCCCGGCGAGCATGCAGATGAAGGTCGCCGAGACCACCAGGGCCAGGGTCTCGATGGTCTGCTCCCAGTAGCCGAGGTTGATGATCAGGAGCAGCGAGCCGGCCACCAGCAGCGCCAGGCGCAGCGAGCGGTGCAGCCACCAGGCGAGCCCGGCGAGCAGCGCCACCAGGAGCAGTGGCGGGAACCACTTCAGCAGCTCGATCAGACCCTCGATGAGGAAGCCGAGCCCCTCGGAGATGGCGTTGAAGAACCCCTCGGCGTGGTCGTTGAGGAACTCGACGAGATCCTTGATCCAGCGCCCGAGCGGGATCTTGTGGTCGGTGAGCCAGTCCATCGCAGCCCCTCCCCCGGCCTGCCGGGCGAGCACCGAGCGCCCCGCGGCAGGCGTCCAGGCGCCCCGCCGGCGCAGGCCATGGGGCGCG
>CAZRGU010000049.1:2258-14628 GCA_964599705.1 uncultured Ectothiorhodospiraceae bacterium | reverse complement strand
GGGCGCGACCCGGCTCAGCGGGCCGCGCGCCGTGGCGCAAGGCGGCCTAGAGCCCCAGGCCCTTGCGGGCCGCGGGCAGCGCCTCGCCGCCCTCGAAGGTGCTCACCCCGGCGAGCCACTGCTCGAGGACCTGGGGGTGCCTGCGCAGCCAGGCGCGGGCCGCCTTCTCGGGCTCCTCGCCGCCGTCGAGGATCGCGCCCATGATCTCGTTCTCCATGGCCAGGGTGAACTTCAGGTTGGCGAGCAGCTTGCCGACGTTCGGGCACTCGCGGGTGTAGCCGGCGCGCACGTTGGTGTAGACCGTGGCCCCGCCGTAGTTGGGACCGAACCAGTCGTCGCCGCCGGTGAGGTACCTCATCGAGAAGTTGGCGTTCATCGGGTGCGGCTCCCAGCCGAGGAACACGATCCAGTCCTTCTTGCGCACCGCGCGCCTGACCTGGGCGAGCATCCCCTGCTCGCTCGACTCGACCAGATCGAAGCCCTTCAGCCCGAAGGCGTTCTTGGCGATCATGTCGAGGATCAGCCGGTTGCCGTCGTTGCCGGGCTCGATCCCGTAGATCTTGCCGTCGAGCTGGTCCTTGAACCGGGCGATGTCGGCGAAGTCCCTGAGCCCCGCCTCCCAGACGTAGTCGGGCACCGCGAAGGTGTACTTGGCGCCCTCGAGGTTGACCCCGACGGTCTCCACCGTGCCGTTCTCGCGGTAGGGCTTGATGTTCTCCTCCATGGTCGGCATCCAGTTGCCGAGGAAGACATCGATGTCCTTGTTCTTGAGGCTCTCGTAGGTCACCGGCACCGACAGCACCTCGACCTTGGGCGTGTAGCCGAGGGCCTCCAGGACCACGCTGGTCGCGGCGGTGGTCGCGGTGATGTCGGTCCAGCCGACATCGGAGAAGCGCACCGTGCGGCACCCGGCCGGGTCGCCGGCCTGGGCGGTTGCGGTGAGCAGCAGCGCAGCGCCGGCCGCGAGCGTGCCGGCTGCGAGACGGGTCCAGTTCATCAGAGCGATCCTCCCCGAGTGGTTCGAGACGCGCGCGGCGCGCGCGTGACCGGCGAGTCTGCGCGGAGCGGCGCCGCCGGATCAAGGAGGGAAGGCGACACCCGCGAGCGGTGGCGCGACGCCAGGACAGCGGCGCGCCGCCCTCGCCTCGCGCATCGCCGAGACATCCGGGCTAGTCGATCCGCACCCGGACGTAGCTTCCGGGGGCATCGGCGAGGACCGCGAGCCGCCCGTCACCGGGCTCGCGCGCGGCGACCTCGCCGCCGCCGTGGCGGCGCACCCAGCGCTGCCAGTCCGGCCACCAGGACCCGTGGTGGGCGCGCGCCCCGGCCAGCCACTCCTCGGGGTCGGCGGGCAGCCGGGCGCCGGTCCAGTAGCCGTACTTGCCGCGCCCGGGCGGGTTGATGACCCCGGCGATGTGCCCCGATGCGCCGAGCACGAAGCGCCGCGGGCCGGAGAACAGCCCGGTGGTGGCGTAGGCGGTGCGCCACGGCGCGATGTGGTCGTCGCGGGTCGCCAGGATGTAGGCCGGGACACGCACCCGGGTGACATCGACCGGGGAGCCGGCGAGCACGATTCCGCCCGGCTCGCGCAGCCGGTTCTCGAGGTACAGGCGGCGCAGCACGAAGCAGTGGCAGGCGGCCGGCAGGTGGGTCGGATCGGAGTTCCAGTAGAGCAGGTCGAGGGGCGCGGGACGGCGCCCGAGCAGGTAGTTGTGGACGAAGAACGACCAGACCAGGTCGTTGGCGCGCACCGCCCGCCAGGTCGCCGCCACCGCCCGCCCGTCGAGATAGCCGACCTCGCGGATGTGCCGCTCGAGCTCCTCGACGCGCTGCTCGTCGATGAACAGGCCGACGTCGCCGACCTCGGAGAAGTCGACCATGGTGGTCAGCAGCGTCGCGCTCGCCACCCGCTGCTCGCCGCGCGCGGCCAGCCAGCCGAGGGTCGCGGCGAGCAGGATCCCGCCGAGGCAGTAGCCCACGACGTTGGCCTCGCGCTCGCCGGTGGCCCGCTCGATCGCGTCGAGGGCGGCCAGCGGCCCCTCGAGCATGTAGTCCTCGAAGTCCTTGCCGGCGTGGCGCGCCTCCGGGTTGACCCACGAGATCATGAACACCGTGTGGCCCTGGCCGACCAGCCACTCGACCAGCGAGTTCCCGGGACGAAGGTCCATGATGTAGAACTTGTTCATCCACGGCGGGATGACGAGCAGCGGCCGGCGGTAGACCCTGGCGGTGCTCGGCCGGTACTGGATCAGCTCGATCAGCGCGTTGCGGAACACCACCTTGCCCGGGGTGGTGGCCAGGTCGGTACCGACCTCGAAGGCATCGCGATCGCACATGCTGATGTCGAGCCGCGCCGGGCTGCGCTCGATGTCCTCGAGCAGGTTGGCGAGCCCCTCGAGCAGGCTGCCGCCGCCGCTCTCGCCGATCGCGCGCAGCACCTCGGGGTTGCTGGCGGCAAAGTTGCTGGGTGAGAGTGCGTCGAGCAGCTGGCGGGTCGCGAACGCCAGCCTGCTGCGGGTGTCCGGGTCGAGCTCCTCGCTGCCGGCGACCACGTCGAGCCAGGCGTCGGCGGTGAGCAGGTAGGCCTGCTTGATGAAGTCGAACAGCGGGCTGTGCTCCCAGAGCGGGTCGCGGAAGCGGCGGTCGTCGGGCCCGGGCGCCGCGACCGGCTCGCTGTCGATGCCCATGCCGCGCAGCAGCAGGGTGCCGACCAGGCGCTGGTAGCGCCACCACAGCTCGAGCTGGGTGCCGGCCAGGCGCCACGGCTCGCGCCACAGGCCCATCCCGAGGGCGAGGCTCGCGCTACCGAGCCCGAGCGGATCGGCCGGCCCGGGGGAGCGCCCGGTGCCCGCCTCGAGGCGTGCCCGCAGCGCCCGCAGCGCCTGCTCGGCCACTGCGCTGGCCCGCTCGATGGTCGCGCAGAGCCCGGGGGGCTCTGCCGTGGTCGTCTGCTCTGGCACCGCTGCTCTCCCTTCGCCGGGACGGCCCCGAGCCGTCATTGTGCGCTGCACCATGATAGCCCTGCCGGCCCCCGCCGGCAACGCGCCGCCGGCGCGCAGCGCGCGGCGATGAGCGGGGCGAGGGCATCGAGACGCCGCGCTGGCGGGGGGCACGCAGCGCAGAGCCGCGCCGCCTCCGGCGGCCGTCGCCGGGCAGCGCAAGCGGCGGGCGATGCCCGCCCCCGGTCGAGCCGGCCGCAGGGGGAACGCCCCGCCTGCGCGCATCGATCGGCGTCCGCGGCGCCGGATCGGCGGGCGAGGCGGGCCGGGATTTGACCCCCCGCGCTCGCCGGCCGTATGGTCCGCGCGCCCCACTGCGGAGAGTCGCCATGCCCCTGTCGAGCCCGAGCGAGCGCGAGCCGATCCACGAGCGCCGGGTGGTGTGCCGGGGCTACCGGCGCGCCGACGGCCTGTGGGACGTCGAGGGCCACCTGATCGACACCAAGAGCTACGCCTTCCACAACCGCTTCCGCGGCGAGATCGCGGCCGGCGAGCCGGTCCACGAGATGTGGCTGCGCCTGACCGTCGACGAGGAGCTGTGCATCCACGCCGTCGAGGCGGCGACCGATCACGCCCCCTTCCCGGTCTGTCCCGAGATCACCCCGCGCTTTCGCGACCTGGAGGGGCTGCGCATCGGCCCGGGGTGGCAGCGCGCGGTGCGCGAGCGCCTCGGCGGGGTGCGCGGCTGCACCCACCTGGTCGAGCTGCTCGGCCCGCTGGCGACCACCGCCTACCAGACCCTCGCCGGGCGGCGCCGCGAGCGCGCCGAGCAGGCCGCCGAGCGGGGCGAGCGCCCGGCGATGCTCGACACCTGCCACGCCCTGGCCAGCGACGGGCCCGTGGTGCGCGAGCTCTGGCCGCGCTTCTTCTCCGGCAGCGGCGACCCGCGGTGAGACATTCGGGCCAGGGGACTCACGAAGCGAGCTCAGCGAGCGGCGCCGGCCGGGCGATGCCGTAGCCCTGGGCGTAGTCGACGCCGATCTCGCGGAGCAGCTCGAGGGTGGTGTCGTCCTCGACGAACTCGGCGATGGTCCGCTTGCCCAGCACGTGGCCGATCTCGTTGATCGAGCGCACCATCTCGCGGTCGACCGGGTCACCGGCCATGTCGCGCACGAAGGTGCCGTCGATCTTGATGAAGTCGACCGCCAGCGACTTCAGGTAGGCGAACGAGGACAGCCCGCTGCCGAAATCGTCGAGGGCGAAGCGGCAGCCCTCGGCACGCAGCGCCCGGATCAGCCGGGTCGCCACCGCGAGGTTGGTGATCGCGGCCGTCTCGGTGATCTCGAAGCAGATCTTGGCCGCCGGCGCCGGCCAGCGCCGCACCCGCTCGACCAGGAAGGCGAGCATCTGCTCGTCGCCGAGCGACTGCCCGGACAGGTTGATCGCGCAGTGCTCGAGGTCGGCGAGGATCGCGGGCTGGCGCTCGAGCCAGCCGAGGGTGTGCTCGACCACCCAGCGGTCGAGGCGCACGGCCAGCCCGTAGCGCTCGGCGGCGGGAAGGAAGGCGCCGGGCGGCACCCGCTGGCCGCCCGGCTCGCGCAGCCGCACCAGCACCTCGAAGGCCCGCGTGAGCTCCGGCTCGCGGCCCTCGAGGGCGATGATCGGCTGGTAGCAGAGCTCGAAGTGGTCCTCCTCGAGGGCCCGGTTGAGGCGCGCCACCCAGCGCATCTCGCCGGTGCGCCGGGCCATCAGGTCGTCGTCCTCGCGGTACTCGTGGAGGCGGTTGCGGCCCTGGTCCTTGGCCGCGTAGCAGGCCGCGTCGGCCATCGACAGCACCGCCGAGGGACCGGCGCTCTCGCCGGTGACCGCGACCAGCCCGATGCTCACCCCGACCGCGAAGCTGCTCTCCCCCCAGACGAAGCGGAACGCCGCGACCGCGGCGCGGATCTTCTCGGCCACCCGCCGGGCCTGGGCGATCGAGCAGCGCTCGAGCAGCACCGCGAACTCGTCGCCGCCGAGGCGGGCCAGGGTGTCCCGCTTGCGCACCTGGGCGCTGAGCAGCCGGCCGAGCTGGCGCAGCAGCTCGTCGCCGGCGACGTGCCCGCAGGTGTCGTTGATGACCTTGAACTGGTCGAGATCGAGATAGCACAGCGCGTGCTCGCTGTGCGAGCCGCGCGCGGTCTCGATCACCCGGGCGAGCCGCCGCTCGAAGGTGCGGCGATTGACCAGCCCGGTGAGATCGTCGTGGGTCGCGTGGTAGGCGAGCTCGCCCTCGACGCGCTTGCGCTCGGTGATGTCGACGCCGACCCCGCCGGTGCCGATCAGACGCCCGTCGCCATCGTAGACCGGGAACTTGACCATCAGCGCGGTGTAGCAGCGATCCGGGAGCTCGTTCTCCTCCTCGCGCTCGATCACCCGCCCGCTGCGCCGCACCTCGGCGTCGTGGGCCTCGGCGAAGCGCCCGAGCGCCGGGGGCACGACCTCGCTCGGGCGCTTGCCGCGCACCTCCTCCTCGCGCACCTGGTAGAGCTCCTCGAAGCGCCGGTTGACCATCAGGTAGCGGCCCTCGAGGTCCTTGAGCTGGATCTCGGCCGGGGCGTTGTCGACCACGGCGCGGAAGCGCGCCTCGCTCTCGGCCAGCGCGCGCTCGGCGCGCAGCCGCTCGCCGAGCGCGCGCCGGTAGCGGACCACCAGGTCGTTGATGACCCGGACCAGCATCCCCAGCTCGTCGCCGGCGTGTCCCCGCGGAGTGGCGACCCCTCGCCCCGCCTCGGCGCCGGGGTCGAGCGCCTCGGCGTCGGCCACGATGCGCAGCAGCGGCCGGGTCAGGGTGTAGTAGAAGAGCAGCACCAGCAGGCCGGCGAGCAGCAGGTTGCGCACCAGCCCTCCGACCACCACCCGCACCGCGCGCTGCAGGAAATCGCCGGCGAGGTAGGCGCTGTCGACGCGGACCTCGACGGCGCCCAGCGCGCTCCCGCCGATGGCGTGGCGGAGCTCCATCCGGTAGGGGCCGGCGGGAAAGATCCGCTCGGCGAGCCTCGCCAGCGGGCCGGATGGGGCCCCCGGTGCCACCTCGATGGCGGCCATCACCTCGTCGCGATCGTCGAGCACCCGAACGGCGCGCACCGCGCGGTGGGCGGACAGCCCGGAGACCACGGCGTCGGCGAGGCGCACGTCGAGCTCGAAGGCGGCCTGGGTGGCGGGCCCGCGCATGACCTCGAGGAGCTGGTGCATCCGGGCGGCGACCTGGAGGCGCTGATCGCGCAGGTCGAGCACCACCTGGACGGCGCTCACCGCGACGCCGAGAACCAGGCCGACGAGGACCGCGTTGCGCGCCTCGCGCACCGCGAGCCGGCGCAGCGGTGCCGGCACCGGGACCCTGGTCACCAGCGAGCGGTCATTCCGGCCAGCGGGCGCGGATCGCCGCGTCGATGCGCTCGAGCACCGCCTCGGGGGTACGCCGGCTGCACAGCAGGTGACGGGTGTTGCCCGCGGGGAGGTCGGCGAAGGAGATGAGCATGAGCCCGGGATGCTCGCCGCGGGCGAGCAGGTAGTCGGCCTCCTCCCGAGCCATGAAGACAAAATCCACACGCCCGCGCTCCAGCATCTGCAGCAGGTGGACGACCGGCTTGGCGGTGGTGTAGGTGCGCGGCGCGATCCGCGCGATGGCCGCATCGAGCTCCTCGCCGTAGGAGAAGCCGGCGCGCAGACCGAGCACCCGATTCCCCTGCGCCAGCAGTTCAGCGGCCGATCGGTACCGTTCCTTTAGCCCCGCGGAGCGGGCCGCGACCGCGACCAGTGGCCGGTCGCGGTACAGCGGCGCGCTGAAGCGGGCGTAGCGCTCGCGCTCCGCGGTGCGGAACCAGCCGACCGCGCAGGCGGCCTGCTCGTTGCGCTCGATCTCGGCCAGGTGGCGCTTGGCCGGCAGCGCGCGCCAGCGGTAGCAGACCCCGGCGGCCTCGAGCGCGGCCGCGGCGCGCGAGGCGACCAGCCCGCCGACCGCGCCGCCGGGCAGCGCCTGGTAGTAGGGCGGGCGCTCGAAGTAGAGCAGCTCGAGGCACCCATCATCGGCCAGCGCGACGAGCGGCGCGACCGCCAGCAGCAGCCACCAGCGCCGGCCCGGCTCACCCATCGGCGAGCGCCCACTCGGCGGCAGCCCGGGCGTGCAGCGCGGTGGTGTCGAACAGCGCCACCTCGGCATCGCCGGCCTCGACCAGCAGCGAGATCTCGGTGCAGCCGAGGATCACCCCCTCGGCGCCGCGGGCCGCGAGCCCGGCGATGACCTCGCGAAAGCGCATCCGCGAGCGCTCCTCGATGCGCCCCTGGCACAGCTCCTCGTAGATGACCCGGTGGACCAGCGCGCGCTCGCCCTGCTCGGGGACCAGCACCTCGAGGCCGTGGCGCTCAGCGAGGCGCCCGCGATAGAAGTCCTGCTCCATGGTGAAGGCGGTGCCGAGCAGCCCGACGCGGCGCAGCCCGGCGGCGCGGATCGCCGCGGCGGTGGCATCGGCGATGTGCAGCAGCGGGATCGCCACGGCGGCCTCGATCGCACCGGCCACCCGGTGCATGGTGTTGGTGCACAGCACCAGGGCCTCGGCGCCCGCCCCCTCCAGGCGGCGCGCGGCCTCGGCCAGGATCGCCCCGGTACGGGCCCACTGGCCGGCGTGCTGGAGGCGCTCGATCTCGGCGAAGTCGACGCTCCACAGCACCAGCGGCGCCGAGCGCAGCCCACCGAGGCGCTCGCCGACGTGCTGGTTGATGAGACGGTAGTAGGGAACCGTCGACTCCCAGCTCATCCCACCGATCAGGCCGAGCGTTCGCACCCCGTTTCCCGTTGCGCGGCGAGGCTGACATGCTACCACTGGGCGGTTACCCTCGCCGGGGCGCAGGCGGGACGAGGCAAGCGGTGGCGGCGGCGAGCGACACGAGGTCGAGGCGCGGATGGGCGGCACTCGGGCTGGCCGCGCTGCTCGCCGTCCCGGCGGGCGCCGCCGCCAGCCATGGCCCGGCGCCGGACGCCCCGCGGGCCGTGTTCCGCCCGGTGGCCGCCGAGCGCGGCATGGTCGCCAGCGACGAGCCGCGGGCCACCCGCATCGGTGTCGAGATCCTGCGCGCCGGCGGCAATGCGGTCGATGCCGCGGTGGCGGTCGGCTTCGCGCTCGCCGTGACCCTGCCGAGCGCCGGCAATCTCGGCGGGGGCGGCTTCATGCTCGTGCATCGGGCCGCGCGCGGCGAGACGGTAGCCATCGACTACCGGGAGCGAGCGCCCCGTGCGGCGCGCCGCGACATGTATCTCGACGCCAGCGGCGAGGTCGACCGGCGCAAGGCGCGCTTCAGCTACCAGTCGGTGGGCGTCCCCGGAACCGTGGCCGGGCTGGCGCTCGCCGCCGAGCGCTACGGCACCCGCCCGCTCGCCGAGCTCGTCGCCCCGGCGCTGCGCCTGGCCCGCGAGGGGATCCGCGTCGATCGGACGCTGGCCGCGGCGCTCGCCGCGCGTCGCGAGCGCCTCGCTCGCCATCCGGCCAGCGCCCGAATCTTCCTCAAGCCGGACGGCTCACCCTACCGCGAGGGCGAGCGGCTGGTGCAGCGTGACCTCGCCTGGAGCCTCGCCCGGATCGCCGAGCGCGGCGCCGCGGCCTTCTATGGGGGCCCGATCGGCGAGCGCATCGCCGCCGACATGGCCGCCAACGGCGGGCTGGTGGGGCTCGAGGACCTGCGCGCCTACCGGGCCCGGCTGCGCCCGCCGGTGCGCGGCAGCTACCGCGGTCACGAGATCCGCTCGATGCCACCGCCGAGCTCGGGCGGCGTTCACCTCGTCGAGATCCTCAACCTCCTGGAAGGCTTCCCGCTCGCCTCGCTGGGGGCGGGCAGCGCGGAAGCCATCCACCTGATGGCCGAGTCGATGAAGCTCGCCTACGCCGATCGCAGCCGCCATCTCGGCGATCCCGACTTCTGGCCGGTGCCGGCCCGCGGGCTGACCTCCAAGGCCTACGCGGCGGCGCTGCGCGGGCGCATCGACCCGCGCCGCGCCCGGCCCGCCGACGAGATCGGCCCCGGCGACCCGCTGCCCTACGAGAGCCCCGAGACCACCCACTTCTCGATCATCGACGCGGCCGGTAACGCGGTCGCCAACACCTACACCCTGAACTTCGGCTTCGGCACCGGGATCGTGGCCGGCGGCACCGGGATCCTCCTCAACAACGAGATGGACGACTTCTCGGCCAAGCCCGGGGTGGCGAACGCCTACGGGCTGATCGGCGGCGAGGCCAACGCCATCGCCCCCGGCAAGCGCCCGCTCTCCTCGATGACCCCGACGCTGGTGCTCGAGGACGGCAAGGTGGTGCTCGCCACCGGCAGCCCCGGGGGTAGCCGGATCATCACCACCGTCGTGCAGGTGATCGTCAACCTCGTCGACCACCGCATGAACCTCGCCGAGGCGGTGGCCGCGCCGCGCATCCACCACCAGTGGCGTCCCGACGTGCTGCGCATCGAACGCGGCCTGAGCCCCGACACCCTCGCCCTGCTGCGCGCCCGCGGCCACCGCATCGTGGTCGGCGACGCGATGGGCAGCGCCAACAGCGTGCTGCGCCGTCCCGACGGCACCCTCCTCGGGGCCGCCGATCCGCGCCGCCCCGCAGCGCTCGCCGCCGGCTACTAGCCCGGATAGCTCACCAATCCACGGCTGCGACCGCCGATCCGCTCGCTCCGGGCGAGGCGGCAAGCCGGGGGAGGCGGAGGGGCGGGGCGCGGAGCGACCGTCGCGAGGCACGGATGCCGAGCGCCGAGCGCCATCAGGGACGTGCTCGCAGCGGGTCGCTCCGCGGCCTGCCCCTCCGCCTCCCCCGGCGCCCTCCAGCCGGCTCGACGTCGTGTCGGCCACGCCGGCGAATCTGCTCACCGGCAGCGTTCAGCCGCGCGTCAGAGTGGGTTCAGTGTGGTTTCAGCGCCGATCCGTATCCTCCCTGCCGACCACGACACAACGACAGACGAGGCCCGCCGCGCTCGGCGGCGGGACCGCGCCACGGAGAGCCGAACGATGCACGAGCAACGCCAGATCAAGGTCTGGGATCCATTGGTACGGATCGGGCACTGGCTGCTGGCAGCCAGCTTCCTGGTCGCCTTCGTCACCGAGGACGACCTCCTCGCCCTGCACAGCCTGGCCGGCTACCTGACCCTGGCCGTGATCGCGATCCGCATCCCCTGGGGCCTGTTCGGGACCCGCTACGCGCGCTTTGCGAGCTTCGTACACCGTCCGGCGACGGTGATCGCCTACCTCAAGGAGGTGCTCGCCTTCCGTCCCCGGCGCCACCTCGGGCACAACCCCGCCGGCGGCGCGATGATCGTGCTGATGCTGATCACCGTGGCCCTGGTCGGGGTCTCGGGGGTCGCCGCGCTCGCCCTCGAGGAGCACGCCGGGCCGCTGGCCGCCTACGCCGCCGGGGGAGTCCCGCTGTGGCTGCGCGCCACCGCCGCAATCCACGAGGGCCTCGCCAACTTCGCCCTGCTGCTGGTGGCGTTGCACCTCGTCGGGGTCGCGGTGGCCAGCCTCCAGCACCGCGAGAACCTGGTGCGCTCGATGATCACCGGTCGCAAGGAGGTGCGGGGTGAGCACGCCTGAGAGCGCCCCGAGGCGCGCCGGCTCGAGCCCCTCGGCGCCCCGCGCGGGCGATCCGGCGGCGCTGGTCTGGGACCTGCCGACGCGGGTCTTCCACTGGACCTTCGCCGGGGCCTTCGCGATCGCCTTCCTGACCCTCGGCGATGACCGCTACCTCGACTGGCACGTGTTCGCCGGCTACCTGGCGCTCGCCGCGGTCGTGTTCCGGATCGTGTGGGGCCTGGTCGGCGGCCCCTACGCGCGCTTCCGCGAGTTCGCCTACGGCTGGCGCGAGGTCCGCGCCTACCTGGCCGGGCTGCTCGCCGGGCGCCCCCCGCGCCACCTCGGCCACAACCCGCCCGGCTCGTGGGCGATCTTCGCCCTGCTGGCCCTGGGCCTGGCGATCACGGTCAGCGGCATCGCCGTGCTCGGCAGCGAGGAGGTCCACGGGCCGCTCGCCGGGGTGCTGCCGACCCACCTCGACGTACCCCTCAAGTGGACCCACAGTACCCTCGCCTGGGTGATGCTGGCGCTGCTCGGCGTCCACGTCGCCGGGGTCTTGGTGGAGAGCTTCGTGCACCGCGAGAGCCTGACCCTGGCGATGATCACCGGCTCGAAGCCGGCCCGCGGCGAGCCGAGCCGGGCACGCTACCGCCACACCACCCTCGGGGTGGGGATGCTGGTCTGGGTGCTGGCCTTCAGCGGCGGCTTCTTCCGCGGTCAGCTGAGCGCCCCGCCCGACGCGCCCTACCGCCCGTTCCGGGGGCCCAGCCTGGCCCAGGACGAGACCTGGAACAGCGAGTGCGGCGACTGTCACCTGGCCTTCCACCCGAGCCTGCTGCCGGCCCGATCCTGGCAGCGGATGCTCGCCGAGCAGGCCGATCACTTCGGCGAGGACCTCGGGCTTGACGCCGAGACGCTCGCCACGCTCGAGCGCTTCGCGGTCGCCAACGCCGCCGAGCGCGGGCTCAGCGAGCCGGCCCGCAAGCAGATCCGGACCATCCCGGCCGGCGAGGCGCCGCTGCGCATCACGGCAACCGCCTACTGGCGCGAGCAGCACGCCAAGATCGACGACCGCTACTGGCGCCGCCCCGACGTGGGCAGCCGCGCCAACTGCGCCGCCTGCCACCTCGATGCCGAGCTCGGCACCTTCGAGGACGCGGCCATGCACCTGCCCAAGGGCACCCCCAAGACCCCCTCGTGAGTGGAAGGAGAAGACCGATGATGCGACCCCTACGCGCCGTGGCCCTGGCCCTCGTGCTCACCGTCCCCGCCGCCGCCGGAGCGGCCACCATCGACGAGCTGCTGGCCCGCTACCAGGCCGCCGGCGCCGGGCCGTTCGACGCGGCCCGCGGCGAGGCCTTCTGGAACCAGCGCCACGCCTCGAGCAAGGCCCCGAGCGAGCGCTACTGCGGGCTCTGCCACACCGCCGACCTGACCCGCCCCGGCAAGCACGTCAAGACCGGCAAGCCGATCGAGCCGATGGCCCCGTCCGCCAATCCACAGCGCCTCACCGACGCCAAGAAGGTCGAGAAGTGGTTCCGGCGCAACTGCAAGTGGACGGTCGGGCGCGAGTGCAGCGCCCAGGAGAAGGGCGACCTGCTCACCTGGCTGCGCAGCCAGTAGCCGCGCGGCCCACGACAACCATCCCGGAGGGAAATCCGATGAAGACCAAGCGAGTGATCACCGTGACCACGATGCTGATCGTCGCCGCCGCCCTCGGCGCGGCGAGCGGCATCGCGCTGGGCGACAGCCCGCGCGGACCCGAGGCGAGCGAGCGCGGCTTCCTCTCGCGCCTGCTCGGCGGCGAGTGGGGCGAGCGCGACGAGCATGAGCG
>CAZRGU010000049.1:0-2158 GCA_964599705.1 uncultured Ectothiorhodospiraceae bacterium | reverse complement strand
GACGAGCACGAGCGCGACGAGCACCAGGACCGGCTGCGCACGGCGAGCAAGGAGCGCGGCGAGCGCGCCGAGCACGAGCGCAGGGAACGCCAGCGCGCCGGCGCCGCCCAGCCTGCCGCCGGCGGCTCGCCGCCGGGCGGCACCGAGGCGGCGCTCTACGCCAAGGAGTGCGGGGCCTGCCACTTCGCCTACCCGGCCCGCTTCCTGCCGGCCGGCTCCTGGAAGGCGCTCATGGGCAACCTCGCCGATCACTTCGGCGAGAACGCCGAGCTCGACAGCGAGGAGCAGCGTGCGATCACCGGCTACCTGGTCACCCACGCCGGCAAGCGCTCGTGGATGACCCGCCTGACCTCGGCCGGCAAGACCCCGTTGCGCATCACCGAGCTCGCCTGGTTCGAGCGCAAGCACGACGAGGTGCCGATGCGCCTGGTCCGCGACAACCCCAAGGTGCGCTCCTGGAGCAACTGCGACGCCTGCCACACCCGCGCCGCGCGCGGCTCGTTCGACGAGGACGAGGTGCGCATCCCGGGCGCTCGCGGCTGGGAGTCGTAGCCCCCGCGCCGGCCCGTCGAGCGGGCCATCCGCCCCGGCCGGCCGGCCGGGGCGGCCTGCTCCCCGCATCGCCCAGCGAGTCACGGCCGCGGCCGCCGTCCCACCCGCCCTGACGGGCATGCTCCCTGTGGCCCGCACCACGCAGCGGTGCGCGATCCAGGCGAGCGCCGTGTCAGGCGAGCGCTGGCGCAGTCGTACACCCCGGCGTGCTATCGTGCGCCCTCCGTCCCACCTCGCACCGGGAAGCCGCCTTGCCCGCAGAGCGCCCACGCATTCCCCGACCGATCTGGGCGCTGGGAGTCGTCAGCCTGCTGATGGACGCCTCCTCGGAGGCCATCCACAGCCTGCTGCCGGTCTTCGTGGTCGTCACCCTGGGGGCCAGTCCGCTGGCGCTGGGCTGGCTCGAGGGCCTGGCCGAGGCCACCGCCGCGCTGCTCAAGGCCTTCTCGGGGGTGCTCAGCGACCGGCTCGGGCGGCGCAAGGCGCTGGCGGTGGCCGGCTACGGCCTGTCGGCGCTCAGCAAGCCGCTGTTCGCGCTGGCCGGCTCGCTCGCCCCGGTGTTCGTCGCCCGGATCGTCGATCGGGTCGGCAAGGGGGTGCGTGGCGCGCCGCGCGACGCGCTGGTCGCCGAGCTCGCGCCGGCCGCGATCCGCGGCGCCTGCTTCGGGCTGCGCCAGGCCCTCGACACGGTCGGTGCCTTTCTCGGGCCGCTGCTGGCGATGGCGCTGATGGTGCTGCTCGCCGGCGACATCCGCGCGGTGTTCTGGGTCAGCGCGCTGCCGGCGCTGCTCGCCGTGGCGGTGCTGTGGCTCGGGGTGCGCGAGCCGGACCGCGCCCCGCCCGGGCCGGACGGCACGGCGGTGGCGCCGCGCTGGGCCGATGCCGCGGCGCTGCCCCGCAGGTACTGGATGCTGGTGGTCACCGCCACCCTGTTCAGCCTGGCCCGCTTCAGCGAGGCCTTCCTGCTGGTCGCGGCCAGCGAGAACGGGCTGGCGCTGCGCTGGGTGCCGATCGCCCTGGTGGTGATGAACGTCTGCTACGCGGCCGCCGCCTATCCGGCCGGGGCGCTCTCCGACCGGCTCGGGCGGCGGGCGCCGCTGGCCGCCGGCTGCGCGGTGCTGATCGGGGCCGACGTGGTCCTGGCGCTCGCCGGCGGGGTGGCCATGACCCTGGCCGGGATCGGCCTGTGGGGGATCCACTTGGCGCTCACCCAGGGCCAGCTCACCGCCATGGTCGCCGATCGCAGCCCGGCACGCCTGCACGGCACCGCCTTCGGCCTGTACCACCTCGCCAGCGGCCTGGCGCTGCTCGGCGCGAGCCTGCTCGCCGGCGCCCTCTGGCAGGCCCGCGGGCCGAGCGCAACCTTCACCGTCGGCGCGCTGCTCGCCGCCCTGGCCCTGGCCTCCCTCGCGGTGCTCGAGCGGCCCGCGAGCCGCGCTTGACCGGCGGCCCGCTCAGCGCCCCCCGCTGCTGCCCCCGGGCCGCCTCTCGCTCCACCCGGCGCTCTCGATCCAGGCCAGGTACTCGGGCAGGCCGTCGCTGACCGGCAGGGCGAGGATCCCGGGCAGCTCGTAGGGGTGGCGCTCGCGCAGCGCCGCGCAGACCG